>JAOPZW010000333.1 GCA_025963905.1 Solirubrobacterales bacterium | reverse complement strand
AGGCCACGCGTCGGGGGCCGGCCACCCGCAGCGTCTCGATCGGGCCCTTGGGCGAGATGTTCACGTGCCCGTCGCCTCCGCTGGGCGCGGTGCCGACGAAGAACAGGCGCTGGCGCCCGATCCAGGCGGCCAGCCGCTCGTCGATCGTGTCGTAGACCTTTCCCATGACCTCGATCTTAGGGCCGGGTCCCCGTGGCCAGCTCCGAGGTGAGCGCCGACATGATGTGCGGGTCGAGGGTCCCGGTCTGCGGGCCGGCGGGGCTGATGAGCCCCTCGGGAGGGCGACCCGGAGAGGGACAGTCGAACGCGACCGTTCATCCGGGGGCGCCTAGGCAGACGCGAGCAGGTCGCGCGCCACCTCCGCCGGATCGCGAGCGGTGACGTCGACGACCTCGACCGCCGCCAGCTTGCGCATCCACGTGAGCTGGCGCTTGGCGAGGTTGCGCGTGCGGCGCTTCATCGCCTCGACGTCGCCACTCAGGAGCTCGTCGAAGCCGACCGCCTTGCGGGCGGTCTCCGACGCGCCGCCGGCGTGCGCGGCGCGGACCTGCTCGACGGCCCCCGCGCCGATCATCGCGTCCACCCGCGCGTCGATCGCGGCGTACAGCGCCTCGCGGTCCATCACGAGGCCGATGAGCCGGGTCGGGCGCCGCATCTCCGCCGTCCACAGCTGGCTGGGGCCCTGCGGAGGCTCGAGCTCCCCCAGCTCCAGGAGCTCCAGCGAGCGGACGATGCGGCTGCGGTCGCGCGGATCGATCGCCTCCGCCGCCCACGGGGCGCGGCGGGCGAGGCGGGCGTGCAGGGCCTCCGGCCCGCGCCGGCCCAGCTCGGCCTCGAGCCGCGCGCGCAGCTCGTCCGGCGGCGGCGGGCGCAGGGCGAGCCGCGTGAGCGCCGCGCGCAGGTAGAGGCCCGTCCCGCCGACGACCAGCGGCAGGGCGCCCGCTGCCAGGAGGCCGTCGATCTCCGCGTGGGCGAGCTCGGCGTACTCGCCGGCGCTGAAGCGCGCGTCGACCGGCAGGAAGGACACGAGCCGGTGCTCGAGGCGCGCCTGCTCGGCGGGGTCGGGCACGCCGGTGAGGAGCTCGAGGCCCCGGTAGACCTGCAGGGCGTCGGCGGAGACCGCGACGGGGCGTGCGCCATCGGCGCGAAGGCGATCGGCGAGCGCGAAGGCCAGCGCCGTCTTGCCGACCCCCGTCGGCCCGAAGATCGCGAACACCTCGGGCCTCGGATCGGCCGCCATGGCGAGGAGTATCGTCGCCGATGTGAGCATCCGCATCGGCGCGGGAGTGTCGACGGGCCTCGATCCGCGTGTCGCCGCCATCGAGGCCGGGGCCGAGGCGCGGGCGGCTCTGGGCGACTCGCGTGCCGACGTCGCTTGCGTGTTCTGCTCGGGCGCGCACCTCGCCGCGCCCGAGGCCACCCTGGAGGGCGTGCACGAGGCGCTGGCCCCACCGGCGCTGATCGGCTGCGGCGCCGGCGGCGTCCTCGGCGGCGAGCGCGAGATCGAGCACGGCACCGCGGTGGCGGTGTGGGCGGCGACGCTGGACGAGGGCGAGGTCGTCCCGTTCCATGCCGAGGCGTCCCAGACCGGCGCCGGGATCGTCGTGAGCGGCCTGCCCGACCTCGCCCGCGCGTCCGGTGCCATCCTGCTGCCGGACCCCTACGCCTTCCCCACCGACGTGCTCCTGCCCGAGCTCTCGCGCCAGGCACCGGGCGTGCCGGTCCTCGGCGGGATCTCGAGCGCGCGGACGCTCGACGGCGAGCCCGCGCTCTTCCTGGGCGAGGAGGTCGTCGGTGGTGCGGTGGGATTGCGCCTGGACGGCGTCGAGATCCTCCCCTGCGTCTCCCAGGGGGCGGCGCCGGTCGGCCCCGAGCTCACGATCACCGCCGCCGAAGGCCACGTCATCCACGAGCTGTCGGGTCGCCCCGCGCTCGAGTGCCTGCGCGCGGCGATCGAACAGCTGAGCGCCGCCGAGCGCGAGCTCGTCAGCCACGGGCTGCTGCTGGGGATCGTGGTCGACGGCGAGCGGGCGGGCGGGGCGGGCGGGGCGGATACGCACGAGCTCCAGCGCGCGGACTTCCTGGTACGCGGCCTCATCGGCGCCGACCCCGAGACCGGGACGATCGCGGTCGGCTCCGCTGTCGAGCTCGGGGCGGTGGTGCGGCTCCACGCACGCGACGCGCGCTCGGCCGACCGCGACCTGCGTCAGGCGCTCTCCCTGCGCCGCGAGGCGCTCGGCGGCGCCAGGCCGGCCGGCGCGCTGCTCTTCACATGCAACAGTCGCGGCACCGGCATGTTCGGCACGCCCGGCCATGATGCGGGCGCGATCGCCGAGGAGCTGCGCGGGGCTCCGATGGCGGGCTTCTTCGCCGCGGGCGAGATCGGGCCTGTCGGCGGCGACAGCTTCCTCCACGGTTTCACGGCGACCGTGGCAGTATTCGCGCCGTGATCCTCGCCGGGCGCACCGTCCTCCTCACCGGCGCGACGGGTGGCCTCGGCCATGCGATCGCCCGCCGCGCGCGCACCGCCGGCGCCGAGCTCGTCATCACGGGCCGGCGCACCGAGGTGCTCGAGCCCCTGGCCGACGAGACCGGCGCCCGCGCGCTGGCCGTCGACCTGGTCGACCCGGAGGCGGTCGAGCGCCTGGCCGCCGAGTGCGCCGACGTCGACGTGCTGGTGGCCAACGCGGCGCTCCCCGCCTCAGGCGACCTCATGAGCTTCTCGCCCGAGGAGATCGACCGCGCGCTGGCGGTGAACCTTCGCGCGCCGATGATCCTCGCCCGCCTGCTCGGCGAGGGCATGGCGGAGCGCGGCCACGGTCACATGGTGTTCATCTCGTCCCTGGCAGGCAAGGTCTCGAGCCCCGGGAGCGCCGTCTACAGCGCCACGAAGTTCGGGCTGCGCGGGTTTGCGCAGGGGCTGCGTGCCGACCTGCGGACGCGGGGCGTCGGCGTGAGCGTCGTGTTCCCCGGCTTCGTCCGCGACGCGGGGATGTTCCACGACTCGCGGGCCAAGCTCCCGAAGTTCGTCGGCACGAGCACGCCGGAGGAGGTCGCCGAGGGCGTCATGCGGGCGATCGAGCGCAACCGCGCCGAGGTCGACGTCGCCCCGCTGCCGCTGCGCGCCGGCGCCATCGCCGGCGGCCTCGCGCCCGAGCTCGTCGCCAGCGCACAGCGCAGGCTGGGCGGCGACGGCGTCGCCGCCGAGCTCACCGCCGCGCAGACGTCCAAGCGTTAGGGGCGCTCCGGTCACGAGTCCGGCGCCTGCGCGGAGCGGCTGCCGTTCGACGCGTGCGCCGTCTCGCGGCCGACCGCCGCCAGCACCTCGCTCGCGAGCTTCGGTCCGTCCGACGCGCGCTCCGGAATCGCGACGATGCGCACGACGACCTCGTCGCCGTCGAGCTCCTCGAGCGTGATGCGCGGACGGTCGCGAACGGGGGTCTGTACGGTCTCGTCGAGCAGGCGCTGGATGTCCACGGGCGTGACGCCGGGCCGCAACCGGGCGCGCAGGTCGACGCCGGCGGGCTCCTTGAGCGGCACGATCGCGACGTTGAGCACCACGGCGTTGGGCACCATGATCAGGTCGTCGCCGCTGGCCAGGACGGTGTAGAGCAGTCCGAGCGAGCTCACGACGCCCTCCACGGTCCCGGCCAACCCGCCGCCCTGCAGGCGCACGCGCTCCCCCACCCGGAACGGCCGCGCGCTCAGCAGCACGGTGCCGGCGATGATGTTGCCCAGCGTCTGCTGCGCCGCCAGACCGACGACGACCGCGGTGAACGCGCCGCCGACTGCGAGCGTGCGCGGGTCGAGCCCCGCGACCCGGAGCGCGACGTAGACCGCCACGAGCACCGTCACGAGGCGGATGAGGAAGCCCACCGTTCCGGCGGTGCCCGGGTCCATGCGACGGAACAGCACGGGCCGCAGCCCGCGACCGACATCGCGGGCCACCTGCCAGCCGAGCATGACCAGCGCCACCGCCGTCCCCGCCCGCACCGGCTGGTCGTACGCCCTGCCGAAGACGCTGTCGCGGTTGGCGTAGAGGACGAGGACCCCCGCGAGGAGCGGAAGCACGACGACCAGCTGGATCCGCGCGCGCTTGACCGCTCGCCGGCTCAGCTGCCGTGCCAGGCCGGCCTCGCGCCAGCTGTGGCTGCGCGTGGTGAACATGCTGCTGCGCCTCGGGTGGTCGGGCGTCATGGGCTCCTCTCGCGTCGTACGTGGCCCTGTAGGCCAGGCAGTCGGACAGCGCGCGTCTCCAGAAGACAACACCGGCGCCCGGCAGGGTTTCGCCCCGGACCTGTGATCCGCGTCACACAGCGGTCTGGTCGATCAGAAGAGCGACTCCTGGACCGCTGGGCGCTCCGCCGGACGCCGCCGCGCCACCGCAGGCGGCTCGACGCCGCGCAGCCGGCGCACGCCGATCCGGGGCACCTGGGGCTGGCGCAGGAGCCCGTTCAGACGCTGCTGCTCGTCCTTGGGTAGATAGGGCCCGCGCGCGTAGAGCCCCTCGTAGTGCTCGACCAGGTCGGGCCGGTAGGAGCGGAGCCACTCCAGGAAGATGCCGCGCACCTCCCCGCGCAGGTGCAGCCCGATGCCTCCGATCCCGGTCGCCCCCGCCTCGGCGGCGGCGGTGAGGATCGTCTCGACCTGCTGCGGGTCGTCGTTGATCCCGGGCATCAGCGGCGCGACGAGGATGCCCGTCGGGATGCCGTTGCGATTGAGCTCGGCCACCGCCTCCATCCGCGCCCGCGGGTGCGGCGTGTGCGGCTCGGTCGCGCGCCAGGCGCGCTCGTCGATCGTGGGGATCGAGAGGTTCGCCGAGACGGACGTGCGCGCGGCGACCTCCTTGAGGAGGGGCAGATCCCTCAGCAGTAGCGGCGACTTCGTCAGGACCGAGCATGGGTTGGCGGCGTCGCGCAGCACCTCCCAGATCCCGCGCATCAGCCGGTAGCGCCCCTCCACCCACTGGTAGGGGTCGGTGTTCGTCCCCATGGCGATGTGCTCGCCGCGCCACGACGGGCGCCGCAGCTCGGCCCGCAGGACCTCCGGGACGTTGACCTTGACGACGATCTCGCGCTCGAAGTCCCGGCCCGCGTCCATGTCGAGGTACGTGTGCGTGGGGCGGGCGAAGCAGTACACGCAGGCGTGGGTGCAGCCCCGGTAGGGGTTGATCGTCCACCGGAACGGCATCCGGGACCGCTCGGGCACGCGGTTGAGGGCGGACTTGGCGCGCACCTCGTAGAAGCGGACGTCCAGCGCCTCGGGGGCGTCGAAGTGGCGGACGACGGCCGGCTCGCGGTACCCCGGCAGCGCAGCGCGCTGCTCCTCGTCGATGGTCAGGTTGCTCCAGCGCACGAACACATGTTCGCACGTGACGGGCGGCGACGCAAGCCGCCGAACGCCAGCGGGCCGCTCAGCCGGCCGACAGCGCGCGGTCGACGAGGGACATCTCGCCGGCGAGCGTCTTGCTGGTCGCCACGGCGATCTCCACCGGCACGATCTCGCCCGGCGAGGCGAGTCCGTGGAAGTTCACGGCCTTGTTGTGGCGCGAGCGCCCGCGCAGCTTCGCCGCGTCGGTCCGCGACGGTCCTTCGACGAGGACGTCCAGCGTGCGCCCGACGAAGCGCTGCGCGCGCTCGTGCGCTCGGCGCTGGACGACCTCGACCAGACGCTGCATCCGCTCCACCTTGACCTCGTGCGGCACGAGCCCTTCGGTCAACGTCGCCGCCTCGGTGCCGCGCCGCGGCGAGAACACGAAGGTGAAGGCACCGTCGTAGCCGACCTCCTCGCAGACCTCCAGGGTCTGGGCGAAGTCCTCCTCGGTCTCCCCCGGGAAGCCGACGATCACGTCGGTGGTCAGGGCGCAGTCGGGCACGTGCTCGCGGATGAGCGCGACGCGGTCGAGATAGCGCTCGCGCGTGTACGTGCGGCGCATCGCCTTGAGGATGCGCGACGAGCCGGCCTGCAGGGGCAGGTGGATGTGCTCGCACACCGAGGGCAGCTCGGCGTGGGCGAGGATGACGTCCTCGCGCATGTCCTTCGGGTGCGGGCTCGTGTACCGGATGCGGTCGACCCCGTCGATCGCGTCGAGCTCGCGGAGCAGCTGGGCGAACGACGCGGGCCGGCCGCCGTCTCCGCGAAGGTCGCGGCCCCAGGAGTTGACGTTCTGGCCGAGCAGGGTCACCTCGCGCACGCCATCGGCGGCGAGCGCCGCGACCTCGTCGACGAGCTCTCCGAGCGGGCGGCTCACCTCGCGGCCGCGCGTGGACGGCACGATGCAGTACGAGCAGCGGCAGTTGCAGCCGACGCTGATCTGCACCCAGGCCTGCACCTCCCGCGCCCGCTTGCCGGGCAGGTGGCCGGTGAAGCCCTCGAACTCGAAGAAGCCCTGGGCGGTGAGCGAGTCGCTGGTGAGGAACTCGGCGAGCTTGTGCACCTGGCCGGGACCGAAGGCGACGTCGTCGAACGGGAACTGACGGAAGACGTCGTCCTTCACGGACTGCGCCCAGCAGCCGCCGACGCCCACCACGACGTCCGGGCGCTGCGACTTGATCCGCTTGGCGGCGCCGAGATGCGCGACGAACCGCGTGTCGGCCGCCTCACGGATCGAGCAGGTGTTGAACAGGATGAGGTCGGCGTCGTCGCGCTCGGGCACCTCGGCGTAGCCGAGCGACTCGAGCATGCCCTTCATCCGCTCGGAGTCGTGCTCGTTCATCTGGCACCCGAACGTGGTGACGTGGAAGCGCTTGCCGACGACCTGCATGGGACTGGAGGGTACGGCTTGGAGCCCATCTCGGTAGGTCACCGAGATGGACCCCTATTTCGCGTAGTCGACGGCCCGCGACTCGCGGATCACGGTGACCTTGATCTGCCCGGGGAACTCGAGCTCCTGCTCGATCTCGCGCGCGATCTCCCGGGCCAGCGCGACGGCGCGGTCGTCGTCGATCGCCCCCGGCGCGACGATCACGCGGATCTCGCGGCCGGCCTGCATCGCGTACACCTTGTCGACGCCCGGGTGGCGGGTCGCGATCTGCTCGAGATCGCGCAGCCGCTTGACGTACTGCTCGAGCGACTCGCCGCGGGCGCCCGGCCGCCCGCCGCTGAGGGCGTCGGCGGCCTGGACGATGACGGCCTCGACGGTCTGGGGCTCGACCTCGTTGTGGTGGGCCTCCATCGCGTGGGCGACCGCCTCGGGCTCTCCGTGGCGGCGGGCGAGGTCGCCGCCGACGAGCGCGTGCGGACCCTCGATCTCGTGGGAGACGGCCTTGCCGATGTCGTGGAGCAGCGCGGCGCGCCGGGCGGTCTTGGCGCTCGCGCCCAGCTCGTGAGCCATCATGGCCGCCAGGTGCGCGCACTCGATGGAGTGCGCGAGCACGTTCTGGCCGTAGGAGGTCCGGAACCGCAGCCGCCCCAGGATCTTCGTCAGCTCGGGATCCAGTCCGTGGACCTCGGCCTCGAACACCGCCTTCTCGCCGAGCTCGACGATGTGGTCGTCCAGCTCGGACTTCGACTGGTAGTAGGTCTCCTCGATGCGGGCGGGGTGGATGCGCCCGTCCTGCAGGAGCTTCTCCAGCGTCATGCGGGCGATCTCGCGCCGGACGCCGTCGAACGCACTGAGCACGACGGCGTTCGGCGTGTCGTCGATGATGAAGTCCACGCCGGTCAGGTTCTCCAGCGCGCGGATGTTGCGCCCCTCGCGGCCGATGATCCGGCCCTTCATGTCGTCGGAGGGCAGCTGCACCACCGAGACGGTGGTCTCGGCGGCGTGGCTGGCGGCCAGACGCTGCATCGCCACCGAGAGGATCGAGCGCACGCGGCGCTCGGCGTCGCGCTTGGTCTCCTCCTCGACCTGGCGGATGACGCGGGCCGCGTCGTGGCGCGCCTGGTCCTCGATCTCCTTGAGCAGCGCCTGCTTCGCCTGCCCCGCGCTCAGGCCCGATGCCCGCTCGAGGGCGCGGGTCTGCTCCTGGCGCAGCGCGGCGACATCGGCGCGCTCGGCCTGCAGAGCGACCTCCCGGCGCTCGAGCTCGGCCGCGCGGCGCTCGAGCTCGGCCGCGCGGGAGTCCAGCGAGCGCTCGAGCGAGTGCGAGCGCTCCGTGCTGCGCACCAGCTCGGCCTTCTGCTCGGCGCGCTGGGCCCCCACGGGGACGCCGGCGCTGCGAGCGGTGCCGTTGCGCCCCACCGTGAGCGCGGCCGCGATGATGCCGGCCGCCAGGACCGCCGCCGCGATGACCAATTCCATTGCCCTGTCCTCTCCCCTCCGACCGGGGTGGCGTCCGGCCGGATGATCATCCAGATTCATGGGGCGAGTGACCGGGCCGCATGGGCGGCTCGTGGTGACGGAAGGGCGCGCGGCGAAAGCCGCTCTTCAGGCTGGCGCTAGCGCTGTGCTGTGGTGCGTAGCGGCGAGGGTGGTGCCCCCCGCGATCGTGGCCGGGACTGCGTCAAGACTGAAGTGCCTGGGATCGAAAATTGTTGGTTTTGCTGCAGTTTCGTCGCCCTCGCGGGCCGGTCATTCGCTTGGCTGATCGTAGTACCGGGGAAGCGCCCGCGCAA
>JAOPZW010000320.1 GCA_025963905.1 Solirubrobacterales bacterium | reverse complement strand
GCGCGCTCGCGCCGCGCTTCCGCCACCGTCGCCGCGCCGAGCGCCGCGCCGGCGGCGAGCCGCTCGCGTACCGGCACCGCGACGCTCGCCGGATCCGTGCCGAGCGCGCCGTGCACGTCGGCGGCCTCGCGCATCTGGATCGTCCGGTGCAGCGTCATCGCCCGCTCGAGACCCGGGATCGCAACCGAGTCGACGCGGACGCCACGCTCCTCGATCCGCTCGACGAGCGCTCGCACGGTGGCGGCGATGCCCGGGTCGCACACCGCCGGCGCCAGGAGCGACTCGACGATCCCGATCCGCGGCGGCGCCCCATTCCACGGCTCGAGACCGCCGTCGCCGCGGCCGGTGAGCACGGCGAGCAGGAGCGCGACGTCGCGGACGTTCGTCGCCATCGGCCCCACGACGTCGTAGCTCGGGGCCAGCGGGACGACCCCGTCCGTCGGCACCACGCCGAAGGTCGGTCGGAGCCCCACGACGCCACAGAACGCGGCCGGCACCCGTACCGAGCCGCTCGTGTCGGTGCCGAGCGCGGCGGCCACCATCCCGGCGGACAGCACGGCGGCGGATCCGCTCGAAGAGCCGCCGGCCAGCCGGTCGGGGGCTCGAGGGTTGAGGCACGGCGGCCGGTGCGGATTCAGTCCGTCGATGCCGTAGGCCCACTCGACCGTGAAGGTCTTGCCCACCACGGCGGCGCCCGCGGCGCGCAGGGCGGCGACGGCACTCGCGTCGCGCGACGGCGACCGCGACCAGACGGCCGAGCCGGCCCGCGTCGGCAGCCCGGCGACGTCGATCACGTCCTTCACGGCGACCGGCACCCCGAGCAGCGGGGCGTCGTCCCCGTCGCGGCGCCTGCGATCGGCCGCCTGCGCCGCCGCGCGCACGCCGTCGGCGTCCACCAGCTCCCACGCGCCGAGGTGCGCGTGCTCCGCCGCGGCGGCGAGCGCCTGCTCGGCGAGCTCGACAGCGCTGACCTCGCCCCGGCGCATCCGGCCGAGCTGCTCGGCGATGGTGGTCGCCGGCACTAGTCCGGGCGCTCCGCGCGCCGCGCGCGCCTGACGACCTCCGCCGCCCCCGCCGACGCCTCCCAGGCATCCGGTCGCAGCTGCTCGACCCACACCGCACGTGCCTCGACCTCGCCTGCGTTCTGCCAGGCGAAGGCCGTGCGGGGCTCGAGCGTGATCGAGTCACCGGGGCCGACGGCGAGCTCCTCGTGCTCCAGCGCGAACTCGAGCGTGCCCTCGAGCATGAACGCGAACGTCTCGCCCGGGCGCGAGTACTCGCCACCGCTGCCCTCGCCGGGCGGGACGATCAGGAGGGCGGGCTCGAGCGCGTGACCGGGCAGCACGAGCTCCTCCCAGGTCACGCCCCCGTCGAGCACGCCGCGCGCGCGCTCGTCGGCGCGCACCACGACCGAGCCACGGGCGCGAAACTCCGCCAGGCCGCTCATCGGGATCAGATAGGCGTCGGCGATCCGGGCGACGATCTGGCTCGACGGCTCGCCCTCTCCGCGCTCGAGCGAGGACAGGTAGGCGGGCGAGATGCCGATGCGGGCGGCGGCGTCCTTCAGCGAGAGCCCGCGCTCGCGGCGCGCGCGCCGGAAGCGGTTGCCCTTCCACGTGTGCTTGGCGGAGTCGGTGGAGTCGGCCGCGAGCGACGTGCGGATCGCCGCCGTGTTCCAGCCGTACTGGCGGCGCATCTCCGCGACCTGCCTGGCGCGCTCGACGTGGCGCGTCGCATAGCGGCGCTGACCGCCGGCCGTGCGGTCGGGCTCCAGCAGCCCCTGCGCCTCCCACAGCCGAAGCGTCTGCGCGCTCACCCCGACCGACTCGGCAACCGCGCCGATCGTGAGGAAGTCCTGTTGCCCGGCGTGCGCCATGCGGGCGCAGTCTATCGGTGCAGGTGCGGGACGCCCGCTCCCTGAGACCTACCAGTGAGTGTGAGCGTTGAGGTTGACCAAGCTACAAGTCAAGTGTAGGTTCCGGCCGGGTTCCATCACGCTGCATGGAGGAGACATCGCATGAGTGAGACCGCCAACGAGCTGTGGCGCATCGAGCAGCACGGCATCGACGCCATCCCGGACGACGAGCGCAGCGGCAAGGCCCGGGATCTCTTCTGGGTCTGGCTCGGCGGCAACATCAGCCTGACCTACCTCATCATCGGGGGCGCGCTCGTCGGCCTCGGGCTGGGCTTCTGGGCGGCCGTCGGGGCGATCGTGCTCGGCAATCTGCTCTACGTGCTCGTCGGTCTCGGCGGCGTCACCGGCCCGCGCGCGGGCACGGCGACGATGGTCGTGTCGCGGGCTGCGTTCGGCCAACGCGGCAATCTCGTCCCGACTGCGCTCGCGTGGCTCTCCGCGGTCGGCTGGCAGGCCGTGTTCCTCGTGCTGAGCGCCTTCGCCGCGTTCTCGCTCGCCGGCGAGGCCGGCATCACGGTGAGTACCGGCGTGAAGGTCGTCCTGCTCGCCGTTCTCGTGGTGCTCACCTACGGCGCGGCGGTCCTGGGCCACGCCACGATCCTCTTCCTCCAGAAGGTCTTCACCTTCCTGCTCGGGGCGATCATGATCGGGGTGGCGATCCAGGTGATCGCCAAGGGCCACGTGCATTACGCGCCCAAGCCGCTGGCGGCATCCACGAAGCTCGCCACCTTCTGCCTCGGGACGATCATCATCGCGGCGTTGCCGCTGTCGTTCGCCAACTATCCGGCCGACTACAGCCGCTACCTGCCGCGCGCCACGCCGGGCCGCGCGATTGTCGGCTGGACGGTCCTCGGCAACCTCATCCCGGCGCTCGTGATCTCGATCGTCGGCGTGCTGGCCGCCAGCGTGGCCGACCTGGCCGACCCCGTCGGCGGCCTGAAGCCATTGCTCGCCTCGTGGTACTTCGCGCCGTTCCTCGTGGTCGTGATCGGCGGCTCGGTCACCAACAACTTCCTCAACACGTACACCTCCGGCCTCACCCTGCTGGCGCTCGGCGTCAGGCTCCCGCGCTGGAAGACCATCATCATCGACTGCGTGATCGCGACCGCGCTCTCGGTCTATGCGATCTTCTTCTACGACTTCACGACGGCGTTCACCGAGTTCCTCTCGCTGATGATCATCTGGCTCGCGCCGTGGTGCGCGGTGTTCCTGGTCGACGCCGTGCTGCGCCGCTTCCAGTACTCCACGAGCGATCTGCTGACCGCGAGGGGTGGTCGCTACTGGTTCACGGGCGGCGTGAACCGCGCGGCCTTCGCGAGCTTCCTGCTCGGCGCGGTTGCGACGTTCTTCACGACCAACGCCGTGAAATGGCAGAGCCCGCTCTCGACCCACGTGCTCGGCGGCGCCGACCTCAGCATCCCGGTCGGGATGCTCGTGGCCGGCGGCGCGTACTACGCGCTCGCACGACGGCAATCGGCGCCGCAGACGGCGCCGGTCGCCGAGGGCGCCGGCGTATGAACTGGTTCCAGACCCGGGAGCTGTCCAGCGGTGTGTGGCTCGTCGCCGAGCCCAGCCACGTGAACACGTGGCTGGTGGCCGGCCGGGAGCGCGCCGTCCTGCTCGACACCGGCCTGGGCATCGCCCCGATCCGGCCCGTGGCCGAGGAGCTCACCGAGCTCCCGGTCAGCGTTCTCAACACGCACGCGCACTTCGACCACGTCGGTGGCAACCACGAGTTCGAGGAGATCGCGATCCACGAGCTGGGGGCGCCGGGGCTGCAGCAGGAGGTGTCGCCCGCGCTGCTGGCCGACTACCTCGAGTACACCCGCGGGCTGCTCGCGGCCGCCCACGAGTACCGGCGCACCGACCGCGCGTTCTTCCATCTGCTGACCCCGGACAGCAACCCCCGGCCGCTGCCCGAGGGCTTCGACCCCCCGAGCTGGCGCATTCCGGCGAGCCGCGCGACGACGACGCTGCGCGACGGCGAGAAGGTGGACCTCGGTGGCCGCGAGCTCACGGTGCTCCACACGCCGGGGCACTCGCCCGACAGCATCTGCCTGCTGGACGAGCGCGTCGGGCTCCTGTTCGCGGCCGACGCGATCAGCACCGGTCCCATCTACGCGCAACTCCCCGACTCGGACCTCGCGGCCTTCGCGACGTCGACACGGCGCCTGGCGGACCTCGCGCCCGACCTGCGGTCGGTGCTCGTGCACCACTTCGGGCGGGTCACTGTCGAGCCGTCGTTCCTCGGGGCCGTGGCGGATGCGTTCGAGACGGTGCTCGCCGGGGAACCGCCCAGCGCAGCGGCCAAGGACTGCCTCGGCCGAGACGCGCGCGAGGTCCGCTTCGGGGGCTTCTCGATCCTGCTGCCGGCCTGAGCAGCGCGCTCGCGCAGCGCTTCGCCGTCCGCCGCGTGGGGTAGATGGGGGCGTGCCGGCGATGGTCTGCCGGGCGAATCGCTACGGAGGTCCACCTTGAGAACTCGCATCGTGCTCGCGGTCGCCACGGCCGGCGCGATCGCCGCGCCCGCCTCGGCGCAGGCCGCATCGATCGCCGCGCAGGCTCCCTGCGTCGTCAGCGCCCAGCCGGTGACGGTCGTCGGTTCGGGCTTCACGCCCAACACGCTCATCACGCTCAACGGCGACGCGTCCGGCTCGGCTACCTCGGACGCCACAGGGGCGTTCAGCGCCCCCGTCCCCGCACCGGCGGTGACCACGATCGCCCCGAAGACCGTCACGGTCAACGCCTCGGACCCGGCCAATCCGGCCAACACGGCGACCGTGTCTTTCCAGGTCGTCAAGGGCGTGTACGTCAGCAACGTCCCGATCAACGGACGTCCCGCCGAGAAGGCGACCTGGCGCTTCGCGGGCTTCCAGTCCGACGCGCCGGTCTACGGCCACTTTCGCCTCAATGGCACGACCCGGCGCAACTACCGCTTCGGCATCGCCAAGGGCCCGTGCGGGACGCTCGTGGTCCGGGCGCCGCGCGTGCCGGTGAGCAAGGTCCTGGCGGGCAAGTGGACGCTGCAGCTCGACCAGGAGCGGGTCTACGCCAGCGCCTCGCCCCACCGCACGTTCCGCTTCCAGATCTACCGGACCTCGCAGTTCTGACCGGTCAGTCCGCGAGGCCGTCCAGCGCGTCGATCTCGTCGGGCGTGAGCTCGAGCTCGGCCGGCCCGTAGGAGTCCGCCGTGTCGATGAAGTTCACGTTCAGCTCGTCGGCGCGGCGCAGCACCGCCTTCGCGCCCTCCGGATCCGGTGGCGGTCCCCAGACCCCCGCGCCGGTGATGCGCATCGCGCCGTACCCGAGGCGATGGACCGGGAGGTCCCCGCCGATCGTGAACGTCCCTGCGGCGGCAGCGTCGGCCATGGGCCGTTGCTACCCATCGCTCGATCCCTACAGCACCGGCAGGTAGCGGTCGAGCTCCCAGCTCGTCACCTGGATGCGGTAGTCCTCCCACTCCTGGCGCTTGATCTCGATGAAGCGGTTGAACATGTGCTCGCCGAGCGTGCGCAGGATGAGCTCGGACTCTGCCGTGAGCTCGATCGCCTCGCCCAGGGTCTCGGGCAACTGCTCGATCCCCAGCCGGCGGCGGTCGTCGGGCGACAGGTGGTAGAGGTTCTTCTCCATCGGCTCGGGCAGCTCGTAGCCCTTCTCGATCCCCTCCAGGCCCGCCTGCAGCAGGGCGGCGAAGGTGAGATAGGGGTTGCACGCCGGGTCGGGGCAGCGCAGCTCCATGCGCGTCGCGCGCTCCTTGCCGGGGTGGTAGAGCGGCACGCGCACGAGCGCCGAGCGGTTGCGCCGGCTCCACGCGACGTAGACGGGCGCCTCGAAGCCCGGGACCAGGCGCTTGTAGGAGTTCACCCACTGGGCGAAGATCGAGCTCAGCTCGCGCGCGTGCTTGAGCTGGCCGGCGATGAACGCCTTGCCGACGTCCGACAGGAAGTACGGGTCCTCGGCGTCGAAGAACGCGTTCGCGCCGTCGCGGAACAGCGACATGTGCGTGTGCATGCCGGAGCCGTTCTCGCCGAAGAGCGGCTTGGGCATGAACGTGGCATGCCAGCCGTACTTCATCGCGTACTCCTTGACCGTGATGCGGTAGGTCATGCAGTCGTCGGCCATCTTCAGCGCGTCGGCGTAGCGCATGTCGATCTCGTGCTGGCTGGGCCCGACCTCGTGGTGGGTGTACTCGACGTGGATGCCGAGCTGCTCCAGCGCGAGGACGGTCTCGCGGCGGACGTCGGAGCCCGCGTCGAGCGTGGTGAGGTCGAAGTAGCCGCCCTCGTCGAGGACCTCGGTCCCGTTCTTGTCCTTGAAGTAGAAGTACTCGAGCTCCGGCCCGACGTTGAACGTGTCGAAGCCCATCGCGCTCGCCCGCTCCAGCGCGCGGCGCAGCACGTGGCGCGGATCGCCCTCGTAGGGCGTGCGCTCGGGCGTCTGGATGTCGCAGAACATCCGCCCCACACCCTGCGCTTCGGGGCGCCAGGGGAGGATCGCGAAGGTGCTCGGGTCGGGCATGGCGATCATGTCCGACTCCTCGATGGCATTGAAGCCGGTGATCGAGGAGCCGTCGAAGCCCATGCCGCCCTCGAAGGCGTCGTCGAGCTCGTCGACGTTGATGGAGAACGACTTCAGCTGACCGAGGATGTCGGTGAACCAGAAGCGGATGAAGCGGATGTCGCGCTCGGCGACGATCGCCTTGACGTCGTCGGCGCTCTGCGGCAGGTCGGCCATGGCGCGCACCCTAGAGGATCGGCAGAGGACTGCCGGGCTATTGGCGCTGGACCAGATGGATTGTGCGCCAGCCCGACGCCCGTGGCAACAGTCAGCGCGCGGGCGTGCGCTCACGCGCGTGCCCACGCTCTCGCGCGGGCCGGCGCTCGGGCGCGCTCTCGGGCGCGCCGGTGGCATCGAGCCAGCGCCGAGCCCAGTCGCGCAGCTCGGTGAGCGCCGGCTGGAGGCTGCGCCCCATCGGGGTCAACTCGTAGCGCACGCGCACGGGCGGTCCGGACTCGGCCGTGCGCCGCACCACGCCGCGCGCCTCGAGCTCCTTCATGCGCTCGGAGAGGAGGCGGTCGCTCATCTCGGGGACCGCGTTGGCGATCTCGGAGAAGCGCAGCATGCCGCCGTCGAGCAGGACGGCGACGATCGCGCCCGTCCAGCGACGGCCGATCAGCTCGACCGCCTCGTGGTACAGCGGACAGCACGAGACCTTGCGCCCGGTCGGCTCGCCCCGCGAGCTCATCGCGTCAGCCTACCGCCTCGGTCGGCCGCCGCCATGGCGTGACCCCGGCCATGAGTCCCGTCGCGTCTGGCGGGCCCTTCGTCAAACCCGATGCGACCCATGACCGAGATCGCTCATGCCGCGCGCAACTGCCGGGAGTCCTCGTGCGACCCGTCGACGGGGACATCGCCCGCGACGTTGACCATCGCCGTGAACTGCTCGAGCGCGACGTAGGCGATGGCTTCGAGCACCTGCTCGTCGCTCCAGCCGGCCTCGCGGGCCTCCTCGTGCAGGTGCATCGGCGGGCGCCCCTGTCCGTCGACGAGCGCCTTGAGGTAGCGCAGCAGGGCCGCCTCACGCTCGTCGCGCGAGTCGAACTCACCCGCGAGGGTGACCTCGTCGAGCCCCAGGCCGGCCTGGCGTGCGGTGCGGCCGTGGAGCTTGACGCCGGGCTCAGAGCCGTAGTGGTGGGCGACGGCGAGTGCGATCCGCTCGAGTGTCGCCAGCTCGAGCGTCCCGTGGCGCAGCTCGGACCGGAAGCGCGCGTAGCCCCGAAGGGCGGCGGGCGAGCCGGCGAGCACGCCGAGGAAGTTCGGGAGCTGGCCTCCCGTGGCCAGCGCGCCACGCAGGACAGGCGTGGAGCCCTCCGGCGCGGTGAGCTCGTCGTGGACCTGGAACCTGCTGATGGCTGTCTTCATGATCGATCCCTCAGGGAAGGACGGACAAGGTGTTCCTTACAGAAAGTAAGTCTATGGGGCCGGCGCCGCCGATTCAACCGCTCTCGGCTTGATTCGACCGCTCCGGCCGTGATACCCACGCGGGGCGTTCGCGGTCGAGTGGATGCTCATGACTAATAGGCCGTCGCGGACTCTGCGCAGGGCGACGCTGCCCGGCGGCACCGGCGCGCGGCGTCGCGCGGTTCCCGTACGGACCGCCGGCTGAGGGCGAGCGGCTGCGGCCGTGCGTGACGCCGAGTTGGCGGGCGCCAGACCCGACGCGACCTGCGACCGAGCCGGCCAGCGACCGAGCCGGCTAGTGCGCGACGTGCAGGCGCGGCGCGCCCGAGACCGCCGCCGCGAGATGCCCATGGCGCGTTTCGTGGCTCACGAGCGGGGCGTGGCGCTGGGCGCCGACCGGAAAGGTGGCCGCGTGCGACGAGCTCGTCGCGGCGACGAGGATGAGGAAGAAGCCCAGCAGCACCGCCCACATGGCGAGCCGGTCCGGTCGCGGGCCGACACGCGTGGCCGGGCGCCGGGCGGGGCGCCGGCGCTCGATGTCGACCAGGCGCGGGACGAAGGGCGCCGGGACGGTGCGTCCGGTGATCTGGACGGTCCGGCGCGCGGAGGGCGAGGCGGAGGCAGCGGCGGCGCGGGGGCGCCGCGGGAGCGGCGTCCCGCCGGTCGTGAAGGCGGGATCGGCGAGCGGCTGGAGATCGGTCGCGGGGGCGCGGTCGGCCTCGGCCAGCGAGCGCTCGGCACGGGTCGCCTCGGCGCGCCGGCGCTCGATCGGCTCACGCAGGTGCTGGACGTCGGCCCACCATGCATGGGCCTCGGAGTGGGGCATCCGTCGACTGTCCCTCTTTCTTGGGCTTACGGGGTTAGCTGACGGGCTTGCGCTGAAAGAGCAGCGCTACGCCGGATGGCGATTCGCCCCAAACAACCGGTTCCCCCGCTTCCCATCGGACCATCATCCTGGCTGGCCCGGCGG
>JAOPZW010000310.1 GCA_025963905.1 Solirubrobacterales bacterium | reverse complement strand
ACGCCGTGCGCCGGCTGGAGGCCCGCATGCCGGCACTCGCTCGCGAGGCGGGGCTGCCCGCCGGGGCCCGGGTCTCCTACGCCGGCGACACCGCGCTCGCTGCGGAGACCGTCGACTCGATCGTGGTCGACATGCGGCGCGTGGTGCTCGCCACCGCGCTCGTCACGTTCGTGCTCCTGGCCCTGTTCCTACGCGCGCTCGTCGCGCCGCTGCTGCTGCTGACCGGCAGCGTTCTGGCGCTGGCGGGCTCCTTCGGGCTGAGCGCGCTGCTGCTCACCCGGGGCGGCGGGGGCGCCGAGCTCATCTACTACGTCCCGCTCGTCGCCGCCGTCCTGCTCGTGGGCCTCGGATCGGACTACAACGTGTTCATCGCCGGACGCATCCGCGAGGAGGCCCGGCGCCGGCGCCTGCGCGAGGCGATCGCGGTGGCGGTTCCGGCGGCGTCACGCGCGATAACGGTGGCAGGCATCACGCTGGCGTCGACGTTCGCGCTCCTGGCGATCGTCCCGCTGCGTCCCTTCCGTGAGCTGGCGCTGCTGATGACGATCGGCGTGCTGATCGACGCCCTGATCGTCCGGCCGGTCCTCGTCCCGGCCCTCGTCGCCGTCGCCGGGCGCTTTGCGTGGTGGCCCGGCGCCCCGCGGCGCCGGGCCGCGCCACGGGACTTCACGGAGGAGGTCGCCCGCCGCTCTGGCCGGACCCCCGCCGAGGCCCGCACCCTCACACGGGCCACCCTGCGCACGCTCGCGGAGCGCATCCCCGAGCGCGAGGCCCGGGAGATCGAAGCCCTGCTACCGCTCGAGCAGGCCGCGGCACCCGACGACACAGGGTCGCGGCCCGAGGCCTTCCCCTACGAGGAGTTCGTCGACCGGGTCGCCGAGCGGGCGGGCACGTCGCCGGCCGACGCCCGGGAGGGTGCGCGGGCGGTCATCGCGACGGTGGCGGAGGCCCTTCCCGACGAGGAGGTCGACTACCTCATGGCGGCGCTGTCGCCCGACTACGGCGCGCTCTTCGCGGATGCGGCGGAGCTGGAGCCGGAGCCCGAGCCCGAGCGTGCGCCGCCGGCGCGCACCGGGTAGGCAGGCCGGGCGCGCTCGGCGGCCTTCCGTCGGGCAGGGTTGCGTCAGGAGACGGGCTGGCCTTCAGCGCGGCGCGGCCGCCGAGCACCTCGAAGCGGTCCCCTTCGATCGCACTGGAATCTCGCTGGAAGAGGTCGGCCCCACGATCCGGCTCATGCAGCGGACGAAACTGAAGGTCTTTGCCTGCGCCGTGCTCGTCTTCGTGGTGGCTCTGGGCCCCGCGGCCGGCCAGAGCGTCGCTCGCGGGACGGCCACAGGCGCTCTGCGGCTCCACGATCGATGGATCTCGCTCGCAGCACCCGCGGTGTCACCCACGAGCGTGCGACTGGCGGTCACGGTCAAGGACACCGGTCGCAAGCCGCTGGCTGTCTCCGCCTCGGATTTCGCCCTGTCTGCCCAGGGAGACATCTTCACCGCGCAAGCGTGGAACGGCGGGCGGGGTCGGGTGCACCTGGGCTCGAGGCACTCGCGCGTCTTTCGCCTGACGTTTGCGTTGCCCGAAGCGGCCACGAGGCAAGCAGCGCTCATCTACCGTCCGGCCGACTCGCGCGCCTCCGGCAGCATTCCGCTGAACGGATCGCCTCGCCTCGTTCATGGCACCGCTTCACCTTCGGTGGCCCAACCCACCGTCAACACGTTCTACGCGACCGGCGGAGCGGGTGAGCCGTGGGGAACCGCGATCGACGTCGCGGGCAACGTCTGGTTCGCGGAGCCAGGGTGCGACTTCGCTCCCACCTGCTCGGCGAACGCCGGACCCGGGCAGATCGGCGAGATCAAGGCTTCCTCACACGCCGTGGTGTTCTACCCGCTGCCCGCTCTCTCCGGGAATCAGCCGATCTTCCTCGCGTTCGACAGCGCCGGGAACCTGTGGTTCACGACGCCAAACAACGACAGGATCGGGAAGTTCGATCCCTCGACGGGCCAGTTCGTCGGACAGTGGCCGGTGACCGCTGGAAGCGGCCCGTGGGATCTCACCTTCTCAGGTGGAAGGCTCTGGTACACCGAGCACCTCGCCTCGGCGGTGGGATCGTTCGATCCCTCCACTCACGCTTATCGCGACTTTCAGACCCCGACTGCCAGCTCGAACCCGTACGGCATCGCGGCCAACGGCGGACTGGTCTGGTTCACCGAGAACAACAGCAGCGTCGATCGCATCGCGGTTCTCGATACCAACAACAACAACGCGATCTCGGAATATCCGATCGTCCTGCCCGTGAGCGGGACGCCGCACCTCGTCGCGATCGGCGCAGGCGGCAACCCATGGTGGACCGAAGGCTGGTCGAACACGATTGCGACCCTCGATCCCGCCGCCGCGACGCCGGGCCGGTGTGGACCGGCGTCGGGGACCTGCAGTGGCATCCAGCGCTTCCACGCACCTGCGCCCACCACCTGCTCGACTTCTGGGACCCATACGTCGGGCATCGCATTCCAAGGCTCGGCACAGCTGGTGTGGTTCGACAACTCGCTGACAGCCCAGGTCGGGTCATTCAGCCCATCGAGCAATGCCTTCGCGATGAACACGCTGAGCAATTGCGGAGCGCACCCACACGACGGGCTCGGCCTGGACGGTCTGGGGAACGTGTGGTTCGACGAAGAGTTCGCGAATGCCATCGGGGAGCTGATTCCGCCGCCGCCCGCTGGCGGCCCCACCGTGGTCACGGGCTCCCCGAGCGCGGTCGGGACGACCTCCGCGACGGTCTCGGGGTCGGTCAACCCCAATGGGCAGGCGACGACGTATCACTTCGATTACGGGACCTCCGCGAGCTACGGGTCACAGGCGCCGGCTCCCCCCGACCCGAGTGCCGGCTCGGGTACGGCGAGTCAGGCGGTGTCGGCGAACCTGACCGGTCTGTCGCCGGGGACGACGTATCACGACCGGCTCGTCGCCACCAATGCCTCCGGGACCCAGTACGGCTCCGATCAGACGTTCGTGACGGTCGCTTCGGCAGGCACCGGTGTGATCGCGGCGGATCGGTTCAACCGGACCGTGAGTGGCGGTTGGGGGACGGCCGACGTCGGTGGGCCGTGGTCCGTGCTCGACACACCCGGCAACTGGAGCGTTGCGCCGGGGGCGGGGAGCGTGAGCGTCGCGGCGACGGCGCAGGGGCGGGCCGTGCTCGGCGGGGTCGCCGTGCAGAACGTCGATCTGCTGGCCGAGATCGTGCTGCCGCTCTGCACCGGCAGCGGCAGCAACTGCGACGGCTACGTCGTCGGCCGATACACGGGCGGCAGCAGCCCGTCCTATTACCGGGTCGGTCCCGTTCAGGGGCAGGGGCGGAGCACCGTCTACCTGCGTGCCCAGCGTTCCGACGGCTCGAATCTCGCCGGCGATCTGAACACCGGCATTCCGGCTGGAGCCGGGGTGGTGCTGTGGGTCCGGGTCCAGTTCCAGGGCGTCAACCCGACCGCGATCCGCGCTCGCATCTGGCCGGCGGGCACGATCGAGCCCTCGACCTGGCTGCTCAGCTCCACCGACGCCACGAGCGCCGAGCAGATCGCCGGCGCGGTCGGTGTACGAGCCCGCAACGAGGACACCGCCGCCGCCCGAACCTTCAAGTTCGAGAGCTACCAGGCGACCGCGCTCCCGTGACCACCTCGTTGACTGCTGACGAGACGCGTTGGCGCGGGACGAGTCGCGGCGACGCCAGCCGCGCTGGGCACCTCAGGCGCGACATGGCACGATCTCGCAGGTGACCGGCAGACCCGCCGCGGCGCAGGACCTGCGCGACCTCGCGCGGCTGCGCCGCGTCCGCGACCGGATCGACCGGGAGTACGCGCAGCCGCTGGACGTCGAGGCGCTCGCCCGCGGCGCGCACATGTCGGCGGGGCACTTCAGCCGCCAGTTCCGGCTCGCCTACGGCGAGTCGCCGTACGGCTACCTGATGACGCGGCGCATCGAGCGCGCGATGGCACTGCTGCGTCGTGGCGACCTCAGCGTCACCGCCGTCTGCTTCGCGGTCGGCTGCGCGTCCCTGGGCACCTTCAGCACTCGCTTCACCGAGCTGGTCGG
>JAOPZW010000217.1 GCA_025963905.1 Solirubrobacterales bacterium | reverse complement strand
GGCGGCGGCCTCAGCGCGCCGGGCCGCGGCCCGCAGCGCGGCGTCGGACAGGTCGTTCGTCTCGGCCGTGCCGGTGTGGCCGTCGTCGACGACCAGGAACGAGACCCCGACGTCGTCGATCTCCGTGGCCTGGGTGGGCCGCGAGCGCGCGAAGCGCGACGTGAGCGAGCGCTCGTGGATCACGGTGGCCTGCGCCTCGCCGGTGGCGTGGCCCAGCGCCCGGTCGGCGAGGTCGAGGGTCGACTCGCTCACGCGACGCCCACCTGCACGTCCCGGAAGCGCGCGGGCGCGGCGCCGTGGGAGACCTCCATGACCTGACCGGGCTCGCCCTTGCCGCAGTTCACCAGGCCCCACAGGTGCCACTCCCCGGGACCGCAGACGGCATCCAGCGATCCCCAGAACCGCGGCGTGACGCCCGCGTAGGACGGGTTGCGGTACATCCGCCCGAGCTCGCCGCCGCGGATCTCGCGCGCGAGCTCGGTGGCGAACTGGAACTGCAGGCGGCGGTCGTCGATCGACCAGGAGCGGTTGGTCTCCAGGTACAGGCCTTCGCCGGTGTCGGCCAGCAGGTCGGCGAGCGTGCCGGCATCGCCGGGCTCGATCGAGACGTTCGTCATGCGCACGATCGGCTGGCGGGCGAAGCCGTCCGCGCGGGCGCAGCCGCTGGAGGCGCCGAGCCCGACCGCCGCCGCGGACTCGCGGTTGGACAGCGCGCCCCGGAGGACCCCGTCGCGGATCAGGGGCGTGCGAGTGGCGGCGACGCCCTCGTCGTCCCAGCCGAAGGTGCCCAGACCGCCCGGCGTCGTCGCGTCGGCGGTGACGTGCAGGTGCTCGGAGCCGTAGCGCAGCGAGCCGATGTCGCCCGGGCCGACCCAGCTCGTGCCCGCGTAGGAGGCCTCCTCGAGCAGGATCCGATCGAGCTCGAGGGCGTGCCCGATCGACTCGTGGACCTGCAGGGCGACCTGCTCGCCGTGCAGGACGACCGTCTGCAGCCCCTCGGGACAGGGCGGCGCGGTCAGCAGCTCGACCGCCTCGGCGGCGACTCGCGGCGCCTGGCCCAACAGGTCCATCGCCGCCACGTGCTCCCAGCCGGCCGCGGTGAACCCGCCGCCGTGGGCGAGGGGGTAGGAGCGGATCTGCAGCTCGCCGTCGCCGGACGCGTAGGCGGCGATGCCGCCACCGCAGGCCACGAGCTCCTGCGTGCACGCGGCACCGTCGGTGGAGGCGAACGCCTTGCGCTCGCGCCACGCGCCCGCTGCGGCGATCGTGCGCACGATGCGCTGGTCTCCGCGCAGCGCCGCCTCGGCGGCGAACAGCAGCGCGAGCTTGTCCTCGAGGCTGACGCCGAAGGGATCGATCGCGAAGGCCGACGCCCAGTGCCCGCGCGCCGGCTCCACCGGCGCCAGCGGCGTCGCCGGCCCGGCGGGCTGGGCCTCGGCGATGGCGAGCGCGCGGCCGAGCGCCTCCTCGGCGCCCACGGCCGACAGGTCGCGGGTGGCTGCGAAGCCCCACCCGCCGCCGACACGCACGCGCACGCCGATGCCCTCCGCCGTCGACGACGAGATGTCGTCGACCTGGCCGTTGCGCACCGCGAGGTCCTCGGTGTCGGTCGCGACGTGGCGCGCCTCGGCATACGCGCAGCGGCCGTCGGCCTTCGCCATGAGGTCGGTCAGCAGACCGAGCACGGCCGTGCCCGCTTCCCTACCAGGCCTCGCCGTAGAGCCCGCGCAGCTCGGCGGCATCGGCCGGAGGGGGCGTGAGCCGCAGCTCGGCGCGCTGGGCGGCGGCTTCCGCGCAGCTGTCGAGGCGGTCCTCCGCGACGCCGATGTCGCGCAGGCGCGCCGCGCCGGCCAGCTCGGCAAGCTCGGCGGCCAGCGCCTCGACGGGCTGGCCGGCCGCGGCGTCGTGGGCCGCGAAGGCGTCGGGGAAGCGCCTTCGCAGCGCGGCGCTCGTGTGCGGCAGCATCGCCGCGTTGGCGGCGCCGTGCCCGGCTCCGGCGAGGCGCACGAGCGTCTGGGAGAGGACGTGGTGCAGCCCGTAGCCTGTGGCGTCGATCGTGTAGCCGCTGAGCAGCGCGGCCAGCGCGAGGGCGTCGCGGTCGGGCCGCTCGGGATCCTCATAGGCCGCGGCGGTGAGGCGGATGGCCTCGCGCCCGGCGAGCGCCGGGACGGGCGAGGCCCGCACCGTCAGCGGTCCCTCGATCGCGTGAGCCAGGGAGTTCGCGGCGCTCGCGGCCAGCTCCGGGGCGGGCTGGGAGGCCGACATCGCCGGGTCGTTGATGACGATCGCCGGGCGCACCGATGGCGTGTCGGCCGGGGCGCTCGCGGCGTGGCGGTGCACGCGGGTCATCTCGGCGGCCGAGAGCGTCGTCGGGATGGCGCCGACGGTCAGGCCGGCGACGGCGCCGATCGCCTTCGCGGTGTCGATGACCCGCCCGCCGCCCAGGCCCACGACCGACGGCGAGCCACCGCCGAGCATGGCGTCGAGCACGGCGTCGGCGAGCTGGTCGACCAGTCCCGGGCCGACGTGATGCACTTCCGCCGCGAGGTCCACGACGGAGGGCGCCATCGCCGCGGCGCGCGGCGTCGTCAGCAGCACGTAGCCGTCGCCCAGCAGCTCCCCGGCCTCCGCGAGCGCTCCGCGTCCGAAGCGCAGAGTCCGCTCGCCGTCCTGCCACGTGAAGTCGGCGGTCACGCGCCGGACGCTACCCGGTGGTGCTCGTGGCAGCATCCTCCTCGTACCACGAGTAAGCGTATTCGGGCCGGTCGAGCTCGCGGGCCAGCGCGCTTAGCCTCAGCGGGCGGAACGTGTCCCACATGACGGCGAGCTCCTCCGTGCGCCGGGCGCCCAGCGACTTCTCGACCAGGCCCGGCTGGGGCCCGTGCGGGAGGCCCGACGGGTGCAGCGTGATCATCCCCACGTCGACGCCCTTGCGGCTGCCGAACTCCCCGTCGACGTAGTAGAT
>JAOPZW010000213.1 GCA_025963905.1 Solirubrobacterales bacterium | reverse complement strand
GCGTCGCGGGCGGCCTCGTCGGCGTCGAAGCGCGGGCGGTTGGCCTCGAGATGCTTCCGCGCCCGCGTCACGAGCTGCCGCGAGTTCACCTCGGTTCGCTCGATGATGTCGGCGATCTTTCTGTACTCGTACCCGAACACCTCGCGCAGCAGGTAGGCCGCCCGCTCGACCGGAGTCAGCCGCTCCAACAGCACCAGCAACGCCAGCGACAGCGAATCCGCGAGCTCGGCGCGCGAGGCCGGGCCGGGCGCCGGGTCCTCGACCAGCGGCTCCGGCAGCCACGGCCCCACATATGACTCGCGACGCGCCCGCGCCGACCTGAGGACGTTGATCGAAAGCCGCGTCACCACTGTCGTCATCCAGGCGGCCGGCTCGTCGATCGGGCCTTCCTGGCGGGTCAGGCGCAGCAGCGCCTCCTGGACCACGTCCTCGGCCTCCGAGACGCTGCCGAGCATCCGGTAAGCCACGCCGAAGCCGTGCCGCCGCAGCGCCTCGAGCTCCCTATCGCCCATCGCCGCGTCCGGCCTGAATCTCGGCACCCCGGTCAAGCGGCGCGCGCCTCACGTCGCGGACCGCCAGGAAGCGCGTCATCACGAGCCCTCCGCCGGACTGGTCAGCTGCTCTGTGTCGATGGCCGGCTCGTCCGCGCTCATCCGTTCCTCCTACCATGCAACCGTTGTCTCACCACCCTTGACAACGGGCGGCGGCCGGCTGTGACATCAACCCGGACCGCCGCCGCGCGCGCCCGGGCGCGGGCGCTCCTGCGTTCCTACTCCGCGGTCCAGTAGAAGT
This sequence comes from Solirubrobacterales bacterium, assembly GCA_025963905.1. Taxonomy (GTDB): domain Bacteria; phylum Actinomycetota; class Thermoleophilia; order Solirubrobacterales; family Solirubrobacteraceae; genus JAOPZW01. The sequence continues at coordinate 9,730 of JAOPZW010000213.1, read as the reverse complement.
CGGACCCGGCGGGGATCGGTCGGGCGACGCGGCTGAGCTTGGCACGGGCTTGCGCGGCGTCGAGCTGCGCGATGGCGGCGACCTCGGCTGTGGCGAGCGGCCGGCGGGCCCAGGCGAGGACATCGCCGACGGATTCGGGCTTCGGCCGGCGGACGAGCTCGGGTGCAAGGTTGGCGATCGCGGCCTCGTAGGCCTCGACCGGGTGGAAGCCCGGGATCGTGGCCGCCACGCCGTCTCCGTCGCGGCTGATCTCGTAGCTCGGGGCGGTGTATCGCCGCCGCTCGGGTGGTCCACCCAGCTTGTGATCGAGCGCCCGTGCGGCCGGCGAAGGGGATCGCGCGGCCTCGATGTCCGCCTGCAGAGCCTGCTCGACCTGGGCGCTCGCGCACCATGCTTCCAGCGCGGACCAGTCGAGGCCCACGTCGCTCGCGGCCGCTGCGAGCAGCGCCGGATCGTCGAGCAGCCCGCCGAGCATCGTGCGTACCTGCAGACGGCGCAGGAGCGCCGCCTCGGCCTGCGGGGCGTTCAGGCGTGCAGCGACGACCGCGCGGCAGGCGGGCTCTGAGGAGGCGGGCCGGGAGTAGGGGGCCGGATCGATCGGCATGCCGTGCAGGCGCTGCAGCGTCGGTGCGCCCTCGGCAAGCTTTTCCGCCTCACCGCGTTCCAGCGTCAGGACGATCATCCTGGTCCGCCACCTGAGCTGGTCACCGTAGTGCCACGCCAGCCGCAGCCGCACCGGCTCCGCGGAGAAGGCGAACGGACAGGCCGGATCGGTGAACAGCGTGACCTCCAGCGACACGGTGCGGAAACCTACCCGTCGACCGAGGAGCCTGCTCCGGCGCGCCACCGGCCCGTCGGGAACGGGAGGTTGCGCGATCGCTGGTGTCGCGGGGGGCGGGTTCGACTGGCCGCTCGACCAGCCCATGGGCCAGCGCGCCGCACTCAGCATGCTTCGTACTCAGTGCGGGGGCGGTGGCGCGGCCATCCGACGATCTAGGCAGGAATCCGACTCATGAGACTGAGATCTGGTCGAGGGCATGGCCTCGCAGCGGCAGGCGTGACAGCCGTGCTCGCACTTGCCGTTCCCGTCTCCAGCGCAAGCGCTCAGGTAGTGCCGCCGGGCTCGGGCAACAACGTGCAGCCGGGAGGCGGGATCGGTTCGGCAGGCTGCTCCGGGTCGAACGAGCCGTCGCAGGTCGGCGGACCCAACGGCTTTGGCAACGGCGTGTGCGGTGGCGTCAACCTCTCGTTCATCGGCCCTCAGATCGGGCAGGTGGCCGTCGCGATGGGACCCACGATGATCGGCGCCGCCCCCGTCCTCCTCGCGCCGATCGTGGTGAGCAACGGGTCGGTCCTACAACAGGGATCGATCCCCTGAGGCCGACGTCGAGACGCCTTGCGGTCATCGCCCGGAGGGGTCTCACAGAAAGCAGCAGCCCTCGCCGCGGTACGTCGGGATCTCGTCGACGATCCGGTCCCCGGAGACCAGGAAGAGGCTCGCGAAGCGCTCGCAGAGCTCGCCGGCCTTCGCATGGCGCATCCAGATCCGGTCCCCGATGCGCAGCGGCGCCGCTGTCCGGCCGTGCAGCGGCGTCTGCGCCTCGCCGGCCGCCTCGCGCGCGTCGAGCCGCAGGCCCGGCGGGTAGACGGGCTCCGGGAGGCGGTCGCGGCCGGGCGCCCCGGAGGCCACGTACCCGCCGCCCAGCGCGGTCGCCACCGCCGATGAGGGACGGCGCACCACCGGGATCGCGAAGAAGGCCGCGGGCGTCGGCGTGAAGCGGCGGTAGCCGTCGAAGAGCGCGGGCGCGAAGAGCCCGGAGCCTGCGGCCACCTCGGTCACGGCGGGCTCGCTCGCGGAGCTCTCCACACTCCCGGTCCCGCCGGCGTTGACGAACTCGAGCGGGCCGGCGAGCTCCTCCACGCGCGCCACGGCCTCCGCCCGGCGCGCGCGCAGCTCGCGTGCCGAGGCGGCCTGCATGGCGCGGATCACCGCGGCGCCGATCCGCTTGCCCGGTGGCGCGTCGCCGACCCCGGCGATCTGGCTCTCGTAGGCCATGATCCCGGCGAGGCGCAGCTCCGGCCGCCGCAGGACGTCGGCCGCGAACGCGGCCAGCGCGCGCGGGTCGTGCAACGGCGAACGCCTGGCGCCGATGCGCACGCGACCGCCGAGAAGGTGGAGGCCGGCGTCGAGCTCGAGGCACACGCGCACGGGGCTCTGCGCGGATGCGCCGGCCGTGGCGATGAGGTCCAGGTGCTCGACCGAGTCGACCATCACCGTGACGGGCGCGCTGTCGCGGACGAGCCGCTCCAGGGCCTCGCGGTCGGCGGTCGGGTAACCGACGACGAGGTCGTCGAACCCGTGGCCGGTCAGCCACAGCGCCTCTGGAAGCGTGAGCGCCAGGATGCCGCGGAACCCTGGCGGGCCGTCCAGGACGCGTTGCTGGAGCGCGCGGCAGCGCACCGACTTGCTCGCCAGCCGCAGCGGCTTGCCGTTCGCGCGGCGCACGAGCTCGGCGGCGTTCGCGTCGAACGCGTCGAGATCCACGCAGGCGAAGGGCGCCGTGAGCTGCGCGCAGGCGCGCTCGAGCCGCTCGTGCTGGCTGAGCCTCATCCGGCGGACCGTAGGGCGGGCGTCGCGCCAACGGAAACACCGATCTCGGCCGGATTGACTACCCGGACGTTGTCAGCGGAGCTCGGGGTGCTCGATCGCGCGCATCAGCTCGGTCTCGCGCTCGCGCACCGCTCGCGCCGCGTCGAGGAAGCGCTCGACGAGCGCGTTGCCGCTATCCCGGCGCCAGGCGAGCGACAGCTCCGCGCCCGGCCCGTCGTCGATCGGCACGTAGCGCACGCTCGGGTGCGGCGTGTAGCGGGCCGAGGCCGCGCTCGTGATCGCGCAGGCGAGCCCGGCGGAGACGAGCGAGAGCTCCTCGGTGACCGAGTGCGCGGCGAGGATCCGGCCGGTCACACCCGGCTCGCGATAGGCGTCCAGCGTCCAGAACGCCTGCGCCGCGGCATCGTCGGTCTCCTGCATGGCGATCGGCTCCTGGACGAGATCGCGAACCGAGACGGTGTCGCGCTGCGCGAGCGCGTGGCCCGGCGGCAACGCGGCGAGGAGCGGCTCGACGAAGAGCGTCTCGAGCGCGATTCCCGGCGCGGAGATCGGCGGGCGCACGAAGGCGATGTCGGCGGCTCCGGTCGCCAGGCCTGCAGTCCGGTCCTCGTATCCGTACTCGCGCAGCTCCAGGTCGACGCCCGGATGCCGACCGGCGAACTCGTCGAGAATCGGCCGCGTGAGCTCGAGCGCGCCGCCGACGACGTAGCCGAGCCGCAGCGTTCCGGCGTCGCCGCGGGCTTGGCGGCGGGCGGCCGCCACCCCGTCGTCGAGCGCAGCGAGCGCGGCGCGCGCAGCCTCCAGAAATGCGGCGCCGGCAGGCGTCAGCTCGACGTTGCGCGTGTTCCGTTCCAGGAGCTGCACGCCCAGGGCGTCCTCGAGCTCGCGAATCTGCTTGCTCAGCGCCTGCTGGGCGATGTGCAGGCGCGCCGCCGTCCGGCTGAAATGGAGCTCCTCGGCGACGGCGACGAAGTAGCGCAGGCGGCGCGTCTGCAGATCCACGACCGAGACCATAGATCCACAACCAGACGGTTGTAGGTAGCGGCAACAACGGTGTTTCACATCGCGGCGCCTCACTCGTACGTTGGCGCCGATGCCTCTCAGCCGCCGCGACTTCCTCACGCAGTCGGCGTCGCTCGGGGCGGCGCTCGCGGCGCTGGCAGGCATCCCGGGGCCGATCGCCGAGCTGCTGGGCGATACCGCGCTCGCTGCCGGCACCGAGCTCTCCGCAGATCGCCTGCGCACGTACGTCGCCCTGTGCGAAGCCGTCTGCAGCTTCGACGGCCGCACACCGCCGCCCTCGCGTGTCGCCGGGCGCCCACACCCCACGGCTGCCGACGCCGGCAAGCGCTTCGCCGCCGAGTACGCGGCCCAGTCGCCCGCGATGCGCCAGACCTTCGACCTGCTGCTCACCGTCGTCGAGCAGGCGCCGCGCACGCCGCCGCCGGTCGGCGCGGCTTCGCTCGGGGATCTCGTGGGGTATGGCGGACGCTCCTTCAGCCAGCTGGACGTGCCATTACGGCTGCGCTTCCTGCGCAGCTGGGCCGCGGACTTCGACACGGCGCCGGTCGGCATCGACGGCTTCGAGGATGTCGGGGCGCTGCACCGCGGGATCGCCGCCGGGATGATCCAGCTCGGCTGCTTCTTCTACTACGAGGATCCGCGCAGCTGGCCGCCGCTGGGCTACGGCGGCCCGTGGCTCCACCGAAGGCACGAGAGCGAGGAGCTGCCCTTCTCCCACCACGGCCACGCGGTCGAGCGTGTGCTCTACGGGGACGGGGTCGTCGCGTGATCAGGACGGGCCGGCAGATCGCGAACGACGTCTCGCTGACCTGTGACGTCGTCATCGTCGGCTCGGGCGCCGGCGGTGGCCCGCTGGCGGGCGAGCTGGCGATGGCCGGGCTCGACGTCGTCGTCCTGGAGAAGGGCGCCTTTACGACCGCGAAGGACTTCACCCAGGACTGGGGCACGATGTACGGCAGGATCGAGGGCCGCCGCGGCCTGGGGACCTCACGCGACAACGGCATCAACCTGAGCTTCGCCGAGACGCTCGGCGGAACCACCGTCCACTACTGGGCCAACTCGTACCGCACGCCGGCTGACCGGATCGAGCGCTGGAACCGTGAGTTCGGGCTCGGGTTCGACCCCGCCGGGCTCGCGCCGCTGTTCCGTCGCCTGGAGAACAACCTCTCCGTCCACCGCACGCACGACTACCTCGCCAACGCGACCAACCGGCTGATGCGGCGCGGGGCGCACGCGATGCGCGAGCGCAGCGGCGACGCGCGCTACCGCGGCACGAACGCGCCGCAGGCGACGAAGGGCTGCATCGGCTGCGGGTTCCGCGAGGTGGGCTGCGCGTACAACCACAAGCAGAGCCAGCTCATCTCGTACCTGCCGATCGCCTCGCGCTCGGGAGCGAAGATATTCGCTGATTGCGACGTGCGCGAGCTGATCGTCTCGAACGGCCGCGCGGTCGGCGTCCGCGGCTTCGTGCGCACGCCGCGCGACGGAGGCCCAACGGGGCCGAAGGTCGAGGTGCGCGCGCGCCAGGCGGTGGTCGTGGCCGGCAGCGCGCTGACCACGCCCGAGCTGTTGCTGCGAAACGGCCTCTCGAACGCGAACATCGGGCGCTTCCTGACCATCGCCCCCACGGCGTACGTCTGGGGCGTGTTCCCCGAGGCGCTCAACTTCAGGAAGGGATCGGGCGAGGCGTGGAGCTTCGACGGCTTCTCAGCGGTGCGCCGCGATGCGGCCGGCAACTACGTGGATGGCGGCTGGTACGCCAATCCGGACAACCGCGACCCGTCGACCACGGCGCCGCTGATCGGCTTCGCCGGCGACGAGCTGCGCGAGCGCCTCGCCCAGTTCCCTCGCCTGACGGCCGCGTTCACCGAGGTCGACGACGACCCGCACGCCGAGAACGTGGTCACGCTCGACGCCGACGGCAACTGGCAGGTCGACTACCAGCTGCGCGGCGAGGACGGGCTCAAGGCGCTCGACTCCCTGCGCAAGGTCTGCCGCGTCCTCTTCGCCGCGGGCTTCGAGCGGCTCTACATCCCGTGGCGACGCACCATCGAGCGGGGCCCGACCGACGCCGCGACGGAGGCGAACGTCGACCGTGCGGTCGCCGGGATCACGAGCCGCCCCTCCGACCTGTCGCTCTCCGGCGCCCACCTGCTCTCGACAGCTCGATGGGGCGACAGCGCGTCGACCTCGGTGTGCGGCCCGGACGGTCAAGCCCACGAGATGCCCGGCCTCTACGTCGCGGGCGGAGCGGCGGTGCCGACGGGTGCGGCGACGGACCCGTCGTTCACGATCATGTGCTTCTCGCTGGTGCTCGCCCGCGAACTGCTGAAGCCCCACGGCAAGGATCTCGTGAAGCTGCGCTGGAAGCGCTCGCGCATGAACCACACGAGCATCGTCGGGGGACCGCGCGGTGCGCTCGGATACGACGGCGAGCAGCGGCGGCTCGCGGCCGGGAAGGTGCTGTGAAGCTTCCGTCGCAACGCGACGACGTCCGGCTCGAGCGCGGCCGGGCCGCCGCCGAGCCGCGCGCCGCCGCGCGGGGCGGCGCCGTGCGCCTCACCGCGAACGGGCTGCGGCCCGAGGCCGACGAGGGACCCGTCGACCTCACCGTCTACGCGCCCGACCAGCACGGGTGGACGCTGCCGGACGCCCGAGCCGGCTCGCCGCGCTACGCCGTCGTCGTCGAGGCGACGCTGGGCGTCCGCGGCGGCCGGGCCGCGTACACGTTCCGCACCGCCCGTGGAGACGTGCCCGGCCATTACGTCGCGGTCTTCCGGCGGACCGACTGCTCATCGCGACCGGTCGCGCGGACGACCTTCGAGCTCCGCTGAAGCTCGAGGCCGACATCCTCTTCGCCGGGTTCGGCGTGCCGGAGTCGCTGCGCTGGCACGACGGCGCGCTGTGGTTCTCGGACCTGGTGCGCGGCGGATGGGTGTACCGCGCCGCGCCGGGACGGGACCCGGAGCGCTTCGTCGAGGTGCCGGGCCGGCCCGGTGGCCTGGGGTGGCTCCCCGACGGGCGCATGCTGGTGGTCTCGATGGACCACCGCTGCGTCTACCGCCTCGAGCCCGACGGGACGCTCGCGCGCCACGCCGTGCTCGGGGAGATCGCGGGCGGCGATGCGAACGACATGGTCGTCGACGCGGCAGGGCGCGCGTACGTCGGCAACTTCGGCTTCGACTATCACGCAGCGGTCAAGAGCCGGCAGGCGGCGATGCTGTACGCGCCGCCGGGACCGCCGCGTGCGCCGGTCGCCGCGTTCGCCCCCGACGGATCGCTGATCGGGACGACCGAGCCGCTCTCCTTCCCCAACGGCGCGGTCGTGCTCGACGACGGCCGCACCGTCGTGATCGCCGAGACGATGGCTATGCGCCTCACGGCCTTCACCGTCGCCGGCGACGGCTCGCTGGTCGACCCGCGTCCGTGGGCGCCGCTGATCCCGGAGCCCCTCTGGCGAGCGCTCAACGACGGCGGCGTGCGCGGCCGGCTGACGCGCCGCGTGTCGGCGCTCACGGACCGGCCGTGGATCGCGAACCGGTCGAGGTCGCCGATCGCACCCGACGGCATCGGCCTGCACTTCGATGGCAGGACCATCTGGGTCGCCAACGCACTGCGCGGCGAATGCGTGCGGGTCGCGGAGGGGGGCGAGATCTTCGATCGGGCGAGGACCACACAGCTCGCGCTCAGCTGCGTGGTCGGCGGCGACGACGGCCGGACGCTCTATGCGGCGACCACACCGACGCTCGACCCCGAGGACGCCCGCGTGGCCCGCCGGGGTCGGATCGAGGCCGTGCGCCTGGCCGGGTGACCGGGGGAGGCCACGGTGCCGTTCAGCGGCTCCCGGGATGGTCGGGGACGTTGCGGCGCAGCAGCCAGGCGACCAGCGGCGGCGCGGCGAGGACCATGAGGACGAGCCGCAGCCCCTGGACGCCGAAGACCAGTGAGGTGTTCGCGCGGGCGGCGAAGGCGGTGACCACCACAGCGTTGATGCCGCCCGGCGTGGTGGCGAGATAGGCGTTGAGCAGGCTGGTCGACGTGAGCAGGGACAGCAGCCAGGCCAGCAGTCCGCAGGCGGCGATGAGCCCGGCGATCAGGGGCAGCGCCTGCGGCGCGAGACGCGCGACGCGCCGTACGACGTCGCGGTCGAAGCCCAGCCCGACGTGCAGTCCGATGAGGATGAACGCGGCTTCGCGCAGGCACTCGGGCGGCTCGACGCCGTGGAACTTCCCGGTGCTGACCAGCACGGCGCTGAGCACGAGCGGCCCGACCAAGGCGCCCGAGGGCGCGCGCCCGCGCAGCGCGATCGCCGCTCCCGTCGCCGCGACGGCGAGCGTGAAGACGATCCCGGCGGGCGTCGTCGCGGCTTCGATCTCCTTGGGGCCAGCACTCGCATAGGTTCCGCTCGGTGCGAGCACGAAGCGCACCAGCAGGGGAGTGGACGCGACGACGAGCAGCAGTCGCACGTACTGCAGGACGGCGACCATGCGGCTGTCGGCCCCGAGGTCGTCGCCGGCGGCGACGATGCCGGTCGAACCGCCGGCGATCATGCCCAGCGTCGCGGTCGGCGCGTCCAGGCGGCTGCGGCGCGACAGCCACAATCCCGCCAGCACGCTCAGGACGAGCGTGAACAGCGTGATCGCGATCAGCGGCACGATGTTCCAGCCGTCGGAGGTCAGCGACGACAAGCTGAAGTACATGCCCAGCAGGACGCCGGCGATCGCCTGCGCGGCCAGGTAGGCCGGGCGCGGCAGCACCACCCGGGTCCGGGCGCCCAGGCCGCTCAGGGCGACGAGCAATCCGGCTCCGAGACCCATGAGCAGGTCCGGAGCGGGCAGGCCGACCCGGTCGACGGCATTGGCGCCCTCGAACATGATCAGGCCGATGACGAGCCAGACGAGCAGTCCGGGGATGCCCGGACGCATCGCCTCGGCGTCCCCGAGCTGGGTGCGCTGCTGCACACAGACGACGCCAGCAGGCTTCTGAGCGGGCGGGAGCTGATCGCCGACCCAGTGTTTTCCCGGCGCCGGGCCAGCCCTCGCCGGGGGCTACCGGCGACCGCGAGCCCCACGGCGGGCGCCTGGCGGCTCAGGAGCGCGAGGGGGGCGGCTGCGCGCTTGTCCGCTAGCGGATGCGGACGTAGCGGCGGGTGTAGTCCGTGCCGGCGGGGCTCGACTGAGTCTCGAAGTAGCTGGTCAGCCACATGTCGTACACGACCTTGCGATTCGGGTGGGCGCGGGCGGCCGCTCGTATCGCGTCGCGCTTGGCGCGGCTGATCGTCAGCATGATCTTCTTAGGCGTCGGCGTCGCGTTCCCGTGGAAACTCAGACGCGCAACGGTCCGTCCGGCGACGACGAAGTGCCCGTGCGCCACGTATCGATACGGGTAGGTCTCGCTGACCACGATACCCCTGAGCTCAGGCTTCAGCAGGAAGTGCATCGGCAACCTGAGTTCGACGCCGTTTCCGATTCCGGCCTCGCCTGGTGCGACGGCGGCCGTTGCCATCACGACACCAGCGGCGACGAGCGCCACGAGTGAGATCCTGCGGAACATCACGGCCGGTCGGCCGCAAAAGTGACCCATGTCGGCGATGGTCCACTGCCCACCACCAAGCGTCAAGGCGGTTGTCGGAATCGAGCGTCGCGGCCGACCGGCGGTGGCCGATGAGTCTTACCTCTGCCGGCGGTCTCTCGTGGAGAGGTTGACCGGACGGTTGGACGGAGGAGACGAGATGCCAAGCACCGAGACCCACACCGGCTATGGCCCGGTCGGCGATCTCAACATGTACCACGAGGTCCACGGCTCGGGCAGGCCGCTGATCGTCCTGCACGGCGCGTACATGACCATCGAGATGATGGAGCCGATCCTGGCCGGACTGGCCAGGACCCGGCAGGTGATCGCGGTCGAGCAGCAGGGCCATGGGCGCACCGCCGACGTCGATCGCCCCCTGACGTATGAGCAGATGGCAAGACGTCGGGCGCGACAGCCTTGTGCTGCTGCAGCCCGGGGATAGGAGAGGCCCGCCGGTGCGGGCCTCTCCCAGGTCGCAGCGTCTATCAGCTCACACGGAGCCGATCCCGGTCTCCGCCCGCACGT
>JAOPZW010000211.1 GCA_025963905.1 Solirubrobacterales bacterium | reverse complement strand
TCATCGGCGCCGGCACGCGGCTGACCGACTGCTACATCGGGCCCTACACCGCGATCGGCGAGGACTGCGTCGTCGAGCAGGCCGAGATCGAGCACTCGATCCTGCTCGCCGGGTCGGCGGTGCGCGGGCTCGACGGTCGCATGGAGTCCTCGCTGCTCGGCCGCAACGTGAAGATCGGCCGCGGCGACGGCCAGCCGCGCGCGTACCGCTTCATGGTCGGCGACAACTCCGAGATCGGGATCCTCTAGCCGTGCATCTGCTGATCACCGGAGCCGGCGGGATGCTCGGCGGGGCGGTGGCCGCCGCGGCGGCCGCGCTCGGCCACCGGGTCACCGCGCTGGCGCGGGCCGACCTGGACGTCACCGACGCCGAGCGCGTCGAGCACGCCGTCGAGGGGCTCACGCCCGACGCCATCGTCCACTGCGCCGCCTGGACCGACGTCGACGGCGCCGAGGCCCGTGAGGCCGAGGCCTTCGCGGTCAACGCGGACGGCGCCGGGAACGTCGCTCGGGCGGCGGCGGCGTCGGGGGCGCGCGTCGTGCATGTCTCGACGGACTACGTCTTCGACGGCTCCAAGCGCACGCCGTGGCTGGAGTCCGACCCGACCGCGCCGCTGTCGGCATACGGGCGCACGAAGCTGGCCGGCGAGGAGCAGGTCGCCGCCGCCACGCCGGAGCACGCGATCGTCCGGGCCGCGTGGCTGTTCGGCGCCGGAGGCCCGAACTTCGTCGACACGATCCTGCGGCTGGGCGAGGAGCGCGACGAGGTCGACGTCGTGACCGACCAGGTCGGGCACCCGACGTGGACCGGGCACCTGGCCGGCGCGCTGGTCGAGCTGGCCGAGCGCCGCGGCGACGTCGGCGTCTTCCACGCCGCCGGCGACGGCTCCTGCTCGTGGAACGAGCTCGCGCTGGAGGCCTTCGACCGCGCGCGGGTGCGCTGCCGCGTGCGTCCCACGACGAGCGACCGGTTCCGGCGCCCCGCGCCGCGCCCGGCCTACAGCGTGCTGGGCACCGAGCGCGTGCCCGCGGTACTGCTGCCGCCGTGGCAGGACGGGCTGGCGGCCTACATCGACGAAAGGGCGGTGGTTGCGCGATGAGGCTGCTCGTGTGCGGCGGGGCAGGGTTCATCGGCTCGAACTTCGTGCGGGTGCGCCTGCGCGACCACGGCGACGACGTCGTGGTGCTCGACAAGCTCACCTACGCCGGCCGGCGCGAGAACCTCGACGGCCTCGACGTCGAGTTCATCCACGGCGCGATCGAGGACCCCGGCGCGGTGGCGACGGCCATGGACGGCGCCGATGCGGTCGTGAACTTCGCCGCCGAGACGCACGTCGACCGCTCGATCGCCGAGCCCGACGCCTTCGTCCGGACCCACGCGCTGGGCACCTACACGCTGCTGGAGGCCGCGCGCGAGCGCGCCGTGCGCTACCTGCAGGTCTCGACCGACGAGGTGTACGGCTCGATCGACGAGGGCTCGTTCACCGAGTCGTCGCCGCTGGCGCCGTCGTCGCCCTACAGCGCCACGAAGGCCGGCGCCGACCTCGTCGTCTCGTCGTACTTCCACACGTTCGGCCTGGAGACGGTGATCTGCCGCGGGTCCAACAACTACGGCCCGTACCAGTACCCCGAGAAGCTCATCCCGCTGATGGTGCTCAACGCGCTGCACGGCGACCCGCTGCCGGTCTACGGCGACGGCATGCAGGTGCGCAACTGGCTGTTCGTGGAGGACTTCGCGCGCGGCATCGGCCACGTGCTCGAGCACGGCACACCGGGCGAGGCGTACAACGTCGGCGGTCCCGACGAGTGCCCCAACATCGACGTCGTCCGGCGGATCCTCGCGCTGACCGGAGCCGGCGAGGACCTCATCGAGTACGTCACCGACCGCCCGGGTCACGACCGCCGCTACTCACTGGGGTCGGAGAAGGTCCGGGCCCTGGGCTGGGAGGCGCGGGTGCGCTTCGAGGAGGGGCTCGAGCGCACGGTCGTGTGGTACCGCGACAACCCCGCCTGGTGGGAGCCGATCCGCTCGGGCGACTACCGCGCGTACTACGAGCGCCAGTACGGCCGCTCGCTGGGCTGAGCAGCTACCGCCCGAGGTCCGAGATCTTCCAGCGCCCGGCTTCCTTGAGGAGGCCCAGCGTGGCGATCTTGTCCTTCGCGCCGTTCTCCGTCTTGACGCGCGCGGTGGCCGTCGTGCCGGCCAGTGCGACCGACTGGACGGTCAGGTCGAACGTGTCGGTGTCCTTGAGCGCGGCGTCGACGCGGCGCTCGCACGTCGCGCCGCGCGCGATGCGCACGACGAGGTCGCGCGCCAGCAGCTGCCGGCAGATCGTCCCCTGGTCGCCCTTGGCGCCCGCCGACTGCAGGTCCTCGACGGTGTTGGCGACCAGGCGCTGCTCGCCCTTGAAGTTGGCGGTGGAGTTGTTGGTCGTGGTGGCCTGCGTGCAGCCCCCGAGCAGGGCGGCCGCCGCGGCGGCGGCGAGGAGGGCGGCGGGACGCGGCATGAGGCGCAGAGGCTAGCGGTCCCCGGGCCGGGCGGGCCCGGACGCTCACTAGCATCTGAGCCGATGGCCGGTCAGCCCATCGTTCCCGTTCCCCGCGGGCGCCACGCGCCGCCGCTCGAGGTCCGCCTGTCGGTCCAGCGCCACCGGCTGCTCAGCGCTGCGTCCGCCGTGTTCGCGCGTGAGGGCTACGCGGCGGCGAGCGCCGAGGCGATCAGTCGCGAGGCCGGGATGTCCAAGGCCACCTTCTACGAGCACTTCGCCAACAAGGAGGAGTGCATCCTGGCGCTGTTCGACGAGGCCGCCACGGAGGTCGGGCGCGAGATGGCCACCGCCGAGTCGGTCGGGCCGTTCGCCAGCTACGAGGAGCGCGTCTCGGCGAACGTGCGCGCGTTCCTGCGCACGCTCGCCGCGTACCCCGACTCCGCGCAGACCCTGCTGGTCGAGATCATCGGCGCCGGCCCGCGGGCCATGGAGCGCCGCGACGCGATCATGGAGTCCTTCGCCGAGAGCCTCTACCGCGACAACGCACGGGCCGCCCCGGCCTACGGCGCGCCCGTCTTCGCCTCGCGCGACGACGCGTTCGGCGTGGTGGGCGCCATCGTCGAGCTCGTCTCGCGCCACCTGCGCACCGGCCGTCCGGCGCTGCTCGACGAGCTCGAGCCGGTGATCGAACGCCTGCTGCTCGGCGCGCTGGAGCGCGCCGGGCGCCCGTGAGCCGGGAGCTCGCGCAGCTCGAGGCGCAGGTCACCGCCTGCCGGCGCTGCCCGCGACTGGTCGCCTGGCGCGAGCAGGTAGCGCGGGAGCGCCGCGCCGCGTTCGCCGGCGAGGACTACTGGGGCCGGCCGATCCCCGGGTTCGGCGACCCGGCGGCGAAGATCCTCGTCCTGGGCCTCGCGCCTGCCGCGCACGGCGGCAACCGCACGGGCCGCGTCTTCACCGGCGACCGCAGCGGCGACTGGCTCTTCGCTTCGCTGCACCGCACCGGCTTCGCCAACCAACCCGAGTCCGTTCGCCCCGGCGACGGCCTCGCCCTGTCGGGCATGTGGATCACGGCGGCCGTCCGCTGCGCGCCGCCGCAGAACCGACCGACGCCCGCCGAGCGCGACGCGTGCCTGCCATGGTCGGTGCGGGAGCTAGAGCTGCAGCCGGGCATCCGCCTGGTGGTGTGCCTCGGCGCCTTCGCGTGGGAGGCGGCGCTGCGGCTGCGTTCGGCCCTAGGCGCGCCACCGGTTCGCCCTCGCCCGCGCTTCGGGCACGGCGCCGAGCTCGGCGGCGGGCCGCTCCCGCTTCTGGGCTGCTTCCACCCCAGCCAGCAGAACACGTTCACCGGCCGCCTGACCGCGGAGATGACCGACGCGGTGTTCCTGCGTGCCCGCGCGCTGGCGGGCCTGGACGATGCCTAGGCGCCCGGCGCGCGATGATCAACGAGATGGACGAGCAGGAGGCGTCCCCGATCGACAGCGTCACGGCCGGCTCGCCGGCGGACGAGATGCCGCGCGCGCGCCTTTCGCGGCGCCAGGTCATCGCGCTCGCGATCTTCGTGGTGATCGCCATCGGCCTGCTCTACGGGCTGCTGCCCAGGGTTGCCGGCCTGAAGGACACCTGGAACCGCCTCGAGGAGGGCGACCCCTGGTGGCTCGTCGCCGCCTTCTTCCTGGAGTGCCTGTCGTTCGGCTGCTACGTGGCGCTGTTCCGCTCCGTCTTCACCGTAGGGCGTGCCGGCTCGCGCATCGCCTGGCGCGAGAGCTACCAGATCACGATGGCCGGGCTGGCGGCGTCGCGCCTGCTCGCCGCCGGCGGCGCGGGCGGCGTCGTCCTGACGGCCTGGGCGCTGCGGCGCTCGGGCATGGAGCGCCGCGAAGTCGCCGCGCGGATGACCGCCTTCCTGGTCCTGCTCTACGCCGTCTACATGCTCGCGCTGCTGATCGGGAGCCTCGGGCTGCGCCTCGGGATCTTCCCGGGGCCCGCGCCCTTCGGCCTGACCGTCCCGCCTGCGATCTTCGCGGGCGTGGCGCTGATCGGCGGGCTGGCGATGGCGCTCGTGCCCCGAGACCTCGACGCGCGGGTCGCCCAGGCCGTCTCGCCGTGCAGCCGCCGGGCGCGCGTGCTCCGCTGGCTGGCCGCCGCTCCCGCGACGGTGGGATCGGGGGTGCGCGGGGCGCTCATCCTCGTCCGCCGCAATGACCCGCGGCTGCTCGGCGCGATCGGCTGGTGGGCGTTCGACATCGGCGTCCTGTGGGCGTGCCTGCATGCCTTCGGCGCCTCGCCGACGATCCCGGTGATCGTGGTCGCCTACTACGTCGGGATGCTGGCCAACGTGCTGCCGCTGCCCGGCGGCATCGGCGGCGTCGACGGCGGGATGATCGCGGCGCTCATCGCGTTCGGCATCGACGACGGGCAGGCGATCGTGGCCGTGCTGTCCTACCGGGTCTTCGCGTTCTGGCTGCCGACGATCCCCGGCGCGCTCGCCTACTTCCAGCTCGTGCGCACCGTGCAGCACTGGCGGGCGGACCCCGGTGCAGGCGCAGAGCCGGCACGGGCGCTGCCGTGACGATGTCGTGGCCGGGGCCACGCTAGCCGAAGGCGGGCTGCGACCCAATGAGGTCGCACGTCCCACCGGGCACCGGCGGGTCTCCGGCACAGAAGCCGGCGCTGGTGCGGTCGGTCAGGAGGTATGTCGTGGCGCCGTCGCGCTCGTGGGCGAGGACGGACTGGGGCCCGGGCGCGCGCGCGGTCGCCCCGGTGGCGAGCCGGTAGCGGAACAGGCCGTAGCGTCCGGGGCAGCCGCCCGGGTCGCCGAAGCACTGCATGCTCCAGAACATCGCGCCGCCGGAGAACGCCGGCCAGTCGACCTCGGTCTGCGTGAGGCCCCCGGAGCCCGCCGTCGCCAGGCGTGCGTGGCCGCCGCCGATCGTGTCCAGCCGGATCTCGTTGGCCAGGCCCTCACCGGGACCGGCGTATGTCCACCCGAAGCCGAGCCGCCTGCCGTACAGCTCGAGCGCGGTGGGGCGCGAGACACGGTCGTTCGAGCAGCTCACGGCAGCGGTGCGCCGGTCGCGCACGCACGCCCGGCGCGGTCCGCCCGGCATGCGCGTGGAGGTCGCGCGCCCGCTCACGGGCCGCGTGTAGATGTAGGGGTAGTCCGGCTTTGCGTCGTAGGTGCGGGCGAACGCGAGCGTCCCCTTCCAGATGGTCGGCCAGAACTCGCTGGCATCGGGTGCGCTCGCCGAGGCGATCGCCGACTCGCGCCCGGTGGCGAAGTCGAAGCGGTAGAGGTCGCAGCCCTTGCCCTTGCCGTACAGCGCGGAGGCGGGACCGTCGTAGTCGGGCGGGTCGGTGCGACAGCGCGAGTAGACGGCCACCGTGGCGCCGCCGGCGTCAGGCCCGAGGTCGGCGTCGAAGGGCACCGCGCGCGGCGCCACCGGGACGTCGGAGACCTGGCCGGCGAAGCGCGTCACGAGGCGATAGCGGTCCGCGGTGGCGTCGTAGCGGCTCCAGAGCAGGCGTCCGGCGTAGGCGCTCACCGGCGCGGGACGGTCGAGCGTGGCGACGGTCTCGTCGCCGGCCGTCGCCCTTGGCGCCGGCACGGCGAGGACGAGGGCGGTGATCGCAAGGACGTGAAGGCGGCGCATCGCCCACTGAAACGCGCGGGGGCTCTCAGAGTGACGAGTACCCTCGAATGCGTATGCCGCTTTCCGCCTTCACCCCCGTGGTCCGCGACTGGTTCCAGCGCGCGTTCGACGCGCCGACGCCCGTGCAGGCCGAGGCGTGGCCCGCGATCGCCACGGGCGAGCACGTCCTCATCAGCGCGCCCACCGGCTCAGGCAAGACGCTCGCGGCCTTCCTGTGGGGCCTGGACCGCCTGACCGCGGCGCCGCTTCCCGACGACGATCGCCACATCCGCCTCGTCTACGTCTCGCCGCTCAAGGCGCTGAGCTACGACATCGAGAAGAACCTGCGCGCGCCGCTGCGGGGAATCGGCGGCGACCACGCGCCGACGGTGGCCATCCGCACCGGCGACACGCCCCAGCGCGACCGCGCCGCGATGCGCCGGCACCCACCGGACATCCTCATCACGACCCCCGAGTCGCTGTACCTCATGCTCACCTCGCAGGCGTGCGAGATGCTCACCCGCGTCGAGGCCGTGATCGTCGACGAGATCCACGCCGTGGCCTCGACGAAGCGCGGCGCCCACCTGGCGCTCACGCTCGAGCGCCTCGCCGCCCTGCAGGAGGACGGCCGCGACCCGCAGCGCATCGGGCTGAGCGCGACGCAGAACCCGCTCGAGGAAGTCGGGCGCTTCATGGTCGGCCCGCGGCGCACGGTGCGGATCGTCGACGCGGGGATCCGCAAGCCGCTGGACGTGCGCGTCCAGGTCCCCGTCGAGTCGATGGTCGAGCCGGAGCAGTCGACCGCATCGCTGGACCCCCTCGACCCGCTCAGCGGGGGCGAGGCGACGCGCAAGTCGATCTGGCCGGCGATCTACCCCGCGCTCCTCGAGCTCGTGCAGGAGCATCGCTCGACGATCATCTTCGTCAACAACCGCCGCAGCGCCGAGCGTCTCGCGCTCCGCCTCAACGAGCTCGCCGAGCACGAGATCGCCCGCGCCCACCACGGCTCACTCGCCCGCGAGGAGCGCCTCGTCGTCGAGGACATGCTCAAGGCGGGCGAGCTGCCCTGCCTCGTCGCGACGAGCTCGCTCGAGCTGGGCATCGACATGGGCGCCGTCGACCTCGTGCTCCAGGTCGAGTCGCCCAAGTCGGTCGCCCGCGGCCTGCAGCGCATCGGGCGCGCCGGCCACAACGTCGGCGACGTCTCCAAGGGGCGGATCTTTCCCAAGTTCCGCGCCGATCTCCTGGAGTCCGCGGTCGTGGCCCGGCTCATGCGCGAGGGCCGCATCGAGCCGACCGTCGTGCCCCGCAACGCGCTGGACGTGCTCGCCCAGCAGATCGTCGCGATCGCGGCCGCCGCCGAGCCGGAGCAGGTCGCCGTCGACGACGTCTTCGCGCTCGTCACGCGCACGCACTCCTACGCGGAGCTCTCGCGAGAGCTGCTGGAGAACGTGCTCGACATGCTCGACGGCCGCTACCCGTCCCAGGAGTTTGCCGAGCTGCGCCCGCGGATCGTGTGGGATCGCGTCGGCGGGACGATCCGCGCGCGCAAGGGCGCCCGGCAGCTGGCGGTGACGAACGCGGGGACGATCCCCGACCGCGGCCTGTTCAGCGTCGTGCTGCCCGACGGGCGGCGCGTCGGCGAGCTCGACGAGGAGATGGTCTACGAGGCGCGCCCCGGGCAGACGTTCCTGCTGGGCGCCTCGACCTGGCGCATCGAGGACATCGGGCGCGACCGCGTGACGGTGTCACCGGCGCCCGGCGCGCCGGGCGCGGTGCCGTTCTGGCGCGGGGACTCGGTCGGGCGGCCCAAGGAGCTCGGCGAGGCGATCGGGGCGTTCAGCCGCTGGGCGGTCGACCAGCCGGCCGAGGTGCTCGAGCGCGACTACGACCTCGACCCGCTGGCTGCCAAGAACCTGCTCGCGTTCCTGCGCGAGCAGCAGGAGGCCACGCGCGTCGTCCCCAGCGACCGCACGATCGTCGTCGAGCGCTTCCGCGACGAGATCGGCGACTGGCGCCTGTGCGTCCTGACCCCCTACGGCGGGCGGATCCACGCGGCCTGGGCGCTGGCGCTCAGCGCGCGCATCCGCGACGTCTACGGCCTCGAGTCCGACGCGATCTGGTCCGACGACGGGATCATCGTCCACCTCCCCGACGCCGACGAGCCCCCGGGCGCGGACCTCGTGATGGTCGACC
>JAOPZW010000170.1 GCA_025963905.1 Solirubrobacterales bacterium | reverse complement strand
AACTACGGCGTGAGCACGATCACCAGTCAGGGCATCGTGCACGCGGCGCCGTGGGCGGTGAGCGCGGTGGCCGCCGCCGCCGGAGCGCTCTTCGGCGTGGGCTCGAACTGGGGCGTCGCCATCGCGGGCCTCGCTGCCGTCGGACTGGGGTGGCGGCTCGGGCGTCTTGTGCCGCCCTCCCCGCGTCTCGTGGGGGTCCTGGTCGCCGGAATCGTGTTCTGGGCGCTCACCGGCGCAGCGCGGTCGGTCTTCCAGCCGCCCGTGCCGCCCGAGTCCAGCCGCTACCTCACATTTGGCGCGATCGTCTTGCTTCTGGCCGCGGTGGAGCTGGCGCGCGGCGTCGTGGTCCCGCCGCCGCTCCTGGTGTACGGGGCTGGCGTCACCCTCGTCGCGGTTGCCCTCGGGCTGCCCGCGCTCCACGACAATGCCATTGGGCTGCGCGACATGACCGCCACGACGGACGCGGAGCTTGCGGCGGTGGATCTGTCCAAGGACCACGTGCCGGCGGCCTACCAGCCCGACCCCACGACGGCGCCGCAGGTCTTCGCCGGGCGGTACGTCTCCGCGGTCCGGGCCTACGGGTCCAGTCCCGCCGACACGCCCCGCGAGCTCGCAACGGCGTGGAGCGGCGACCGGACCCGGGCCGACCGAGTCCTGCAGGAGATCAACGCACGGCTGACGCCGGCGCCTCCGCTGCGCGGCGGCGTGCCGCCGAAGCTCGATCAGGCGACCGGCCCACAGACGCTCCGCGGCGGCTGCGTGGTGGTCCGGCCCGCTGCCGGGGCCCAGGCCGTGGCGGTTGCCGCGGTCCCCGCCGGCGGCATCGCCATGCGTTCCCTCGGCGGCCACGGCGTCGAGGTCAAGCTGCGCCGGTTCGGGGACGGGTTCGACAATGGGCCGGTCGGCGTCGTGCCACCGGGGGGCGACCAGCTCCTCAAGCTTCCCGCTGACGCGGCCCCGCAGCCCTACCGGGTCCAGGTGGCGAGCGCCGGACCGATGGCGCTCTGCGGCGCAGGCTGAGACGCCCCATTGCCGACCTCGACCCGGGAGGTCAGCCTCCGCGGCGCCAGCGCTCGAGCAGGCTCGAACGCCGCGGCACGCTCTCAGCCGCCGCGCGGTGCAGGTCGGGCACCGGCACGAAGAACTCGTCGCCGGCCGGGCGCCCCCGGCGCCCGGCGTCGAGCACGACGAGCGCCAGGCCGTTGAAGCCCAGCCCGCGGATCTGCTCGTCGATCTCCGGCGCGGAACGGACGAGGTAGCCCGGTACGAAGTCCAGGAGGCAGAGGGCCACCTTGGGGTGGTGGCGCAGCTGCAGGTCCTCCAGCGCGCGGCGGACCTCGGCGTGCGCACTGTCGTGGAACACGATCACGGTGCGCTCGCACGCCGGGGAAGCCAGCAGGATGCGCGCATCCGAGGTCACCGCGTCATAGCTGTGCAGGCCGTCGACGAGCGCGAAGTCGACGTGACCGCCGGTGGCGGCGACGTCCTCCAGCACGCGCGGCAGGGTCTGGGCGGAGTCGCCGAGGTGCAGCGTGACGTTGTCGAGGCGGTCGGCGTGCTCGCGGGCGCGCTCGTCGATATCGAACGCGTGCACGGCACCGGAGTGTGCGGCGATGCGCCGCAGGCTGCCGCCGTCGTAGGTCCCGATCTCGACCGACAGCGCCGGTCGCAGCTGGCTCAGCAGGCCTTCGATGGCGAACCGTTCGCCCGGCTGCATGAGCCACAGCGGGTCGCGCTGGACCTCGACCTCGAAGAACGACCGCTCGGGGAAGGCGCCCATCCGCGCCAGCCTACGGATCGGCCTGCGGTCCGGCGTGCCAGCCGCTGAGGAAGGACCGGCTATCTCCGGGAGTAACCTCCAACCGAGGTTGACCACCGACCGCTCCAAGACCCTCACGCTCGTCGCGTGCATCCTCGGCTCGGCGATCGTGTTCCTCGACGGGACGGTGGTCAACGTCGCGTTGCCGCGGTTGCGCGCCGACCTGGGCGCGAGCCTCGCCGATCAGCAGTGGATCGTCGAGAGCTACCTGCTGACGATGGGGGCGCTCGTGCTGGTCGGCGGGTCGCTGGGGGACCTGCTGGGGCGCCGGCGGGTGTTCGCGGCGGGAGTGGCCGGGTTCGGGGCGACCTCGCTGATGTGCGCCGTGGCGCCCGATCCGGGCGTGCTGATCGCCTTCCGCGCGTTGCAGGGCGTCGCGGCCGCGCTGCTGGTGCCCAGCTCGCTGGCGATCATCACGGCGACGTTCGACGGGGACGAGCGCGGGGCGGCGATCGGATCGTGGACCGCGTGGACGAGCGGCGCGATCGCGATCGGTCCGCCGGTCGGCGGGCTGCTGGTCGACGCGATCTCCTGGCGGGTCATCTTCTTCATGAACATCCCGCTCGTGCTGGCGTGCCTGTGGCTCATCGCCAAGGCGGTCCCGCACTTCCCCGGCGACCCGAACCGTCGCGTCGACCTGCTCGGCGCGGTGCTGTGCACGCTGGCCCTCGGCGGGCCGGTCTTCGCGCTGATCGACGAGCCCCGCCACGGGTTCGGGGATCCGATCGTCCTCATCCCGCTGGTGGGCGGGCTGGTGATGGGGGCGCTGTTCGTGCTCTACGAGGCGCGCTTGGCGCGCGACCCGATGCTGCCGCTGGATCTCTTCCGCTCGCGCAACTTCGCGGTCGGCAACGCCGCGACCCTGACGATCTACGCCGGGCTGGGCGCCGCGACGTTCTTCGTGGCGATCTTCCTGCAGCAGGTGGCGGGCTACAACGCCCTGGAGGGCGGGCTGGCGCTGACGCCGATCACGGTGATGCTCGTGACGCTGTCGCGGCGCTGGGGGCGCCTGGCTACGCGCTACGGGCCGCGGCTCTTCATGGGCGGGGGCCCGATCGTCGCGGGCGCAGGCCTGGCGCTGTTCGCGCGCGTCGACGCGTCGGGCAACTTCCTCACGGGGGTGCTGCCGGCCTCGGTGATCTTCGGCCTGGGGATGTCGATGACCATCGCGCCGCTGACCGCCACCGTCCTGGGCGCGGTGGACCAGCGCCATGCGGGCATCGCCAGCGGGGTCAACAACGCCGTCGCGCGGATCGCGGGCCTGCTGGCCATCGCCGTGGTCGGTGCGGTGGTCGCCGCGAGCTTCTCCTCTGCGCTGGACTCCCGCCTCCCCCCGCGGCTCGATCCCGCCGCCGCGCGTGCGGTGACCGAGGCCAAGCGCAGCCCGCTGACGGTCGTGAACCCTCCGCCCGGCGTCCCGGACGCCGTGCGCCTGCGCGCCGCCGAGGTCCACGCCGCGGTGACGGCCTTCCACACGGGCATCCTGGCCAGCGCCGCGCTGGTGATCGCCGGGGGCCTGCTGGCGCTGATGGGCATCGAGAACCCACGCCGCCGCGAGGAGCCGGAGCCCGCTCTCGCTCCCGGTCCGGCGGTGGACGGGGCGGCACCCGTGCAGGCACTGCGATCCGGCATCCTTCAGGGCCCATGCGCGCCCGCTTCCGCATCGAGCCGAAGGCCTACTTCATCGTCTCCGCCGTCGCGCTCGTCGCGCTGACGCTGATCGTCTTCACGGGCGCCGCCGTGCGCGTCACCGGCTCGGGCCTCGGCTGCCCGGACTGGCCCAACTGCTACCGCGACGGGCGCCTGGTCGCCGAGCTCAACAGCCACGCCTGGATCGAGTTCGGCAACCGGCTGCTGTCGGGCTTCGTCGGCCTGGCGGCGGTCGCCGCGGGCCTGCTGGCGTTCTTCCGCCGGCCGTTTCGCCGCGACCTCGCCGTGCTCGGCGTGCTGCTGCCGCTGGGTGTCATCGGCCAGGCGGTGATGGGCGGCCTCACGGTCCTCTACGGCCTGGCGCCCGGCTGGGTCATGGCCCACTTCGGCCTGTCGATGCTCATCATCGTCGC
>JAOPZW010000147.1 GCA_025963905.1 Solirubrobacterales bacterium | reverse complement strand
CCGCGGGGCGCTCCGGCGAGGGCGGCGGGGTCCGGCCTTCGCGCACTGCGCGGCGCCGCTCGCGCTCGAGGCGCGCGGCCTCGCGATCGGCGGCGCTGCGCTCGCTGTTGCCGTCCCGGCCGAAGATGCCCATCAGGAGCCGTCCTCAGGCCCCGCGTGGGCGTGTCGCGCCAGCCAGTCCTCGAGCAGGACCGCGGCGGCACGCGAGTCCTCGCTCGTACGGTCCCCCGCGGCGCGCTGGGCGATCGCCGTGGTGAAGCGCTCGTCGTAGAGGTCGACGGGCACGCGGACGGCGTCGGCCAGGCGAGCCGCGAACGCGCGGGCCTCCTTCGTCTGGGCGCTGTCGGCGCCCGAGAGCGACAGCGGCAGGCCGACGACGATGTGCTCGACGCCGCGGTCGCGCACGAGGTCCGTCAGCCGCGCGAAGCCCCTCCGGGTCGCCGGGCGCTGCACCGCCTCGATCGGGGTCGCGAGCGTGCCCGTGGGGTCGCTGAGGGCGCACCCACAGCGCGCGCTGCCGTAATCCAGTGCGAGCACTCGCACGAGGCTAACGACTCCCTCCGGACGGACGTCGGCTCACCAGGGCGACGAGATCTAGGACAGCGCCGCTTCGATCGCGGTCCGCGCGGCCGCGATCGCCTCCGGCAGCTTCTGCGGATCGCGCCCGCCGGCCTGCGCCATCGTGTCGCGGCCGCCGCCGCCGCCGCCGGCCACCTCCGCCGCGATCTTGACGATCGCGCCGGCCTTCACGCCGCGCTCGACGAGCGCCGGCGCCACGCTGGCGACCAGGTGCACACGGCCGTCGACCGCCGTGCCCAGGACGATCGCGGCGTCGCCCGGCACCTGGCCCTTGACGCGATCGGCGATGTCCATCAGGGACTTGGCGTCGGGCGCCTCGACGACCTCGGTCAGCACCCGGGCGCCCGCGAGATCGACCGCACGCCCCGCGAGCGCGGCGACGTCGACGGTCCGGTTGGTCTGCGCCTTGCCGGCCTGCCGCGCGCGGTCGCGCAACGTGCCGATCGCCTCGACGACGCGCTCGGGCGGCACGCGCAGCGCGTCGCCCGCCTCGCCGAGCACCTGGTCGTGGAAGCGCAGCAGCCGCACCGCCTCCGGCCCGGTGACCGCCTCGATGCGCCGCACGTTGGATGCGCTCGACCCCTCGCTGAGGATCTTGAAGACACCGATCTCGGCGGTCGAGCGCACGTGGGTGCCGCCGCAGAGCTCGCGCGAGTAGGAGCCGTCGCCGACCTCGACCATGCGCACGACGTCGCCGTACTTCTCGCCGAACAACGCCATGGCTCCGAGTCGCTGGGCCTCGTCGAGCGTCGTGGTGATCGGGCGAACGGGGTCGTTGCGCAGGATCCACTCGTTGACGCGGTCCTCGACGGCGGCACGATCCTCCGCGGAGAGGCGCGCGGTGTGGGAGAAGTCGAACCGCAGCTTGTCGGGCCCGACGTAGGAGCCGGCCTGGTGCACGTGCTCACCCAGGCGCTCGCGCAGCGCGGCGTGCAGCAGATGCGTGGCGGTGTGGTTGGCCTCGGTGGCGTGACGGGCGATGGGGTCGACGCGGGCCACGACGCGCTCGCCGGGCTGAAGCGTGCCGGACTCGGGCTCCACGACGATCGCCTGGTCGTCGCCGGCGCGCACGGCCCCGACGACGTGCACGAGGCAGTCGCCATCCTCGCACGCGATCGTGCCGACGTCGGAGATCTGGCCGCCGCCCTCGGCGTAGAACGGTGACTCGGCGAGCTTCACGAACGTGCGCCCGTCACGCTCGAGCAGCCCGGCGACCGTCGTGTGCTGCTCCAGGGATTGATAGCCGGTGAACTCGGTGGGCTCCGGTGAGATCTCGCGCACGACCTCGGTCGCCCCGCCCGGCCGCCCGCGCCCGGGGCCGGCCGCGGAGCGCACGCGCTGCGCGTCCATGAGTCGCACGAACTCGGCGTCGCCGGCGAACGGGACGCCGCGCTCTGCCGCGATCTCGCGGGTGAGCTCGATCGGGAAGCCGTAGGTGTCGTGGAGCTTGAAGGCGTCGGCCGCGGGCAGCTCGCCGCGGGCCAGGAGGTTGTCGAGGAGGCGCGTCCCCTGCTCGAGGGTGCGCCCGAAGCCCTCCTCCTCCGCGGTGACCCACTTGAGGATCGTCCCGCGCCGGCTCACGAGCTCCGGATAGGCCGGGCCCATGGTCTCGATGACCTGCTCGGCGAACTGCGGCAGGAAGCCGTGCTCGATCCCGATCCGGTGGCCCTGCTGGATCGCGCGGCGCATGACCCGCCGCAGGATGTAGCCGCGGTCCTCGTTGGAGGGCACCACGCCGTCGCCGATGAGGAACGTCATCGCGCGCGAGTGGTCGGCGAGGATGCGCAGCGCGCGCTCGTCGGGTTCGGTCGTCGACGCCAGCTCGCGGCCGAGGCGCATGAGCGGCACGAACTGGTCGGTCTCGAAGATCGTGGGGACGCCCTGCTGGATGAGCGCCATGCGGTTGAGGCCCAGCCCGGTGTCGATGTTCTTGCTCGGCAGCGGCGTCAGCGTGCCCTCGGGATCCTGGTTGAGCTGCATGAAGACGAGGTTCCAGTACTCCAGGAAGCGCTCGTTGTCGCCGCCCGGCAGGTCGTCCTCGCGGCCGAAGGCCAGCCCCCGGTCGAGGTACAGCTCGCTGCACGGGCCGCACGGCCCGGTCGGCCCCGACTGCCAGAAGTTCTCCTCGCGCGGGAGCAGGACGATCCGCGAGCGCGGCACGCCGACGGACTCCCACGCGGCGATCGCCTCCTCGTCGGGGCCCAGGCCGAGCTCCTCGTCGCCCGCGAAGACGGTGATCCAGATCGCCTCGGGATCGAAGCCGAAGCCCTCCAGCGACAGCTCCCACGCGAGCTCGACGGCGCCCTGCTTGAAGTAGTCGCCGATCGAGAAGTTGCCGAGCATCTCAAAGAACGTCAGGTGGCGCGTGGTGTTGCCGACGTTCTCGATGTCCGTCGTGCGGAAGCACTTCTGGCAGCTCGTCAGCCGGTTGTGCGGCGGCTGCTCGAGCCCCTGGAAGTAGGGCTTGAGTGGGTGCATGCCCGCCGTCGTGAGCAGCACCGACGGGTCGAACGTGGCCGGCACCAGCGGCGCGGATGGCAGCCGCAGGTGGTCGCGAGCTTCGAAGAACTCGAGGAACATCTCGCGGATCTCGTCGGAGGTCACGCCACGATTGTGGCGTATCCCAGCACGCGATCGCCGCTCAGGAAGACGGCGGTCTGCCCGGGCGAGGCTCCATCGACCGGCTCGGCGAGCGCGAGGCGCCCTTCGCGCAGCGTGCAGGCCACCGGCGCCGAGCGGTAGCGGAGCTTGACGGCGTCGACCTCGTGCTCGGGGCGGTGCAGTCGCACCCCGCGCACGCGCACCGCGACCGTGGCCAGCGCTGCCTTCGGCCCGACGGTCACGGTGTTGGCGCGCGCGTCGGTGGCCAGGACGTAGAGCGGCTCTCCGGTGCCACCGACGGCCAGGCCCCGGCGCTGGCCGACGGTGAACAGGTGATGGCCGCGATGCGCGCCCAGGCGCCGGCCGGCCCGGTCGACGATGTCGCCCGGGCGCTCGCGCGGGCCCCCGTGGCGGGCCAGGAACGCCTGGCGCCCTGTGCCGGCCAGGAAGCAGAGGTCCTGGGAGTCGGGCGTCTGGGCGACCGGCAGGTCGTGCTCGGCGGCGATCGCGCGCACCTCGGGCTTCGTCAGCTCGCCGAGGGGGAACCGCAGCCGCGCGAGCGTTTCGGGTGCGAGGGCGGCCAGCATGTATGCCTGGTCCTTGGCCGGGTCGGCCGCCAGTTGCAGCAGCCCGCTCTCCTGGTCCACGCGCGCGTAGTGGCCGGTGGCCAGGGATTCGCCCCCCACGCGCCGCGCCAGCTCCAGCATCGCGTCGAGGCGCACGTGACCGTTGCAGCGCACGCACGGGTTGGGCGTCAGGCCCTGCGCGTGCTCGGCGACCCAGGGCTCCACCACGCCGGCGCGGAAGGCGTCGCGCAGGTCCAGCGTCAGGTGTGGGAGACCCATGCGCCGCGCCAGCGCGCGTGCGGTCCGCACGGCCGAGGCCGAGCAGCAGCTGCGCTCGCCGTCGTTCTCGGGGTCGCGCCACAGCTCGAGCGTCACCGCGACGGCCTCAGCGCCGGGCTCGCGTGCGCACCGCAGGGCCGCGACCGCGCTGTCCACCCCGCCGCTCATGGCGACCACGACCCGCCCCGGGCTGGGTGGGGCCGCCGCGTCGCGGAAGGCCCCCTCCCCCAGCGCCCGCGCCAGCGCGTCGGCCGCCAGGTCGGCCGCGTGCAGCTTGCCGGGGCTGAGACCGCCGAGCTCGCCGGCGATCTCGCGCGCGCCCACGCGAGCGGCGTCCAGCAGCGGTGCTTCGCGCACGAGCTCGACCGCGGCGCTCGCGGCGGCCACCATGGACCCGCAGCCGGAGGCCTCGAATCCTGCGTCGGCGACGCGCCCGCCGTCGACTGCGACGCTCAGGCG
>JAOPZW010000131.1 GCA_025963905.1 Solirubrobacterales bacterium | reverse complement strand
TGCTCAAGGGCGGCGTCATCATGGACGTCGTCAATGCCGAGCAGGCGAAGATCGCCGAGGACGCCGGCGCCGCGGCCGTGATGGCGCTCGAGCGCGTCCCGGCCGACATCCGCCGCGACGGTGGCGTTGCGCGCATGTCGGACCCGGAGATGATCAAGGGCATCCAGGAGACCGTGACGATCCCCGTCATGGCGAAGGCGCGCATCGGGCACTTCGCCGAGGCGCAGGTGCTGGAGTACCTCGAGGTCGACTACATCGACGAGTCCGAGGTCCTCACGCCGGCCGACGAGGCCCACCACATCGACAAGTGGGCGTTCCGGATCCCGTTCGTGTGCGGCGCGACGAACCTCGGCGAGGCGCTGCGGCGCATCGGCGAGGGCGCGGCGATGATCCGCTCCAAGGGCGAGGCGGGCACCGGCGACATCGTCGAGGCGGTGCGCCACCTGCGTTCGATCACCGGGGCGATCAAGCGCCTGGGCAACCTCGACGACGCCGAGCTGGCGACCGAGGCGAAGAACCTGCAGGCGCCGCTGGACCTCGTGCGCGCCGTCGCCGAGGCGGGCAGGCTGCCCGTGCCGCTGTTCTGCGCCGGGGGTATCGCGACGCCCGCCGACGCGTCGCTCGTGATGCAACTCGGCGCCGAGGCCGTGTTCGTCGGCTCCGGGATCTTCAAGTCCGACGACCCGCCGGCCCGCGCCGCGGCGGTCGTCGAGGCCACCACGCACTTCGCCGACCCCGCGCGCGTCGCCAAGGCGTCCGAGGGCCTGGGCCCGGCCATGGTGTCGCTCGAGGCGCGCAAGCTCGAGCCCGAGCAGGTCCTCTCGACCCGGGGCTGGTAGGAGCCCATCTCGGTAGGTGGCGGCCGCAGGGCACCGTTCCGCGGCGACGGTCGCCATCCGTTCGCTTGCGAAGGCCACCGGCATTGGCTACGCGACCGGACGACGCCTGTCATCCACGGGCGGGCGGGTCCGACCCTGCGACCACCCCCTCCACCGAGATGGACTCTGATCCGGCGGTGAGGGCGCCGGTCGTCGGGGTCCTCGCTCTGCAGGGCGGCTTCGCCGCGCACGCGAAGATGCTGCGCGGGCTGGGGGCGGAGGTGCGCGAGGTGCGCACGCCGGCCGACCTCGACGGCCTCGACGGCCTCGTGCTGCCCGGCGGTGAGTCCACGACGATGACGCTCGGCATCGAGCGGGAGGGGCTGGCGGAGCCGCTGCGGGTGTTCGCGGGCGCCGGCAGGCCGATCTTCGGGACGTGCGCCGGGCTCATCATGCTCGACCGCGACCACCTCGGACTCATGGACATCGTGGCCGAGCGCAACGCCTTCGGGCGCCAGCTGCACAGCTTCGAGGAGGACCTCGAGTTTCCCGGGATCGACGGCGGGCCGGTCCGGGCCGTCTTCATCCGCGCCCCGTGGATCGCTGAGCACGGCCCCGAGGTCGAGGTGCTCGCCGAGGTCGACGGTCACCCGGTGGCCGCGCGCCAGGGCGCCCTGTTCGTCATCTCGTTCCACCCCGAACTCGGCGACGACCATCGCCTGCACGAGCGCTTCCTCGCGCACGTGCGCGCGGCGATGGACGGGACGCCGGCCTGAACGAGGGGTGTTAGACGGCCTGGGCGCGACGTGCACGGATAGCGTGCATCTCGCGCCCAGCCTGACTCGACGACCGCCGTCCCGCGGGCGACCTGGGCGCCGCTAGGCCGCTCGGTGCGCCCGGCGCCGGCGCGAGCGTGTGACGCGCTCGCCGGCGCCCAGCAGCGCGCCCGCGCCCAGCAGGCCCGTGGCGACGAGGACGAAGAGGGTGAGGTCGTGGCCCGTGAACGGCAGGCCGCCGGCCGGCCCCGTGCGGACCGAGGCCGCGGTGGCGCTACGCACGGCGACGGGGCGCGACGATGCGCGTGCGCCCTTGACGGCCCCCGAGCTCGAAGGTGTCGACGAGCTCGACCGCGTCGCCGAGCCCTGTGCGCGGGCGCCCTTCACCGCGCCCCGGCCCGGAGGCCCGCCGCCGCTCTGGCCGGGCGGGGAGTTCGGGGGCCGGCCGTCTGGCGGGCCGTTGCCCTGCCCGTTGCCGGGGCCTCCTCCACCTCCGCCGTACTGGTCCTCGGCCGGGCTGGCGTAGTCGCGGAAGGGGCTGGAGGACTGGCCGGCCGCGTCAGCCAGCGCTGGACTCGCCCCCAGGGCGACGACCGCGATCAGGCCGATCAGGACAGGACGGCGCATCTCCGTGAAGCAGGCTACCGTCCCAGCGGACCGGAATCCAGTGCCAACCGCGCCGTCACCGCGGCAACCGCTCAGATGACGAGCCCGTGGCGCACGGTGTTCTCCGTGACGACCTGCGGCTCGACGAACTGCAGGAGGTAATCGGGGCCGCCGGCCTTCGTCCCGGTGCCCGACAGGCGGTTGCCTCCGAACGGCTGGCGACCGACCATCGCGCCGGTGATCGGCCGGTTGACGTAGAGGTTGCCGACGGGCGACCGGCGCACGACGCGCTCCACGGTGTGCGGGTTGCGCGCGAAGAGGCCTCCGGTGAGCGCGAAGGCGAGCTCGTCCACGCGGTCGCAGGCGGCATCGACGTCGCGCACGCGCTCGACCGCGAGCAGCGGCCCGAAGATCTCCTCGCGCAGGATCGGCGAGTCGGCGGGCAGGTCGGCGGCGACGCAGGGCGCGACGAACCAGCCGTGGGAGGGGAGGTCGCCGTCGCGCTCGGCGACGATGTGCCCGCCCTGTGCGGCCAGCGCGCGGTAGCGCTCCACGCGCTCCTGGGCCTCGCGCTCGATGACCGGCGGGACGTCGATGCCGAAGGTGTCGGCCTGGCCCACGACGAGCACCTCGACCGCTCCCGTAAGGCGCTCGAGCAGCGCGTCGGCGATCGCCTCGTGCACGAGCACGCGCGAGGCCGCCGAGCACTTCTGGCCGGCATAGGTGAAGGCGGAGGCGATGAGGGCCGGGACAGCGTCGTCGAGGTCCGCATCGCTGTCGACGATGATGCAGTTCTTGCCGCCCATCTCGGCGACGACGCGCTTGAGGTGGCGACCGCCCGGCGGCACCTCGGCGGCGGCGCGCATGATTTCCAGCCCGACCGGCCCCGAGCCGGTGAAGGCGATCGTGTGGATGTCCGGGTGGCGCACGAGCGCGGCGCCGGCCGTGCCGTCGCCGGGGACGAGCGAGAGCGCCCCGGGCGGCAGGCCCGCGGCCTCCAGCGCCTCGGCGATCATCAGCGCGCAGCCGGGCGCCTGCTCGGCGGCCTTGAGGACGACCGTGTTGCCCGTCGCGAGGCCGGCTGCCGTCATCCCGCAGGGGATCGCGATCGGGAAGTTCCACGGCGAGATCACCCCGACGACGCCGCGCGGGACGTAGTGCATCTCGTTGCGCTCGCCGGGCACCTGGAACAGCGGCTTTCCGCGCCCGAGCGCCACGGCCCCGCGGGCGTAGAACTCGAGGAAGTCGATGGCCTCGCAGACGTCGGCGTCGGCCTCGTCCCAGGGCTTGGCGCACTCGCGGACCTCCAGCGCGGCCAGTGCTGCGCGGCGCTCGCGCATCCACGCCGCCGCGCCGGAGAGCACCTCGGCGCGACGCGACGCCGGCGTGGCCGACCAGCCGCGCGCCGCTTCGGTGGCCGCGCTCACGGCGGCGTTGACGTCGGCGGCGGTGGCCACCGGCGCCACGGCGATCGGGCGGTCGGGGTTGCCGGGGTCGGTCGAGACGAGCTCGTCGCCCTCGCGGCGGTCGCCGGCGATCCACAGCGGCACGCGGATCGGCAGGCGCTGCTCGACGAAGTCCATGCCCTCGGCGAGCGTGGCGCGTACGGCGGCGCGGCGGAGCTCGAGGATCGGCTCGTTCGAGAAGACCTCGAAGCTCATGGCGCCGCCAGCAGCGCCTCGAGCGGGCGCCCGCTGGCCTGCTCATGAAGGAAGGACTCGTTGCTGGTGTTCTCCAGCAGGCGGCGCACGAGGTAGGCCATGCCCGAGACGAGGTCGCCGACGGGGCAGTAGGTCCGCACCCGCAGGCCGCGGGCGGCCAGGGCGTGCTGGAGGTCGTCGCCGAGGCCGCGCAGCACCTGGAGCTCGAGGTCTCCGTCGGGCGCTCCGACGCTTCGGTTGTAGGCGACCGCGTGGGCGATCGAGCGCAGGTTGTGCGAGGCGATGGCCACGCGCACGGCCGGCCGGGCGTCGAGCAGCCGGCGCGTGAGCGCCTCGAAGTTGCGGTCGGACTCGGCCTTGACCTCGAAGACGGGGGACTCCCACCCGTGCTGGCGGGCCTCCACGATCTCGTGGTCCCAGTAGGCGCCCTTGACGAGGCGCACGAACAGCGGCTGCGTGCGCGAGGTGGCCTGGGCCCACGCGATGATGCGCTCGCACAGCTCCGGCGAGTCGCGCAGGTACGCCTGGAGCACGAGTCCGGCCGACGGGCCGTCGCGGAACTCGTCCTCGTCGAGGAGCTCGAGGACGAGGTCGGTGACCGCCTCGCGCGAGTCGAAGGACTCCATGTCGATGTGCAGGTGCGCGCCCAGCTCGCGCGCCCGGCGCAGCAGGTCGCGCAGCCGGCCGGCGGCGTCGCGCTTGCCGAGCTCGGGGGCGTCGGGACGCAGCAGCGGCGTCAGGGCCGAGACCTTGACCGACAGGTTGGCGCGGGGGATGGGGCCGGCGCTGTCGCGCTCGAGCGCCGGGCGCTGCGGCAACCGGGCGTAGACCTCGACCAAGCCGTCGAGCGCCTCGCGGCACCGCGCGGCGTAGCGGTCGGCCTCGGCGCTCGTGACCGTCGCCTCGCCCAGGAGGTCGACCGAGCTCGCCACGCCCTCCTTCCACAGGTCCTGGAGAACCCCGGTGGCATCGCGCGGCGTCGCCCCGACGATGAACCGATGGGCCATGTGCTTCACGCCCGCCGCCGCCGCCGCGCCCAGCGCGGTGCGCCCCGGCCGGCTGGCGCCCATGCGCATCGCCACCTCCAGCGGCGGCGGTCGGTCGCCGACCTCGTCGAGGAAGCCCGTGAGGTGCTGGGCCAGGTCGTCGAGGGAGCGGCAGGCCGGGACGACGTCCACGAAGCGGAAGAGGGCGGCGCGCAGCCCGGCGTCCTGCGATGCCATGTCCATCGCGCGATCGTCGAGCGCCTTCAGCGGGTTGCGCGAGGCCGAGGGCAGAGCGGCCGCGAGGTCCCGGCCGACGGCGATGACGTCGGCTTCGGGGGCGGTCGCGCTCACAGCGGCGACGATACTCAGAGGCGGGCGCGGGCGTCGGGCGCGGCGCCGTCAGCGCGGGACGCGGAACGGCACGCGCACAGGGGTGGGGTCCGACAGCATTCCCGGCCCGCCGGCGCGGGCGCGGAGCAGGTGGAGGCCGGGGCGCAGGCCGCGCGGCAGCGTGACCGAACGCCCACAGGCGAACGGGGCGCCGCTGTCGACGCGACAGACGAACGCGGTCGCGCGGGGGTCATCGGCGGCGAGCGTGACGACCAGGCGGCCCTGGCGCGTGCGCACCGGACCGGCCTGGCTGCCGTCGGGCGGATCGAGGCGGCGCACGAAGACGTCGGCGTGCCCGTTGGTGTCGCCCGGGACGAGGTTCGGGGCGGTGGACACGAACGCGACCTCGCGCCCGTCGCCCGACAGCGAGGGGCGCTGCAGCAGCTGGGGGACGAGCTCGGGCGCGCGGCCGCCGCCGGCGTCGGGCACCGACGCGACCGTCGTGGAGCCGTGCAGCAGATCGCGGACGAACACGTCCTCGCGGGGCGCGTCGCCCGGCGCGAGGTTCGTGGCGAAGGATTCGAAGGCCATCACCAGGCCGTCGGGCGACAGGGCCGGCGAGAAGCTGTCGTTGTTCCCTTGGATGTTGCGCGAGCTCGCCGAGACCAGCGACGTGCGGCCATGGGGGATGTCGCGGCGGAACAGGTCGGTGTGCGCGTTGGTGTCGCCGGGCGTCAGGTTCGTCGCGTCGGAGTCGAAGACCACGATCGCGCCGTCGTCGCTGATGTCGGGGGTCGCCGTGAACGGCGGCCGGATCCCGCGGTCCTGCTCGCGCTCGCGGCTGTCGACGCTCACCCGCAGCGTGCGCTGCGCGGCGATCTGGCGGACGAAGACGTCGGCGGCGCCGTTGCGGTCGCGGCGCACGAGGTTCGACGCGGCCGATTCGAAGGCGACCGTCGAGCCGTCGCCCGCGATGGCGGGGCTCGACGAGCGCCCGTTGCCCTGGGCGGCGTCGCTCGACACGCTGAGCCGGGTCGTGGTGCCGCCGTCGAGGTCGCGCAGGAACACGTCGGGGACGCCGTTCGTGTCGCCCGGGACGAGGTTGGAGGCGGCCGAGGTGAAGGCGACGTAGCGCCCGTCGGCCGACAGATCGGGCTGGCTGGAAGGTCCGTTGGCCTCCACGCCGCCGGCGCCGACGCTGACCCGCTGCGGCGCTTCGTCGCCGGTGCGCACGAAGATGTCGGCGACGCCGTTGGCGTCGTTCGCTACGAGGTTCGTGGCCTGCGAGACGAAGGCGACGGTCTGGCCGTCCTCCGAGATGGCCGGCGCCGAGGACGGCCCGTCGGCCCCGCCGCCGTCCGGCGGGGCGGATACGAGGCGCCGCTCACCGGTGACCAGATCGATGGTGAAGACGTCGCGCTGGGCGCCGTTCGGGTCGGACGCGACGAGGTTCGTGGCGCGGGAGTCCAGCGCGACGACGGTGCCGAGGTCCGACAGGTCCGGATCTGCGCTGTCGCCGTTTGCGGGCGCGCCGTCCGGCGCGGAGGTCACCAGCAGCGTGCGGTGCGCGACGACGGTCGCGCCGCCGGGAGGGCCCGAGGCGAGCGCGGCCAGCGCGGCGAGCGCGGCGGCCGCGAGGACGATGCGGCGGGTGGCGCTCACGACGGCGGCTGGCGCCCGGGCTCGAGCGACGGCTGCGCCCCCGAGGGGCCGGAGGACGGGGCCGGCGCCGCGGG
>JAOPZW010000127.1 GCA_025963905.1 Solirubrobacterales bacterium | reverse complement strand
GGCGGTGATCTCCGCCAAGCGGATCTTCGGCATCGGCGACGCGATCAACCTGCGCCGGCGCTCGGCCGAGCTGGCCCGGGACGCCGGCCTGCCCGTCGAGGCGCTGGACCTCGCGCTCGTGAACTTCACCCGGCCCGCGGGGGAGCGCATCACCATGGGGGCCCGGGTCACGGGCACGGAGCGCGAGGCGAGCCTCGAGGCGCTGCTGGGCGTGCACCCGGACGAAGAGCCCGCCGGCGAGGAGTAGGCGGACCGCGGCGCTTGCCGTCGCCCATCGGCCCGGAGATACTTGGATCGTTCAGCGATCCGATCGAAGGGGATTCGCATGTTCGCACGGGTCAGCAGGTACCGCGGCGACGCCGACCGGCTGCTCGCCGGGTTCGAGTCGGTGAGGGCAGAGCTCGAGCAGCTGGAAGGCTTCGCCCAGGCCTTCTTCCTCACCGATCGCGACAACTCGAGGGCGATGTCCATCACCCTGTGGGAGAGCGAGGCGGCGCTGCAGGCGAGCGCCGAGCGGGCGCACAGGATGCGCACGCAGGCGAGCGAGCCGGCCGACGCCAGCATCGAGGCGGTCGAGAGCTACGACGTCCCGCTGACCGTCAAGCCGGCGGCGCGCGCCGGCTGAGCGTCCCGCCACAGCGCATTCGACCGGCTACGCGCCGCCGCCGCCGGGCGGGGAGGTCAGCATCTCCTCGGTGGAGGCCTCCGGGATCCCACTGTCGTCGGGGGCTCCGGCCTGCGACGCGCGCATGAGGTCCGCGGCGGTCGACCGGATCTGCCCGGCGATCTCGATGAGCGTGAGGTTG
The DNA here is from genome assembly GCA_025963905.1 of Solirubrobacterales bacterium. Lineage (GTDB taxonomy): Bacteria > Actinomycetota > Thermoleophilia > Solirubrobacterales > Solirubrobacteraceae > JAOPZW01. Next base: position 2,171 of record JAOPZW010000127.1, on the reverse strand, counting down.
TCGTGTCGCGCCATCGCCCCGCTTGCGCGAGCTGCCGCCCGGAGAGCCAGCAGACGCGGCTCCTCGCGGTCGCCGGACTCGTCGAACGCGGCGGCAAGCGCCCACAGCGCCTGGCCGAGGTCGTCGACCGCGTCGGCGAGGTCGGGGACCGGCGGACCGCCGCTGCGGGCGTAGCGCAGCGTGTCGCGGGCGAGCACGCGGGTGTTGCGGACCGCGAAGTCGAGGTGCCGGGCGATCTCCTCCTGGCGCTCCAGGACCCCGCGCGCCGACCGCCGGCGCGGTGCCAGCCGGGCGGTCTCGCGGCCCAGGGCCAGCGCGTCGCCCAGAGCGCGGACGTCGTCGTCGATGCTCCGCGCCGCCGCGAGCGCGCGCTCGGCCAGCGCCGGGTCGCTCGTTCTGAGCGCCCCCGCCACGTCCCGCAGCGTGCGGCCGAGCCCGCTGAAGACCTCGTTGGCGGCGCGGCCGACGTGGAGGACCGGGTCGGGCGGGAACAGCAGCGAGTGGACGGCGAACGCCACGCCGCCGCCCACGAGCGCCTCGAGGGGCCGGACCGGGAACACGCCGAGAGACGAGGAGGCGTGCGACCCGATGATGATCGCCGACACCGCCGCCTCGGTCATGAGCAACGTCCCGCCGCCGACCAGGACCGCGGCGGACATCGCCAGCACGACCATCAGGCCGACCTGGAGCGGGCCGCTCCCCAGGAGGCCGACGAGCAGGTCGGCGATGAGGACGCCCACGACGACGCCGCCGGTCAGCTCGAGCGCCCGCTCGCGCTGCTGGCCCATCGTGGCGCCGAGGCAGATCACCGCCGCGATCGCGGCGAAGCCCGTCTCGCGGTGGCCGAACAGCAGCTTCGCCAGGTACCAGGCCACGACGGCGGCGCCGGCCGTCTCGAGGATCGGCAGCAGCATCGTCCGCAGCCGTCGCAGGTTCGGACGGCTGCCGGCGGATGGCGTGGCGGTCATGGATGGAAGCTGCGCGGGACGCGATCTGGGCCACCCGCGCCGGAGCGAGGGCGTGTCCCATCACTATGGCCCACGCGCGCGCAGAGGGTCCGGCTCGGCGACCTGTGGCCGAGCCGGACCCCCTGGTCCATCGTCCCCTCCGGTTCCTACATCTGCAGGTAGGGCGCGCAGGCAGACTCGGTGCCCTTGTCGAACCCGGTGAGCAGCGCGTCGCGGCGCTGCTGGGGCGTCCCGTGGTGCTGCGGGCTTAGGAAGTCGAAGTCGCCGACCGCCAGGGCGGCGTCGAGCACCTGCTTGATGCCGGCGTCATCCATCTTGCCCTGCCCGTAGTCCCAGTGGGCCCAGGTGCCCGCGAGGCAGTCGGCGTTGAGCTCGGTCGGCAGGGCCTGCGTGCGACCGGCCAGTTGCCCGTTCTCCTGCTGGATGTTGTGCCCGAATTCGTGGGCGACGACGTAGGCGACCGCGAACTGGCCGGCCGCGTGCCCGAAGCCCGCCTGCTGGCCGGGCAGGCCGTTGGCGACGCCGTCGTACAGCGCGGTGGCGAACGACTGGCCGATGTAGATCGTGTCATCGGTCGGGCAGTAGAACGCGGAAGTGTCGTTCGCGTTCGCGCCGCAGCCGGTGCTGACCGTGGCGCCGGGAGCGACCCACGTATGCTGCACCGACGGTGCCGTGCGCCCTTCGGCGGCGAACGTCTGGCCCCAGTAGGTGGTGACGCTTGCGAGGTCGTTGTCGAGGATGGGCGAGATCGGCCCCGGATCGCCCGTGCTCGCCTGGGCCGGGCCGGCCAGGACGAGGAAGAGGGCGATCAGGGAGAGTGCGGCGCAGAGGCGCTGCAGACGGGAAGCGGTCATCGGCAGGACCCTATGCGCCGCCGATGGGGCCGGACAGGCGAGGAACTACGAGATCCGGTGCCTCGCGATCGTACGTTCCGCCAACGGGCCCCGACGTGAGGAGCGGCCGGCGAGTGCCCTGGCGGGACTGTACGGCGGGCCTGGCCGCCCTATCCGGGCGACCAGGCCGACAGAGACCGTTGGGGCGCTATGCGGCCGGGCGGCTCCCGTTCTGCCCGGGGTGCATGACGACCTTCGTCCAGCCGTTGTCGCGCCGGTCGAAGTGCTCGTAGGCCTCAGGCGCGTCACCGAGACCGACGCGATGGGAGACGATGAACGACGGCTGCGCCTTGCCCTCGTGGATCAGGTC
>JAOPZW010000124.1 GCA_025963905.1 Solirubrobacterales bacterium | reverse complement strand
GACGGCGCGCTCGACGTCGCCCGGGCCAACGCCCGGCGGCTGGGGCTCGCGGTGTCGTTCACCCGTGCCGACCTGCTCGAGGGCGCGCCCGACGCGGACGCCATCCTCTCGAACCCGCCGTACGTCGCCGAGGCCGACCGCGCCGCGCTCGCGCCCGAGATCACGCGCCACGAGCCCGAGCTCGCGCTGTTCGCCGGCGCCGACGGCCTGGACGTGGTGCGCCGGCTGGCCGCGCAGGCGGGCGCGTCGCCCGCGCGCTTCGTCGCCGTCGAGATCGGCAGCGGCCAGGCGCCCGCCGTCGCCGCGCTCCTGCACGGCGCGGGCTTCTCCGCCACCGAGGCGCGCCGCGACCTCGCCGGGATCGACCGGGTGGTGATCGGCCGGCGATGATCGAGCCCGCCGACGCGGAGACGTTCAGCCGCTGCATCGCCGTGGGCGGCGTGGCCGTGTTCCCGGCCGACACGGTCTACGGGCTTGCGTGCGAGCCCGACCTCGAGGACGCGGTGCGCCGCCTGTACTTCCTCAAGCACCGCCGTCCCGACCATCCGGCGGCCGTCATGTTCTTCTCGCTGGACCTGGCGCTCGCCGCGCTACCCGAGCTCGGGCCGCGGACGACGGCCGCGCTGCAGGCGCTCCTCCCCGGCGCTGTGACGCTCCTGCTGCCCAACCCGCGCCGGCGCTACCCCTTGGCCTGCGGGCCCGACCCCGCGACGCTCGGGCTGCGCGTGCCGGCGTGGCCGGAGGCCCTGGCCGGCCTCGGCGGCGTGCGCTGGCCCGTCCTGCAGTCCAGCGCCAACCTGAGCGGCGAGACCGAGGCGCGGACGCTGAACGCGGTCCCCGAGTCGATCCGCAAGGCGGCCGACCTCGTCCTCGACGGTGGCGAGCTGCCGGGCACGCCGTCGACGGTCGTGGACCTGCGCGCGTTCGAGGACCGGGACAGCTGGTCGATCGCCCGCCAGGGGGCGGTTCCCGCCGCGGCGATCGAGCTGGCGCTGAGCCGCGTGGGATGAGCGCCCCGGCCACGATTCCACCGGGATCCTGAGTACCCTGCGCACCGTGAGCGCGGCGTTCGTGACCGGCGGGTCCGGGTTCATCGGCGGCGCCCTCATCCGGCGCCTGGTCGCCGCGGGCCGTCCGGTGCGCGCGCTGGCCCGCAGCGAGGCCGCGGCCGCCAAGGTCGCAGCGCTGGGCGCCGAGCCGGTCAGGGGGGACCTCGACGACACCGCGGCGATGGATGCCGGGGCGCGCGGCTGCGCGGTCGCGTTCCACTGCGCCGCCCAGCTCGGCGACTGGGGGTCGGCGTCACGATTCGAGCACGCCAACGTGACGGGCACCGTCAACGCCCTGCAGGCCACCGCGGCCGCGGGTGTCGAGCGCTTCGTGCACGTGGGCACCGAGGCGGCGCTCATGGCCGGCGGGCCGCTGATCGAGGCCGACGAGCACGCGCCGCTGCGCTTCGACTCCCCGTCGCTGTACTCGGCGACCAAGGCGCGCGCCGAGGAGGCGGTCGTCACCGCGAGCCGCCCCGGGTTCGCGACGGTCGTCGTGCGGCCGCGCTTCGTGTGGGGCCTCGGGGACACCACGATCCTGCCCCAGCTGGCGGAGGCGGTGCGCCGCGGGCGCTTCGCGTGGGTCGGCGGCGGCCGGCACCTGACCTCGACCACGCACGTCGACAACGTGGTGGAGGGGCTGCTCCTGGGCGCCGACCGCGGCGTGGCCGGGGGCGTCTACTTCGTGACCGACGGCCGGCCCGTGGTCTTCCGCGACTTCGTCACCCGCCTGCTCGGCACGCAGGGCATCACGCCGCCGGGACGCAGCGTCCCGCGGCCGGTGGCGAGCGCGCTCACGGTGGTTGGCGAGGCCGCGTGGGGAGTCCTGCCGCTTCCCGGCCGGCCGCCGCTGACGCGGCTGGCCCTCTGGCTGTCCGCCCTGGAGGCGACGATCGACATCACGCGCGCCCGCACGGAGCTCGGGTACGCGCCGGTCACCACCATCGACGAGGGCATGCGCGAGCTGTCCTCGGGAGGGCTCGCCGCATGAAGGTCGCCGTTGGATCCGATCACGCCGGGTTCCACCTCAAGGAGCACGTCAGGGTGACGCTGGCGGCGGCCGGATATGACGTGGTCGACGTCGGCACCACATCGGCGGAGTCCGTCGACTACCCGCGCTTCGCCGAGCAGGCGGCGCGCCTCGTCTCCGGCGGCGAGGCCGATCGCGCCGTCCTCGCGTGCGGGTCGGGGGTCGGCGTCTCGATCGTCGCCAACAAGGTCGCCGGCGTGCGCGCCGTCAACGCCCACGATGCCGCCGAGGCCGAGATGTCGCGCCGCCACAACGACGCGAACGTCGTGACGCTGTCCGGTGTCCGGCTCGGTCCCGAGCAGGCCGACGCCATCGTCGCCGCCTTCCTGCGCACCGAGTTCGAGGGCGGTCGCCACGCCCGCCGCGTCGGGCAGATCTCCGACCTCGAGCGCGATGCCGGCGAGGTCGCCCCGACCGGGTGACGTGCTACGTTGAGCGGGTCGTGACTGGCGCGGGATGAGGTGGAATCGACCACCGGGAAGCGACGCAGCAGCACCGCCGAGCGCCTGGGCACCCGTTCCGTAGCCGCCGCCCAAGGAGATGCCCGTGTCGGATCTGACCCCCGACTACTTCAACCGCCCCGTCGCCGACGTCGACCCTGAGATCGCCGAGATCCTCGGGCTGGAGCTCGAGCGCCAGCAGCGCACGCTGGAGATGATCGCCTCGGAGAACTTCGTCCCGCAGGCGGTCCTCGACTGCCAGGGCAGCGTCCTCACCAACAAGTACGCCGAGGGCTATCCGGGCCGCCGGTACTACGGTGGCTGCGAGCACGTCGACATGGCCGAGCAACTGGCCATCGACCGTGCCAAGGAGATCTTCGGCGCCGAGCACGCCAACGTCCAGCCGCACGCCGGAGCGCAGGCCAACGCGTCCGCCTACCACGCGCTGCTGCAGCCCGGCGACACCATCATGGGCCTCGCCCTGGCGCACGGCGGCCACCTCAGCCACGGGATGAGGATCAACTTCTCCGGGCGCCTGTACGACATCGTCCCGTACGAGGTCGATCGCGAGACGAGCCTCATCGACATGGACGCGGTCGAGCGCATCGCCCGCGAGCGCCGGCCGAAGCTGCTGCTGGCCGGCTGGTCGGCCTACCCGCGCTTCCTGGACTTCGAGCGCTTCCGCGCGATCGCCGACGAGGTCGGCGCGATCCTGATGGTCGACATGGCCCACTTCGCGGGCCTCGTGGCCGCCGGGGAGCACCCCAACCCCGTGCCCTACGCCGACGTCGTCACCTCGACCGTGCACAAGACGCTCGGCGGCGCGCGCGGCGGCCTCATCCTCTCCAAGGCCGAGTACGCGAAGGCCATCGACTCGGCGGTCTTCCCCGGCCAGCAGGGCGGGCCGCTGGAGCACGTCATCGCCGGCAAGGCCGTCGCGTTCAAGATCGCCCAGAGCGAGCTCTTCCGCGAGCGTCAGCGCCGCACCGTGGCGGGCGCCAAGGCCGTCGCCGAGGAGCTGCTGAGCCCGGCCCCCGCAGGCCATGGGGTCAACGTGCTGACGGGCGGGACCGACGTGCACCTCGTGCTCGTCGACCTGCGCGAGTCCGAGCTCGACGGCCGCCAGGCCGAGGACCGCCTGCACGACATCGGCATCACGGTCAACCGCAACGCCGTGCCCTTCGACCCGCGGCCGCCGGCGGTCTCCAGCGGCCTGCGCATCGGCACCAGCGCGCTCGCCACCCGCGGCCTGCAGGTCGAGGACCTGCGCGAGGTCGGGCGCATCATCGCCACGGCGCTGACGCCGGACTTCGACGCGCGCAAGGGCGAGCTCGCCGAGCGCGTCACGGCGATCGCCGAGCGCTTCCCGCTCTACGAGCACCTGGGCACGCACGCCGCGGTCTAGATGGTCGATTCCGAATTCTCGAAACGGACCCGCCCACCCTGACGCGCCTCGCCGCTCTGGATCGCCGTCCGGCGGACTTGCCAATGGCGCTGCCATGGGCTGCGCCACCGGACGCCGCCCAGAACGACGATCCACGCCACCCCGACCACGAATGATCCGGAATCAACCATCTAGGCGCTCTGCGCCTGAGCCTCGAGCCGGCGGCGCTTCTCGTCGGCCGTCAGTCCGGCCGTCAGGTCGTCGAGCTCGCCCTCGAGCACGGCGTCGAGGTTGTGGACCGTGAGCTTGATGCGATGGTCGGTGACCCGGCGCTCGCCGTAGTTGTAGGTCCGGATCTTCTCGGCGCGATCGCCGGTGCCCACCTGTGCCCGGCGGTCTGCGGCGAGCTCGGCCTGCTGGTCGGCCATCGCCTGCTCGTACAGGCGCGCGCGAAGGACGCGCATCGCCTTCTCGCGGTTCTGCAGCTGGCTCTTCTCGTCCTGCATCGACACGACGATCCCGGACGGCTTGTGGGTGATGCGCACCGCCGAGTCGGTCGTGTTGACCGACTGCCCGCCGGGGCCCGAGGAGCGATAGACGTCGATCTGCAGGTCGCCGGGGTCGACGTGCACGTCGACGTCCTCCGCCTCGGGGAGGACGGCGACGGTCGCCGTGGAGGTGTGGATGCGCCCCTGGGACTCCGTCGCCGGAACCCGCTGCACCCGATGGGTGCCGCCCTCGAACTTGAACACCGAGTAGGCGCCGTCGCCCTTGATCGCGAACGTGTACTTGCCGTCGCCGACGTCCAGCGGCTCGGTGCTGAACCCGCGGCGCTCGGCGTACTTGGCGAGCATGCGGTAGAGGTCGCCCGCCCACAGGCCGCCCTCCTCCCCCCCCGCGCCGCCCTGGATCTCCACGATGACGTTCTTGTCGTCCGCCGGGTCGCGCTCGACCATCGCCAGGCGCAGTCCCTCTTCGAGCTCCTCCACGCGCCGGCGCGCGGTCGCCAGCATCTCGCGGACCTCGGAATCCTCGCCCTCGTCGAGCAGCTCCTGGGCGCCGGCGGCGTCGTCGGTGGCGCGGCGCCACTGCTCGGCGAGCTTGGCGGCGGGCTCCAGCCGCGCGTACTCGCGACCGGCCTCCGCGTAGCGGTGCCGATCGGAGATGACGTCGGGGTCGGTCATCTGCCGCGAGAGCTCCGCGAAGCGCGACTCGATCTGCTCGACCAGCGACTCGATCATCGACAGGGAGTCTAGGCGGGGCTACGCTACGACTTCGATGCCGACGAGGTCCTCGGCATCGGTCTCGCCGGGCTTCTCGACCGCGAGCACCGCGTTCATCGCCGCGATCGCCACCGCCAGCTCGGCGAGGTCGGGCTCGCGCGTGGTGAGCTTCTGCAGCTGCAGGCCCGGCCACATCACCGTCCGGACCCACCGCTTGCGGCGGTTGCGCCCGGCGAACTTGATGATCTCGAACGAGATCCCCGCGATGAGCGGCACGCCGATGATGCGGGTCGCGACCAGCAAGTACCAGGCCGGCAGCCCGATCGGCGCGAAGACGAAGATCGCGACGATCATGACGATCAGCAGGAAGCTCGTCCCGCACCGCGGGTGCAGGCGCGAGAAGCGCTGTGCGTTCTCCGGAGTCAGCTCGAGGCCCGCCTCGTAGCAGGAGATCGTCTTGTGCTCCGCGCCGTGGTACTCGAAGACGCGACGCAGGTCGCGCAGGCGCGAGAGCAGCACGATGTAGCCGAGGAAGATGCCGGTGCGCAGGACGCCCTCGACGAGCCAGAACAGCAGCGAGGAGTTCAGCTGGTCCTTGATGAGGCTCGTGAGCCCGACCGGCACGACGAAGAACAGGCCGACCGCGAGCAGGATCGCCACGAAGACGGTCCCGACCCACAGGCCGCCCGAGATCGGCTCTTCCTCCTCGGGCAGCTGGGCGTTGGCCGAGATGCCCAGCGCCTTGAAGCCGATGACGAGCGACTCGCCCAGCGCCACGACCCCGCGCACGATGGGCCACCGCAGGGCACGGTGCTTCTTCATCACCGAGGTCAGCGGGAACGACTGGACCTCGATCTCGCCGAGCGCCGCCTCCTCGGGGTTCAGGCCGTCCTCGCCGAGCTGCTCGGGCAGGGCCTTGCGAACGGCCACCGCCCACGTCGAGACGCCGCGCATCATGACGCCCTCGAGCACCGCCTGGCCGCCGACGGGCGCGTCGCGCTGAGCGATCAGCGCGCCGTCGGGGAGGCGCTCGGCGGCCGGCATGGCGGTGGCGCCCCTACGCGGAGGTGCGTGAAGAGCGCCTGGCGGCGCGGCGCTTGAAGCGCTCGACGCGACCGCCCGTGTCGACGAGCTTCTGGCGGCCCGTGTAGAAGGGATGGCAGTTCGAGCAGATCTCGACGTGGATCTCGGGCTGGGTCGATCGCGTCGTGAACTCGTTTCCGCAGGTGCAGCGGACGTGCGACTCGACGTACTCGGGATGGATTTCGGTCTTCATCGTGAAGCCAGTGTAGCGGCCGAGTGCGCCGCTCCGGGGTGCAGGAACGCCCCCGCCGGCGTCATCCCATGAACGGGCATGCGCTCTCCACCACGTTGTCGGACTCGTCGCGCTCGTCGACCTCTGCGGAGGCATCCACTTTCAGGCTGATCGTGCTGCCCGGCTGGCACAGCGGGCCGGCGAGCGTGACCACCTGCTCCTCGCCCGCATCCAGGCCGCCGAGGCGCTGGGCGGCCTGCGGTGCCCCCGCGACCGTGAGCACGAGGTCGAACGGCCCCGCCGGGCCCTTGCCGGCGTTGCGCACGACGTAGGTGTAGGTGGCGGTCCCCGGCTGCTGGCCCCGCTCGGCGCTCATCGGGGCGGCGCGCACGTCCGGGCGGGTGTCGGGCTGGCGGCAGGTCGCCGAGACGCGCCGGGCACTGTGCTGCAGGACACCGTCCGCGTCGTACCAGCGGAATCGCACGACCGCGCTGTAGTCCGAGCCGGGCGCCAGCCCGTTGACGCGCCTCGAGAAGCTGAACGAGGAACGCCCCGGGCGCGACGTGTCCCAGCCTCCCCACTTGGGCACCACGACGCTCGTGAACGCCGGCGAGGGCGCGCGGCGCTGGAGCAGGTCGAAGCGCATCGCCATGCGCGCGGTCCCCGGCAGCGCGGGCATCGAGCCGGTGAAGACGGCGTAGCGCCCACCGGCGGCGGCCGGGTCGGTCCGGCACGTGGTCAGCGTCGCGTCGGGCGCGGGGGTCGCGGCCACGGCGCCGGCGGGCAGGGCCGCGGCGAGCAGGAGGACGAGGGCGATCGGCGTCGTGCGCATGGGTCGCCCCAACAAACAGCGAGAGGGCGCATTGGTTGCGCCCCCTCGCGGACCCTAAGTGGCCACTACGTGTTCTGGTACAGCGGTCCGTCGCCGCCCTCGGGGGTCGTGAGGCGACCGCCCTTGGCCGTGATCGCGCCGCACTGGACGCAGTTCGTGTAGTTGACGATGACGTCGACGGTGCCCTCGGCCGGCGCGTCGTCGGGGATCTCGTAGACCCCGGCCGGGCACATCCAGCGCCACGTCTCCGCGACCGGGCGCGGGACGCTCTTCTGGATGCGGATGTGGTTCGGCGCGTCGTCGCGGGTCTGGTTGCCCGAGATGAAGACGCTCGAGAGCTTGTCGAAGATGTACTTCCCGTCCGGCTTGGGATAGCTCTCGGCGGTGTCCCCGACGAACATCTCGCGGGCGTCGTTGCGGTGCCACGCCCAGCGCCCGCCGGGGAAGCGGCCCTTCGTCGCGATCATCGCGTTGACGAGCGGGCCGCCCTGCAGGAAGCCCTTCTGGAACGGCTGGCGCGTGTTGCGGACCTCGTAGAGCTCCTTGCCGACCTGTGACTCCTCGACGGCGTCCTCGTAGGCCGCGAAGCTCGACTCGCCGCGCCGCAGCGCGGCGTAGATCGACTCGGCCGCGAGCATCCCGGACTTGACCGAGTGGTGCACGCCCTTCAGCGCGACGGTGTCGACCATGCCCGCGGCGTCGCCGACGAGCAGCGCGCCGGGCATCGTGAGCTTGGGCATCGACCAGTAGCCGCCGCCGGGCAGCGCCTTGGCGCCCCAGCCCACGCGCTCGCCGCCTTCGAGGACGCCCCTGACCAGCGGGTGCGTCTTGAACAGCTGCAGCAGGTCGTGGGCCGATGTCGTCGCGTCGGCGTACTCCAGGTCGATGACGAACCCGATGCTCACGAGGTCGTCGCCGGTCTTGGCGTCCTTCATCGGGTAGATCCACGTGCCGCCGATCTGCCCGTACCGGCTCGAGAGCTTCAGCGGCCAAGGGCCGATCGTGTGGATGATGCGGTCCAGCGGCTTGGCGACCTTCCAGACCTCCTTGACGCCGAGCTCCCAGACCTGGGGCTCGCGCCCCTCGCCAAGCGCGAACTCCTTGATCGCCGCGCCGGTCAGGTGGCCCCAGCAGCCCTCGGCGAGCACCGTCGCCTGGGCGACGATGTCCGCGCCCGGCTCGAAGTTGCCCAGCGGCTCGCCCTGCTTGCCGCGGCCCTTGTCTCCGGACCGCACGCCGCGCACCACGCCGTCCTCGACGAGCAGCTGCGTCGCCGCCGTCTCGGTCAGCACGTAGGCCCCGCCCTCCTCGGCCTGTGCCTGCTGGAAGCGGGCCAGGGCGGAGACGGAGATGACCTCGTTGCCGTGGTTCTTGAACGGCGGCGGCGTCGGGATGCGCAGGGTGCGCTTGGCGGAGGGCAGCATGTACACCGCCTCCTTCGTGACCTCGCCGAAGGCGAAGCCCTGCTTGCGCCAGTCCTCGCGGGTGAGGTCGGGGAACAGCTCCTGCAGCGGGCCGGGACGCATGACGGCCCCGGACAGGTTGTGGCCCCCGCAGGTCTTGGCCTTCTCGATGACCGCGACGGGGACCTCGCCGAGGCGCTCCATGGTCTCCGGGTCGTCGCCCAGGAGCTGCAGCAGGCGGTTGGCGCACGCCAGGCCCGCCGTGCCGCCGCCGACGATGGCGACACCGACCTCGATGCGCTCGTCCTCGGCGTCGAGCTCGCGCTTGATGAACTCGCGGCGGGGGTCGACCGGCGGCGGGAACGCCGCCGGGACGGCCCTCCCGCCGTCGCCGTTGGAGCGGGCCATCGCGATCAGCTGCCCTTCTTGGCCTTCACGGCCTCGGCCAGCTTGGGCAGGATCTTGTTGAGGTCCCCCACGATGCCGAGGTCGGAGAACTCGAAGATCGGGGCGTTCGCGTCCTTGTTGATCGCCACGATGTTCTCCGAGGACTGCATGCCGACCTTGTGCTGGATCGCGCCGGAGATCCCGGCGGCGAGGTAGAGCTTGGGCGAGACGGTCTTGCCGGTCTGGCCGATCTGGGCGGCGTAGGGGTACCAGCCGGCGTCGACCACGGCGCGCGTGGCGGCGACGGCGGCGTTGCCGCCGAAGGCCTTGGCGAGCTCGTCGCAGAGCTCGAAGCCCTCCGCCTTGCCCAGCCCGCGGCCGCCGGCGACCAGGATGTCGGCGCCCTCGATGTCGACGTCCGCGCCGCGCTGCTCGCCGCGCTGGACCATCTTCGCCCTGGTGGACCAGGGCGAGAGCTCGACCTGGACGGATTCGACGACGGCGTCGCCGGCGCCGTCCCCACGGATCTCGAACGCGTTGAGGCGGCCGATGATGATGCCGCGGTCCTTGTACTTCGACGTCGAGATCGACGAGTCGCCCAGGATCGGGCGCTCGGCCTGCAGCTCGCCGCCGACGACGTTGACGCCCGTGACCTCCATCGTCACCCCGGCGTTCAGGCGCGCGGCGAGGCCGGCGCCGATCTCGAAGCCGAGCAGGCCGCCCCCGAACAGCGCATAGCGGTGGCCGTTGTCGTCCATGACCTTGGCCATCACGTCGATGACCGGCTGGGCGAGCCCCTCCGGCGCCTCGGCGCGGAAGACCTTCGCCGCGCCGTAGCGGCCGAGCGTCGCGCACAGCTCGTCGGTGAGATCGGAGCCGCCGACCACGACCGCGTGGCACTCGCCGCCGGCCTCGGCAGCCAGCCGCGCCCCCTCGGACACGGCGCCGAGCGAGTTCTTGTTGAAGGCGCCCTCGTAGTGCAGCGCGTAGACCAGGATGTCGGCCATCTAGATCAGCTTCCTCTCGTCGAGCCAGGCGACGATCTTCTCGACCGTCTCGTTCGTGTCCTCGTCTTCGATGATCTCGCCGGCGGACTTGGCCGGCGGCGCCTTGAAGTCGCCGCAGATGACCTTCGAGCCGCTCTCGCCCACCCGGTCGGCGGCGATGTCCACGTCGCCGATGGCGAGGGCATCCAGCGGCTTCTTCTTGGCCCCCATGATCGCCTTGAGCGACGGGTAGCGCGGCTCGTTGATCGCGTCGCCGACCGAGATGACGGCGGGCAGCTCGACCTGGACGGTGTCGTAGCCGTACTCCGCCTGGCGCTCGCAGCGCAGTTGGGTGGGCGGGCCTGCCTCGACGTCCATCTGGATGACCTGCGTGAGCGACGGCATCTGGAGGTGGTCGGCCACGACGGCGCCGATCGTGTAGCACTCGCCGTCGTCGGACTGCTGGCCGAGGAGGACGAGGTCGGGGCTCTCGCGCTTGAGCGTCTGCGCGAGCGCGTAGCCGGTGGCGGCGACGTCGGAGCCGGCGAGGGCGTCGTCGCTGAGGTGCACGGAGCGGTCGGCCCCGAGCGACACCGCCTTGTGCAGCGCGCGGATCGCGGTCGACGGGCCCATCGTCACGGCGACGATCTCGTCGACCTCGACGGCCCCACCCTCCCTGATCTGCATCGCCGCCTCGATGGCGTGCGTGTCGTACGGGTTGAGGTTCTTCTCCCCGTTGCGGTCCATGCGCCCCGTCGACGGATCGATCCGCTTCTGAACGGCGGCATCTGGCACCTCTTTGACCAGGACGCAAATCTTCACTAGGGCCTCCTCTTGGCGCAAACGCTGGGTTCGGAGTGTATCGAGGTTATTGACTGACGAGTCAATCGGGTGGGTACACCGAAGGTACCCACGTTCGCCGCGCGACGAACCGCCTGAGGATCAGCGGGGTTCCCGCTGCTCTACGGCGCGCTGGATGAAGTCGATGATGTCCTGCGTCGGCGCGCCGGGGGTGAACACCTCAGAGACCCCCAGCCGCTTGAGCTCGGGGATGTCGTCAGCGGGGATCGTGCCCCCCACGGTGAGCAGGACGTCGTCGATCCCCTGGGCCTGGAGGAGCTCGACGATCCGGGGGACGAGCGTCATGTGCGCGCCGGAGAGGATCGACAGGCCGACCGCGTCGGCGTCCTCCTGGATGACCGTCTCCACGATCTGCTCCGGCGTCTGGTGCAGCCCGGTGTAGATGACCTCCATGCCGGCGTCGCGCAGGGCGCGGGCGATGATCTTCGCGCCACGGTCGTGCCCGTCGAGCCCGGGCTTGGCGACCACGACGCGGATCTTCCTGGCAGTGGGGGTGGTGGGCATGCTCGTGAGCCCGGCGCGGACCCTGGCGCCGGAGCGAGCCGGAGTCTATTACTCGTTGTCGCGATTTGACGCGCGCGTAGGCATGCGCGAGCCTGGGCCCGTCGCCGGCTGCGGGAGCCGGCGCGGGACTCGGGAGGGGTACGGTGGGGATCCTCACGTGCTCGCTCGTGGCGCTGCTCGTGGCCGGCGCGCCGGGCGTCCGCGACATGGAGACGACGCTGCAGGACGACGCCCAGTTCCTGCACCGCTCCCCGGCCCAGGTGCAGCGCACCGCCGAGCAGGTCGCGGCCCTCGGAGCCGACCGCGTGCGCCTGACGGCGGGCTGGTCGGCGCTGGCGCCGGCTCCCCGCTCGCGGCGCACCCCGCGGGCGCCGTTCGACGCCTCGGACTCGCGCACCTACGAGCAGGATCGCTGGCGGTCGCTGGACACCGCGGTCAAGGCGAGCACCACCGCCGGGCTGGGCGTGCAGATCGACCTGGGCTTCTGGGCGCCGCGCTGGGCCGTCGCCGCACCCGCCAAGAACCGCGATCGCGAGCGCCTGTACCCGGACCCCCACGCCTTCGCCGACTTCGCCACGGCGGTCGCGCGGCGCTACAGCGGCGCGTTCCCCGATCCCGTCCAGCGCGGCCGCGTCCTGCCGGCCGTGCGGATGTTCGCGACGTGGAACGAGCCCAACCACGCGTCGTTCCTCGGGCCCCAGTGGGTGCATGACCGCTACGGGACGCGCCCGATGTCGCCCCACGTCTACCGCTCGATGCACGCCGCGGCCTACGACGCGATCAAGCGCGTCAGCGACCGCGACCTGGTGCTCATGGGCAACACCGCCTCGACGGGCTCGGGAGTGCCGGGGCGCGGCGGCGTGCCGCCCCTGGAGTTCCTGCGCACGATGGCCTGCGTCGATCGCGAGCTGCGACCGCTGAGCGTGCCGGAGTGCCGCGACTTCCGCCCGCTGCGTGCCGACGGCTTCGCCCACCACCCCTACTCGCGCCTGACCCCGCCTGACGCCCCGGGCGCGCTGGCCGACGACGCCCCGATCGCCGACACGGCCAAGCTCGAGACGCTGCTCGGCGAGCTGGCGGCGCGCGGGCGGATCGCGGGCACGCTGCCGCTGTACTTCACCGAGTACGGATACGAGTCGCGCGAGGACGACCCGTTCCAGCCCTTCACGCGCGACCAGCAGGCGCGCTTCGAAGGCTGGGCGACCTACCTGGCGTGGCGCGACCCGGGCGTCAGGATGTTCGCCCAGTTCCTCCTGCGCGACATCGACCCGGCAGAGTCCGGGCGCAAGCCCGGGACGCGCGCGTACTACCGGGACTGGCAGACCGGCCTGTTCACCGCCTCCGGCGAGCCGAAGCCCGCCGCGCGGGCATTCAAGCTGCCGTTCTTCGCGCGCACGGTGGGCAGCGGGGACACCCGCGCGGTCCTGCTGTTCGGCCAGGTGCGCCCGGGCGACGGTCCTCGCGAGGTGCGCGTCGAGCGCCTGGAGCCCGCCACCGGAGCGTGGGCGCCGGTCACGTCGTGGGGCGGCACGTGCGACATGGAGGCGGGCGCCTTCCTGACCGACCGCGCCGGCTTCTTCCTGCGCACGGCGCCGTTTGCGGGGGCCGGCACGTACCGGATGGCGTGGCACCACGACGACGGCACGTGGGAGCCCGGCGTCCCGGTGCCCACCGCAGACGACGGGTCCATGCCGCCGCCCCTCTGATCCGACACGCGGTCCGTTGTCGCTCGCGCGGTGGCGAGCGACCATGGGGCCGTGCCGCGCGCCCGTCTCTCCTCGCTCGACGGCTCCTTCCTGCGCGTCGAGACGCCCGCCGCGCACATGCACGTGGCCTGGAAGGGGCGCTTCGCGCCGCCCGACGGCGGTACGCCGCCCGGCATCGGCGCCCTGCGCGCCCAGGTCGCCGGGCGCCTGCGCCACGCCGAGCGCTTCCGCCAGCGCCTGGCGCCCACGCCCGCGGGCCTGGGCGAGCCGGTGTGGGTCGATGACGAGCGCTTCCGCGTCGAGGACCACGTCGTGGAGCTCGCGCCGGCGGGCGAGACGCTGAGCCGCGCGCGGTTCGACGCGCTGTGCGACCGGGAGCTCTCGACACCCCTGGACCGTTCGCGGGCGCTGTGGCGCATCAGCTACGCCCGCCGCCTGGAGGACGGCGGCGCCGGGCTGGTGATGAAGCTGCACCACGCGATGGTCGACGGCATGTCGGCGATGGCGCTCGCGCTGCTCCTGCTCGACACCTCGCCGCACGCCGGCCCGGTCAGGACCGAGGATGACGATTGGGCGCCCGCGCGGGCGCCCGGTGCCCGCCGCCTGGCGCTCGAGGCCCTGGCCGACCGCGGGTCGGAGAGCCTGCGCGCCGCCGGCGCGATGGCGCGGCTGGCCCGGAGCCCGGGCCGTGGCGTGCGCATCGCTGACACGCTGCGGCGCACCGCGCTCGCCGTCGGCGAGGACGTGCTGCGGGCGGCCCCGAGCTCGCACCTCAACGCCGCGATCGGGCCCGAGCGCACGCTCGTGCACCACAGCGAGCCGATCGCCCCGCTGCTGGAGGCGCGCCGGCGCCACGGCGTCACGCTCAACGACGTCGTGCTGGGCGCCGTGGCCGGCGGCCTGCGGGCACTCGCGCTCGACCACGGGCGCCGTCCCGAGCCGCTCAAGGTGATGGTCCCGGTCGACATGCGCGCCGGCGCCGCCGCGCCGGGCACCGGCAACCGGATCGCGTTCGTGTTCGTGGACCTGCCCGTCGACCTGCACCGCCCCGCGGCCCGCCTGATGGCCGTCCACGCGCAGACGCAGCGCTTCAAGCGCACGGGCCGCGCGGCGGGCGGCCAGGCGATCCTCGGCGCGCTCGGGGCACTGCCCGAGCCGCTCAAGGGCCCGGCTGCGCGCCTGGCGGCAGGCCCGCGGATGTACAACCTGACGGTCTCCAACGTGCCAGGCCCGCGCGTGCCCGTGTACTTGCTGGGCTGCGAGCTGCGCGAGGCGGTCCCGGTCATCCCGCTGTCCGAGGGCCACGCCCTGTCGATCGGCGTGTTCACCTACCGCGACCGCATCACGTTCGGCGGCTACGCCGATCCCGTCGCGCTTCCCGAGGTGCCGCGCCTGCCGCAGGCGCTGAACGCCGCGCTGCTCGAGCTCGCCGGGACGTCGGCCCAGCGGCGCGCGCCGCTCGCCGTCGCGTAGCCGCGCGCCCCGTACGCCCGTCTAAGGTGCTGGGCATGCGCGTCTTCGTCACCGGTGCCACCGGCTACATCGGCCGCGCCGTCGTTCGCGCGGTCCAGCAGGCGGGTCACGCGGTCGTCGGCCTGGCGCGGTCCGAGGGGGCGGCTGAGGCGCTCATCGGCGCCGGCTGCGAGCCCCACCGGGGCGACATCGCCGACCCGGCGGGCCTCGCGCCGGCGGTGGCCGGTGCCGACGCGGTCATCCACACCGCCGTGGGGATGGGCGGCGGCATCGTCGGCGACGCCGACCATGCGGCGGTCGACGCGATGATCGCCGGGCTCGCCGGGCGCGACGGCACGCTCATCCTCACCAGTGGGCTTGCCGTCTACCAGGGCTACCGCGTGCCGTTCGTCGACGAGTCCACCCCGCTGGACGACGTGGTGGAGCCCCAGCGTCCGCGCGTCGCCCTCGAGGAGCGGGTGCTGGCCGCCGGCGCCCGCGGCGTGCGGCCGGTGGTCGTCCGGCCCGGCCACGTATACGGCGACGGGTCGGCCGGCATCTTCACGCGGACGCTCCTCGACGCCGCCCGCGCCGCGGGGCACGGCGTCTTCGTCGGCGACGGCTACGGCCTGTTCGCCACCCTCCATCTCCACGACCTCGCGGCGGCGTACGTCGCCGCGCTGACGGACGCGTCAGCCTCGGGGCGCTACAACCTCGTCGGGCAGGCCATCGCGATGCGGGACGTCGCCACGGCCATGAGCCATGGCGTCGGCGGTGGCGGCTCGGCCTCGGCGCTCACCCTGGACGAAGCCGTCGAGCGCTGGGGCCCGCTCGGGCGCGGACTGCTCGGCGGACCGATGGTGTCATCGGTCCGCGCGACGGCCGAGCTCGGATGGTCCCCGAGCGGGCCGTCGCTGGCCTACGAGCTCATCCGCGGCAGCCTGCGCGCCGCCGCCTGAGCCTGGATCCACCGATCATCGTGGATGAATCCCTGTCGTGGGCGCGGTCCAGGGCCGATCGGCGGCGCACCCACAGGGTGGTCCCTTTGGAAGCCGCCGATCGGCGCTGGACCGTGATCCACGACTGGGATTCGCCGCGAGAATCGGTGGATCCAGGCTGAGCGCTACTTGACCTTCAGCGTCATCTGCATGCCGGGGTGGATCGTGCAGACGATCGCGTAGGTGCCTGTCTTGGTGAGGGTCCTGGAGAACGTGCCCTTGGGCATCGTGGCCGAATGGAACTTCACCGGGCCGCTCTTCACGGTCACGTTGTGGGCGATCTTGCCCTTCCAGGCCCACGTCACCTTGGTCCCCTTGGTCACGGTGACCGATGCGGGCTTGAAGAAGTTGTCGCCGATCGTGATCGTCTTCGTCGCTGCCAGCGCGGGGATGGCGAGCGCCGCGGCGACGATCGCGACGGCGGACAGCACAGCCAGGAGCCGCTTCATCGTGGGCCTCCTCGGGAGATGGGATGGTCGGGCATTGGTGAGGGTGACGCGGGAACGCCTCGGAACCTTCCCGGGCCCCGTCAGAACACCGGCGACTCGGTGTACGAGCCGAAGACGTCCTGCAGCGCACCGATGATCTCGCCTTCGGTGGCATGTGCGCGCGCCGCATCGAGGAGCCCGGGCATGAGGTTGTCGTCCTCGCGGGCCGCGGTCTGGCGCAGCGCCGCCAGCGCGGCCTCGACGGCGCCGGCGTCGCGACGGGCGCGGACGGCCTGCACGCGGGCGATCTGCTTGCCCTCGAGGCTCGGATCGATGCGCAGGATCTCCAGCGGCACGTCGTCGTCCTGCTGGTGGGCGTTGACCCCGACGACGATCCGCCGGCCGGAGTCGATCTCCGTCTGCAGCTCGAAGCTGGCATCGGCGATCTCGCGCTGGGGGTAGTTCTGCTTGACCGCCTGGACCATGCCGCCGAGCTCGTCGATCGTGGCGAAATAGGCGTAGGCCTGGCGCTCCAGCTCGTCGGTCATCGCCTCGACGAAGTACGAGCCGCCCAGCGGGTCGATCGTGTTGGCCACGCCGGTCTCGTGGGCGATGATCTGCTGGGTGCGCAGCGCGATGCGCACGGCGTCCTCGGTGGGTAGCGCGAGCGCCTCGTCGTAGGAGTTGGTGTGCAGCGACTGGGTCCCGCCCAGGACGCCCGCGAGCGCCTCGATCGCCGTGCGCACGATGTTGTTCAGCGGCTGCTGGGCGGTCAGGGAGACACCCGCGGTCTGGACGTGCGTGCGCATCAGCCACGACTTCGGGCTCTTGGCGCCGAAGGTCTCCTTGAGCTCGCGCGCCCAGATCCGCCGCGCCGCCCGGTACTTCGCGATCTCCTCGAAGAAGTCGATCTGCGCGTTGAAGAAGAACGACAGCCGCGGCGCGAAGTCGTCCACGTCGAGCCCGCGCTCGACGGCCTGCTCCACGTACGTGAGGCCGTCCTTGAGCGTGAACGCCAGCTCCTGGGCGGCCGTCGAGCCCGCCTCGCGGATGTGGTAGCCGGAGATCGAGACCGGGTGCCAGCGCGGCATGTTCCCCGAGCACCACTCGATCATGTCGCCCAGCAGCCGCATCGCCGGGTCGATCGGGAAGCACCACTCCTTCTGGGCGATGTACTCCTTGAGGATGTCGGCCTGGATCGTCCCCGCCAGGCGGTCGGCCGGCACGCCCTGGGCTTCGGCCGCCACGACGTAGAAGGCGAGCATGATCGCCGCCGGGGCGTTGATCGTCATCGACACACTGACGTCGCCCAGGTCGATGCCGCCGAAGAGCGTCTGCATGTCGTCGAGCGAGTCGATCGCGACGCCCTCGCGCCCCACCTCCCCCAGCGACTTGGGGTGGTCGGAGTCGTGGCCCATCAGCGACGGCATGTCGAACGCGGTGCTCAGGCCGGTCTGGCCATGGTCGAGCAGGTAGCGGAAGCGTTCGTTGGTCTCTTCGGCGGTGCCGAAGCCCGCGAACTGGCGCATCGTCCACAGCCGCCCGCGGTACATCGACGGGTACACGCCGCGGGTGAACGGATACGCGCCGGGCAGCCCGATCGCCTCCGGCGCCGGCAGGTCGGCCTCGGTGTACAGCGGGGCGACGGGCAGGCCGCTGAGGGTGGTGAACGGCGCATCGCGCTCAGGGGTCAGCGCGTAGGCCTCGCGCCACTCGGCGGCGGTGCTGGGGACGGCGGCAGCGGTCTTCATGAAAATAGTCGGACTTCCTCGTATCTCGCTGGAACCCGAAGTGTAGGGCCCCGGCGAGGAGTGGCTAGTCCCCTTCGACGAAATCGCCCGCGTCGCGGCGCAGCGTGCGCAGGATGCTCGTCAGCTCCTCGAGCTCCTCGGGGCCCAGGGCGCCGATCGCGAAGCCCGCCGCGTGCACGAGCTCCGTCGCGGCGGCGGCCACGTCGCGCCCGGCAGGCGTGATCTCGGCGAGCGTCGCGCGGCGGTCGTCGGCGTGCGGCATGCGGCGCACGAGGCCATCGGCCTCGAGCTTGTCGACGATGTTCGTCACGCTCGTGCGGTGCACCTGGAGGCGCTCGCCGACCTTCCCCAGCGGCAGCGCGCCGGTCCGGGTGAACGACAGCAGCATCAGCGCCTCGTAGCGGGGGAACGTCAGCCCCACCGGGCGCAGCACGTCGTTGAGCTGCGCGAGCAGGACCTGCTGGGCGCGCATGATCGACGTGACCGCCGCCATCGGCGCGGCGGGCCCCTCGCCCCAGCGCTCCTCCCAGTGCCGCCGGGCCTCGGCGACCGGATCGATCCGCAGCGGGGGCGTCATCGCCTGGCCACTCAGCTCTCGCGCGCGGCCTCGCCCAGCAGCGCGCGGGCGATCACGAGGCGCTGGATCTCCGAGGTGCCCTCGTAGATCTCGGTCACCTTGGCGTCGCGGTAGTACCGCTCGGCGGGGAACTCCTTG
>JAOPZW010000122.1 GCA_025963905.1 Solirubrobacterales bacterium | reverse complement strand
AGATGCTGCGCGAGATGGGGTTCTGCAACGGCATCGAGAACTACTCGCGCATCCTCGACGGGCGCAACCCCGGCGATCGCCCGTACTGCCTGATCGACTACTTCCCCGAGGACTTCGTCTGCTTCCTCGACGAGTCCCACCAGACCGTCCCGCAGATCGGGGGGATGTACGAGGGCGATCGCTCGCGCAAGCAGACGCTGATCGACTACGGCTTCCGGCTGCCCAGCGCACTCGACAACCGGCCCCAGAAGTTCGACGAGTTCCTGTCGATCACCCCGCAGATCGTCTTCGTCAGCGCGACGCCGGGCCAGTTCGAGCGCAGCCGCTCCGCGCGCGTCGTCGAGCAGATCGTGCGCCCGACGGGCATCGTGGACCCGGCGGTCGACGTCCGCGAGACGCGCAACCAGATCGACGACCTCATGAACGAGGTCCGCGTGCGGGTGGACCGCAACGAGCGCGTGCTGGTCACGACGCTGACCAAGAAGATGAGCGAGGACCTCACCGACTACCTGCTCGAGATGGGCTTCAAGGTGCGCTACCTGCACTCCGAGGTCGACACCCTCGAGCGCATCCAGATCATCCGGGACCTGCGCCTGGGCGAGTACGACGTGCTCGTCGGCGTCAACCTCCTGCGCGAGGGCCTGGACCTGCCCGAGGTCTCGCTCGTCGCGATCCTGGACGCCGACAAGGAGGGCTTCCTGCGGGGCGAGACGTCGCTCATCCAGACGATCGGCCGCGCAGCCCGCAACGTCGACGGCACCGTCCTCATGTACGCCGACAAGCGCACGGCGGCCATGACGGCGGCGATCGACGAGACCGACCGCCGCCGCGCGATCCAGCTCGCCTACAACGAGGAGCACGGGATCACCGCGGCGACGATCGTCAAGGGCATCAGCGACATCGCCGAGTTCCTGCAGGCCGAGGGCAAGACGCCCAAGGGGCGCCGGCGCTCCGAGCGCAAGCGCGCCAAGCGCGGCGAGCTGTCGCTGTCGGACCTCGAGAAGACGATCGTCGAGCTCGAGGAGGAGATGCTCGCCGCCGCCGACGAGCTGCGCTTCGAGTACGCCGCGCGGCTGCGCGACGAGATCCGCGAGCTGCGCCGGGACCTGGCCGACATCCAGGCCAACGAGGCCCCGGCTTAGTGGCCTCGGCCACTGGGACGGGCCCGATGCAGGGCGCGATCCTCGACTGGTACGCGGCGGTGCGCCGCGACCTGCCATGGCGGCGCACGCGCGATCCCTACGCGATCCTCGTCAGCGAGGTCATGCTCCAGCAGACGCAGGTCGCCCGGGTCGTCGGGCGCTACGAGGCGTGGCTCGAGCGCTGGCCGTCGGCCGCGGCGCTCGCACGGGCGACCCCCGCGGCGGTCCTGCGCGAGTGGGTGGGCCTGGGCTACAACCGCCGCGCGCTGTGGCTGCGCGAGGCGTGTGCGATCGTGGCGCGCGACGGCTGGCCGCAGACCGCTGCGGAGCTGGTGCGGCTGCCCGGCGTGGGCCCGTACACCGCGGCCGCGGTCGCGTCGTTCGCCTTCGGCGAGCAGGTCGCCGCTGTGGACACCAACGTGCGCCGCGTGGCGGCCCGGCTGGGTCGCGGCGAGCCGGCCGAGCTGCTGCCCGCGGGCCGCGCGGGAGACTTCAACCAGGCGCTGATGGAGCTCGGCGCCACGGTGTGCCGCGCACGGGCGGCGGCGTGCGCGGAGTGCCCGGCGGCGGGCTGGTGTGCGTCGCGCGACATGGTGGCTGCGCCACCGCGCGCGGGCGCGCGGAAGCGTGAGCGCTTCGAGGACAGCAACCGCTGGGTCCGCGGGCGCATCGTCAGCGCGCTGGCAGCGGGGCAGGGGATGCCCGCCGGCATCGCCCCGGAGCGCCTGGAGCCGGCGCTGGCCGGCCTGGTGCGCGACGGGCTCGTCCGGCGAACCGCGGCCGGCCTTTCGTTAGGCTGAACCCCGCGGTGGCCCTGGACCGATCCTTCATCGAGAAGCGCGACTTCCCCACCGGGCGGCGCGGCTACGACACCGCCGCCGTCGACGAGCACCTGCGCGCCGTGGCCGAAGAGGTCCAGGCGCTGCGTGCCCGCGCCGACGCCGCTCCGCCGACGACCTCCGCCGCCGCCAGCGAGCGCGTCGGGGCGATCATCGCCGCGGCCGAGGCGACCGCGGCCGACATCGAGCGCTCCGCCCGCGATGAGGCCGCGCGCATCCGGGCCGAGGCGGCCTCGGGCACCAGCGCGGAGGTCGAGGCCGTCCGCGCGGTCGCCACGCGCCTGCGCGAGCGCGCCGAGAAGCTCGAGCGCGAGCTCTCCGTTCTCGTGGCGAGCGTCGGCGAGCTGGCGCCCCAGGCGCCGGTGGCGCCTCGTGTCCCCGAGCCCGAGCCCAGCCCGGCGATCGCCGCGGCCGCAGCCCCGGATCTGATCCCGATCGCGCCGCCGGTCGCTCCCGAGCCCGCGGCGGCGCTGGCGGCCACCCGCCACGCCGCCGATGCGGAGAACGCGCGCGTGGTCGCACTGAGCATGGCGCTCGGCGGCACCCCCCGAGCGGAGACCGACCGCTATCTCGCCGCCAACTACGGCGGCCTGCCCGACCGGGAGGGGCTGCTCGACGAGGTCTACGCGAGCGTGGGGCGCTGAGGGGCGCGCCGGCGCGCGGAGGGGGTCAGCCGCGAGCCGGTGAGGCCGTGGAGCAGCAGGAGCGCGCCGACCGCGATCAGGACGTCCCCGACGCTGAAGACGTTGTGCGCCCACGGCGCCGGGATGGCGAAGACGTCGCCCAGGAACAGCAGGTGCGGATGGGCGAGCTGCGTGGAGTTGATGAAGTGCCCGGGCGCCGGGAGCGATCCGGCGCGCGCCAGCGCGCCATGTGACGCGGGCATCACGCCGCCGTTCGCCGCGATCGCGACGAAGTTCAGCAGGCCGCCCAGGCCCACCAGCCAGAGCCACCGGATCCGCAGGTTCAGCGCGAGCATGGCGCCCAGCAGCACGTAGGACGCCAGGTGTGCGGCCTCGTGCAGGCCGCGCGCGCCGGTGGGCAGCACCGAGATCACGAGGATCTGGATGACGAGTCCCGCGACCGCCAGGCCCGCGCCGCGAAAGCGCGCCTCAGACAGGAGCGAGAGCCGGCCGCCGGCGAGCGGAACACTCACGAGGCAGATCAGCAGGACGGCGGCGAAGAGCACGTGAGGGGCATCGACGCAGCGGTCGCCGGCGCCGAGCGTGCCGGGACTTGATCCGACATTTGTCGGCCCTTGGAGCGCGAATGTGCACCCTTCCTGCACGTGCCCTCCTCCATCGGGGGGAAATCCAAGGAAGGAGCACAGCCCATGTGGCATTCCGCGAAGGCCCGCGTCTGGCGGATCACGAGTGTCGTCGCCGTGATCGCCGTGGTCATCGAGGCGCTCGGCGCCGGCGAGAAGTGGTAGAGGCCCTGGTGTCTCAGGAGAAGTGGTGACCCACCCTCGCGGAGGGCCGTTCAGGCCCCTGTGAGGCGCAGGGGTGCTCCCGCCCTTCGGCGGGAGCACCCGGCGCCACCGCAGCGAAGAGGGGGCGCGCGCCCGGGTGGTCCGGCGTCGCGAACCTCATGCAAGCCGGCCTGGCGCCCGATGAGTACCGGACCCGATGTCCCGCAGCTCCGCCAACCAACGGCTGTACCGCTACACGACGCCACTGACGGTCGCCGGCCTGGCGGCGCTGGCGATTCTCCTCGCCACAGGTCCGCGGCCGCTCATCGATCCGGGCGATCCGGTGTTCTGGGTCTTCGCCGGGTTCGTCGTCTTCGGCGAGATGCGCCCGATCAAGGTCGCAGGCCACGCCGGCGAGCTGGCGATCTCGACGACCTTCATCCTCGCCCTGCTGTTGATGTACGGGATCACGACGGCGGTCGCCGTCCAGGCGCTCGCCTCGCTCATCGCCGATCTCGTGGCCCGCAAGCCCTTGCGCCGCGGGCTGTTCAACGTGAGCCAGTACACGCTCTCCTGGATCCCGGCCGGTCTGGTGATCTCGCTCGCGGTCGGGAAGCCCTTTCCCGGTACGGTCTACTCGGCCCCGCAGATCCCCGGGATCCTGCTGGCGGCCGTCGTGTTCTTCATCCTGAACTCGGTCCTCGCGAGGACCGCTGTCGCGCTGAGCCAGAGCCTCCCGGTGCTGCCCCACGTGCGCAAGGACGTGCTTTTCCGCGGGTGGACCACGGGGATGCTCGCCGGACTGGCCCCAGCGGTCACCACGGTCTCGCGGATCGATCTGGCGCTCGTGCCCCTGATCGTCCTGCCGATGGCCGCGATCCATCGCGCCGCACGCGAGGCGGCGCGCAACGAGCACCTCGCCCAGCACGACGGCCTCACGGGCCTCGTCAACCGGGCGCTGTTCCTGGACCGCATGAGCCAGGCGATTGTGGTCGCGCGGCGCAAGGGGGAGTCGGTCGCGGTGATGATCATGGACCTCGATCGCTTCAAGGAGATCAACGACACCCTCGGCCACCATCACGGCGACACGCTCCTGCGCGAGGTCGGGCCGCGACTGCAGGCGGTCCTGCGCGAGAGCGACACGGTCGCCCGGCTGGGCGGAGACGAGTTCGCGGTGCTGCTGCCCAGCGTCTCGTCTCACCCGGAGGCCACGGTCGCCGTCGCGGAGAAGCTGCTCACCGTCCTGCAGGAGCCGTTCGTCCTGGACGGCGTGACGCTGGACGTGGGCGCGAGCCTCGGCATCTCGCGCTACCCGGACGACGCCGGCGATGTGGAGACGCTCATGCAGCACGCCGACATCGCCATGTACCGCGCCAAGGGCAGCGGCGGCGGGCATGAGCTCTACGTCGCCGACCACGACCACTACACCGTCGGTCGCCTGGCGATGGCGACCGAGCTCCGGCACGCCATCGCCGCCGACGAGCTGACGCTGCACTACCAGCCGAAGGTCGACCTGAGCCGCGGTGCCGTCGTCGGGGTGGAGGCGCTGGTCCGCTGGCAGCACCCGACCCGCGGCATCGTGTCCCCCGCCGAGTTCATCCCGCTGGCCGAGCACACGGGCCTCATCCGGCCGCTCACCACGTACGTGCTGCGCGAGTCGCTGCGGCAGGTTCGCGCGTGGGACGCCCTGGGCCTCGAGATCCGCGTGGCCGTGAACCTGTCGGCACGGAGCCTCATGGACCGGCTCCTCCCCGAAGAGGTCGCGGACCTGCTGGCCGGCGAGGGCGTCGACGCCGCACGCCTCGAGCTGGAGATCACCGAGAGCGTGATCATGGCCGATCCCGCGCGGGCGATGACCGTGCTGCACCGGCTCAACGCCATGGGCGTGCGGCTGGCGATCGACGACTTCGGGACGGGGTACTCGTCGCTGGCCTACCTCAAGCGGCTCCGGGCGCACGCGATCAAGATCGACCGCTCGTTCGTGATGCACATGACGGCCGACCCGAGCGACGCCGTGATCGTGCGTTCCATCATCGACCTCGCCCGCAACCTTGGCCTGAACAGCATCGCCGAGGGCGTCGAGGACGAGCAGACGCTCCAGGCGCTGCGCGCGATGGGATGCGACCAGGTGCAGGGCTACCACCTGTCGCGGCCGCAGCCGGTGGGGGATCTCACCCCGTGGCTGCTGGGGCACGCGTGGGACGCGGTTCCCGCCGTGGCCTGATCCGGCCCGGGTTCAGCCCGCGACCGTGGCCGGCCGCTGGCGCAGCGCCCCGAGCCTGGGCATCTGGCCTTCGGCCTGCAGCGCGGCCAGCGCGGTGCGCGGGAGGTCGAGCGGGCCCTCGTGGAGCAGGTGGCGGGGTTCCCAGCGAGGGTGGAACTTCGCGTTGAAGCGGTACAGGCTCTCGATCTGGAACAGCGGATTCCCGAGCGCGACGAGGCGTCCCAGCAGGCGGTCGCGCGGGCCGGAGGGGTCGTGCATCAGTCGCGCGAACGCGGCGAAGTTGAGGGAGAGCTCCTGGATGCCGCGTTCCCGCGCGAGCTCGACGGCGCGCACCACGAGCACGTCGATGAGCCCGTTGGGCGTGTCGGGGTCGCGGCGCATGGCGCTCAGGGACAGCGCGGGGCGCCCGTAGGAGGGGACGAGGTGCAGGAAGCCGCGGACGGCGCCCTCGGGGTCGCGGGCCAGGACGACGACCGTCTCGTCCAGGTGCTCGCCGCGCAGGGTGTCCATCGCCATCGAGAAGCCCCGCTCGGGCGCCTTGCCGCGCCAGCGCGCGGATACGCGCTCGAGCGTCGAGAGCTCGTCGGGCGAGAGGTCGCCGAGCCGGCGCCACTCGCAGCCATAGCCGTGGCGCGCGAGGCGGTAGGTCGCCTGGCGGACCTTCTTCATCCGCCGCCCGTCCAGCGTGAAGCCGGCGGTCTCGACGATCGCCTCGTCGCCGAGATAGAGCGAGCGCAACCCGATGGTTGCGAACAGCCGCTGCGACGACTCGCCGGCGCCGACAACGCCCAGGCGCAGGCCCCGGATGTCGGCGAAGGCCCGCAGGTCGCGGGCCAGCGCCGGCAGGGCGCCGGGGTCGCCCACCGGGTCGCCCGACACGAGCAGCACCCCGCGCTCGATGCGGTAGGAGGCGAATGCGCGCCGGTCGGCGGTGAACAGGTGGTGCAGGTCCCCGCGCAGCTTGAAGAAGCTCAGCGTGTCGGCTCCGTGAGCGCGCACGAGCCGCCGCGCGTCGCCCGCGTGCCGGCGCCCTTCGGCGGCGAGCGGGCGGAACAGCGCGGCTGCGCAGGCCACCAGCGTGACGGCTCCCAGGAACCCGGCGCCCAGCGGGAGCCAGCCGTAGCCGTCGCGCACCGGGTAGTCCCATCCGCCCAGGACGAGGCTGTGCAGCGCCTCGAGCAGCGTCCCGCCGAGCCCTCGCGAGCCGTGGGTGGCGAGGGCCACTGCGCCCACCGCGGTGACCGTCGCGGCGGCGACGAGCGTCGCGACCTGGCACAGGGCGACCGGCAGCCGGCCGGGGTCGTGGCGCACGCAGAACGCGTCGCGGCTCCACCACAGGACGGCGGCCAGCGCCCAGCTGGCCGCCGCCTCCTCGACGTCGAGGCCCTTGAGGAGGTTGAGCGCCCCGGCTGCGACGAGCAGGCCCAGGGCGACGTGCAGCGCGCGCCGCCGGCGCAGCGCCAGATGCCGGGCGATGACCACAAGGCCGACGCCCGCGGGCAGTGCCAGGGCGTGGGCGGTGAGCACGAGCTCGTGGGGCGCCAGGCCGGCCAGCGCCCCCAGCCGCCGGGGGAGCTCGGTCGTCAGGGCCGAGACGAGGTTCATGATCCCGACGCCCGCCGCCAGCCAGCCGGCGGCGAGCGGGAGCAGCGAGGATCGCGGTCGGTCGGTGGCCGGCACGCGCCGGAGGCTACGGCACAGGGCCGAAGGAAGGGCCGGGTGACCGCCGGGTTGCGGCGGCGGCGGCGGCCGCAGCGCCCAGCGCGAACGCGAGTGCGTGCTCGACGGCGGACAGGCCGAACGGGGGGATCACCGCCCAGATCACGACTCCCGCCGCGACCGCGAGCATCCGCCACGCCGCGTGCCGGCGCCCTGCGGCGGCGACGGTCAGCGCGCCGAGCACGCCGATGACGACGCACGAGATGCCGAAGTCGGGAGCCTCGCTGACGGAGTCGACGTCGGCACGCCCGAGCAGCCACAGGAGCCCGATCCCGGCATATGCCAGGAGCGCCGAGCCCAGGTGCCCGGCGGCGGCTGCGAGCCAGAACGTGGCCGGGCCGAGCGCCTGGATAGCCGCCACGGTCAACAGCGCAGCGGCCACGAGCTGGACGATCGGGTCGCGCGTGACGAGCAGGCCGCTCGTGACGAGCGACCAGATGCGCCCGCGGGCGACGTCGGCGGGGCTGGAGGCGAGGTCGCGCACGGCGGGCCAGCCGGCCGCGCGCCGCGTTGCCTCCAGGGCCGCGACGGCGCCGAGCCACGCCACGGCGGCGCGGCCGCCGCGGCCGTGCCACGGGGCGGCGGTCACGCGCATGCACCGAATCTAGCGGGGAGGTGGCACAAGCCAGCTACTCGTGGGGACGCCGCGTGTTCCGGGTGGCCTGACCTACGATCGCCCCGTGTCCCGCCGCCTCCTCGTCGTCGCCGTCGCCCTCGCGTTGTTGCTCGCCGCCGCCGCGCCCGCGGCGCCTGCCGGCGCCGCGACCCGCGCTCCGGCGGGCTTCTTCGGCGTCATGGTCAACGGCGTCCTCGACGCGCCGGACCTCAACCTCGGCCAGGAGTCGGCCCGGATGCGCGCCGACGGTGTCGAGTCCGAGCGCTTCGAGATCGCGTGGGACCTCGTCGAGCCGCAGCGCGGCAGCTACGACTTCGCCGCCACCGACCGCAAGGTCGCCGCGGCGGCGGGCGCCGGCATCGACGTGCTCGCGCTCGTGGTCCGCGCGCCCGCGTGGGCCGCGCGGGCGCCCGGCAACCCGTTCTCGCCGCCCCGCGACAACGCCGACTACGCGGCCTTCCTGCGCACGCTGATCGGCCGCTACGGCCCCCACGGCTCGTTCTGGGCGCAGAACCCGTCGGTCCCCGAGCACCCCGTGCGCGAGTGGCAGATCTGGAACGAGCCCAACCTGCCGGACTACTTCGCCCAGCAGCCGTTCGCCAAGCCCTACGCGCGCCTGCTGGCGGCCGCCTATACGGCGGTCAAGGTGTCCGACGCCGGGGCCCGCGTCGTGATGGCCGGCCTGGCCAACTTCTCGTGGCGCGACCTGGGCACGCTCTACGGGGCCGGGATCCCACTGCGCTTCGACGTGGCGGCGGTGCACCCGTTCAGCGGCCGCCCCTCCAACAGCGTGAAGATCACGCGCCTCAACCGCCAGGTGCTCGACGCGCACGGAGACCGGCGCAAGCCGATCTGGCTGACCGAGCTGACCTGGTCGTCGGCCAAGGGCAAGAAACAGCCGCTCACGCAGGACTGGGAGACCACCGAGGCCGGCCAGGCCCAGCGCCTGCAGTCGGCCTATCGCGACTACATGGCCGCTCGGAAGTCGCTGCGCCTGGACCGGATCTTCTGGTACACGTGGGCGACGGTCGACCGCGGGTCGCCCAACTCGTTCGACTACTCGGGCCTGCGCACCCGCCGCGCCGACGGGACACTCGCCGACAAGCCCGCGCTGGCGGCGTTCCGCGCCGCCGCGCGGAGGTACGGCGCGCGCTGATCAGGCCGCGGCGGCCGTCCGCAGGCGCAGCCCAACCTCCTCCACGGCGCCCGGGACGACGACCCGTTGCCAGCCGCGCGGGCCCAGCTCATGCCAGCCGCCGTCGTGGTGGAGCAGGAGGCGCGCCGGCCCGCGACCGTCGTGAGCGGTGGCCAGCCGCGCCGCGCTGAGCGGCCAGGGGCGCTCCGACGCGCGCAGCCGCGCGACGGCGCGGCGGATGTCGGTCCGGCGCACGCCGCGCTCCAGCATGGCGTGGACGATGGCGGCCTCGGCGACATCCTCGACGCTGTAGCGCCGGGGCTCGGTCTCGCGCTGCGAGGAGAGGATGTACCCGCGCCTTGCCCACTGCCCGATCGTGGTGCCCGAGACGCCGACGAGCTCACCGACGTCGGCGGCGGGGAGCGAGCCGTGGCTGCGCGCGGGCATGGTCCCGCGAGCGTAGTGGCAGCCGCCACGAAGCGGCGCGCGAGATCAAGGGTGCAGCCGCCGCCGGCGCCGCGCGGAGATCTCCTCCGGCCTGTGCCCCGGACGAGCGGATCGCTCCAGATCCTGGCAGCAGGACTCCACCAGGGCGGCGAGGTCCGCGGCACGCTCGTGCTGGGGGTGATGGCCCATGCGGGCCCATACCGAGACGCGGGCCTGCGGGAAGGCGTGCCGTACCCCGGCAGCCTGTTGCGGGGGGACCAGGCGGTCGTGTTCGCCCCAGAGCGCGCACACCGGCCCGTCGTACCGCACCCGGCGACGGAACAGGGCGTCCTCGGAGACGGCCGCGGTGGCGAGGGCCGCGGTTGCCGCCTGCGCGCCCCGGCCGACGCGGTGCGCCTGGGCGCTCATGCGCGCCATCATGCCCGGCGACGGGGGGCGCAGATGCGAGATCGCGGTGGCATACATCCCGGCGAACAGGAGCGGGTTGGACAGGACCACGGCCAGGCCGGGCCCGATGACCATGCGGACACCGGGGGCGGAGGCGGCCTTGGCGATCGGGTTGGGCCCGAACCCCGCGGGGGCCAGCAGCACCAGCGAGCTGACCCGGTCGGGGAGCATCTCGGCGACGTGCGCCGCGACCCCGCCGCCCAGCGAGTGACCGACCAGGGTGAACCACAGCACGCCGAGCTCCCGGATCGCCGCGACGACGTCGGTGGCGTAGGCGCTCAGCAGCGGCTGGGAGGGCTGATCGGACGCGCCGAAGCCCGGCAGGTCGATCGCGATCACCGGCCGGATGGTCGAGCGCGCGAGCTCATCCCAGCCCGCCGCCTCGTCCAGCAGTCCGTGGAGGAGGACCAGTGGGCGGCCCTGGCCCGGCCAGACGCGCACCGACAGCTCACGGCCGTCGGGCAGCCCAAGCCGGCGGACCGCCGGCGGGTCGCGCACCCCAGCTACGGCGTCGCGCCCGGCCGCGGGCTCCTGCGCGGCGCCGCGGGCGCGGGGCCCAGCCGCGTGCCGGTCGCTGCGTGAGGCGTCTTGCCTGGCCATGAGTGAAGCGTGGGGCCAGGCGCCGGCGCTCGCTACCGCGACCCCCGGGGCGCGCTCCCCGGTCGTCGTCCCTAGTCTGCGGGCGGTTCCCCGCGGACACGGGGACAGTCAGCGGCTGTCCTGTCCCCGGAGGTCGAGGCGTGACGAGCGAGTCTGTTTAGGGCATGGTGGCGAAGCGTGAGTGATCCCGGTCAGGCCATATCGGAGTTCAGCCTGGCGCTGCGCTGGCCACCGGCCGCACGCGTCGCGCTCAGGTGGGGTGGATGCCTGGCGCTCGCGATGGCCTCGCTCGCACTGCCCGCCGCGCCCACCTACGACCCCTGGGCCTGGGTGGTCTTCGGCAAGGAGATCGCCGACCCGGGGATCCGCTTCAGCACCCTGGCGGGCACCGGATGGAAGCCGCTGGCGGTCCTCTTCACCGCGCCGCTGGCGCTCCTCGGCGACGCCGCGCCGAGCCTGTGGCTCGTCGTCGTACGGGCCGCGGGACTCGCGGCGATGGCGCTGGCCTTCCGGCTCGCCGCGCGCGCCGGCGGACGGATCGCCGGGGCGGTCGCGGTGCTCGCGCTGCTCGCCAGCTCCGACTGGCTGCGCTACCTGTCGGCGGGCAACGTCGAGCCGCTCGTGGTGGCTCTCGTGCTCGGCGCGATCGAGCTCCACCTGCGCGGCCGGCGCGGCGGTGCGTTCCTCCTCGGCGCGCTGGCCGGGCTGGCGCGCCCGGAGGTGTGGCTGCTCGTCGGGATCTATGCGGTCTGGCTCCTGCTGAGAGAGCGGCGCTGGTGGCCGCTCGTGCTGGGCGTCCCCGGCATGCTCGCGCTCTGGATCGTGCCCGACCGGCTCGGCTCGGGTGAGTGGCTCCACACATTCCACTCAGCCCAGGTCAGCGCGGAGCCGCTCGGCCTGCAGAAGACGGGCAACCCGGCGCTCGAGCTCGTGCGCGGCGCCGCCGGCATCGTGCCGGCGCCGGTCTGGATCGGTGCGCTGTGCGCCCTGGCCTTCGGCCTGCGGGGCCGCGATCGCACCGTGGCCGCCCTCGCCGTCGTCGCGGCCGCCTGGGTGGTGCCCACGGTGGGCGGCACCGCTCTGGGCTATCCGGCGGTGCCCCGCTACCTCGTCGAACCGGCCGCCGTCTGCTGCGTGCTCGCGGGGGTCGGTGTGGTCGCCTTGGTGCGCCGGGCGTCCGGTGCGCGAGCCCGCGTGGCGCTGGTCGCGGCGCTGGTCGCCGTCAGCGTCCCGTTCGCCGTCTCACGGGCCATCGGACTCGGCAACCAGGCGGGGGATGCGAAGGGACGGGCCGCGGAGCTCTCCGACCTCTGGCGCGCCGTCGACGGGGCGCAGCGGCGCGTGCCGGTCGCCCGCCTGCATCCGGTCGTCGAGCCGGGCGCCATGGCGAACGCCCTCGCGTGGAAGCTCGACCTCCGCCTGCGCGGCGTGGTGGGGGCCTTCTCACCGGCGGCGGTGCGCATCGCCTTCATCGAAGGCGACGAGCGCCCTGTCATCGCCCGGCTGCGACGGCACGGCGCGACGGTGGTGCGCCTCTCGGCTGCGGGCGCCTGGCATGTCCTCCTCGTCCGGCGCAAGCATTCCCGCCCGCGGCGCCGCTCGGCTCACGCGGTGAGCTCGGCGGCCACGACGACGTTGCCCGCGACGTCGCGGAAGTGCAGCGAGCGGCTGCCGTCATCGGTGTGCTCGGCCCAGACGCCGACGTCGTGAGCGGCGAGATGCCGGCGGACGTCCTGGTCTTCCACCAGCAGCACAACCCGTCCGAGGTCGCGGAACACGAGCCGGGGTCCTTCCGTCGGTGGCCGGCGGGCGGGGGAGTATGGCGTGGCGGCGAATCGCGCACGCGCCGGAACTGCGCCGAGCCGTGCGAACGTCTGTTCCCCTCACTACAATGATCCTGTGCCGCCGCAGAACGCGATCGTGGTCTCGGGTGCCCGGGAGCACAACCTCAAGGACGTCACGCTCACGCTGCCGCGGGAGAAGCTGGTGGTCATCACCGGCCTGTCCGGATCGGGCAAGTCGTCGCTGGCCTTCGACACGATCTACGCCGAGGGGCAGCGCCGCTACGTCGAGTCGCTGAGCGCCTACGCCCGCCAGTTCCTCGGCCAGATGGACAAGCCGGACGTCGACTCCATCGAGGGTCTGTCGCCCGCGATCTCGATCGACCAGAAGACGACGTCGCGCAACCCGCGGTCGACCGTGGGCACCGTCACCGAGATATACGACTACCTGCGCCTGCTGTGGTCGCGGGTGGGCAAGCCCCATTGCCACAAGTGCGGCGCGCCGATCGCCGGCCAGTCGGCCGAGCAGATCATCGATCAGGTGATGGAGCTGGAAGACGGCCAGCGCTTCATGGTCATGGCGCCCGTCGTCCGCGGCCGCAAGGGCGAGTACGGCAAGCTCTTCGAGGAGTTGCGCGCCGAGGGCTTCGCGCGCGTCAAGGTCGACGGCGAGATGCGGATGCTCGAGGAGAAGTTCGACCTCGACAAGAAGTACAAGCACGACATCTCGGTGGTCGTCGATCGCCTGGTCATGCGCCACGACCTGCGCAAGCGCCTCGCCGACTCGATCGAGACGGCGGTCGCGCTCGCGGATGGGATCGTGGAAATCGAGCTGATGCCGCGCGCGGAGTCGGACCCACCCGCGCGGATCCTCACGTTCTCCGAGAAGTTCGCCTGCCTGAAGTGCGGGACCTCGATGCCCGAGCTGGAGCCGCGGATCTTCTCGTTCAACTCCCCTCACGGGGCGTGCGAGCGCTGCACGGGCCTGGGCTCGCAGATGGAGATCGACCCCGACCTCGTCGTGCCCGATCCGTCGCTGTCGATCGGCGAGGGCGCGCTGGCGCCGTGGGCCAACAGCGCGTCGAACTACTACGAGCAGGTCACGCAGGCGATCGCCGACAAGTACGGGGTCGACCTCGAGGCGTCGTGGGAGTCCCTGGACGAGGACGTCCGCGACCTCTTCCTCCACGGCACCGACGGCGAGCGCATCGACGTGAGCTATCGCAACCGGTACGGGCGCCGGCGGTCCTACGCGACGCGCTTCGAGGGGATCATCCCCAACCTCGAGCGCCGCTACCGCGAGACCGACTCGGAGTGGTCGCGCGAGAAGATCGAGGAGTTCATGTCGGTCGTCCCGTGCCCGGCGTGCAAGGGCTCGCGGCTGCGGCCCGAGTCGCGCTCGGTGCTCGTCAGCGGCATGGCGATCCACGACTTCTGCACGCTGTCCGTCCGTCGCGCCATGGCGTGGCTCGACGAGGTCTCCCTGACCGACACCGAGCGCCACATCGCCCGGCTGATCTTCCGCGAGATCGAGGAGCGCCTGAACTTCCTGGAGAACGTCGGCATCGGGTATCTGTCGATGGACCGGGCGGCGGCGACGCTCTCGGGCGGCGAGGCGCAGCGGATCCGGCTGGCGACCCAGATCGGGTCGGCGCTCGTCGGCGTCCTCTACGTCCTCGACGAGCCGTCGATCGGCCTGCACCAGCGCGACAACTCCAAGCTCATCGGGACGCTCGAGCGCCTGCGCGATCTCGGCAACACGGTCATCGTGGTCGAGCACGACGAGCAGACGATGCGCGCGGCCGACCACCTCGTCGACCTCGGGCCCGGGGCCGGGGAGCACGGCGGCCACATCGTCGCCGAGGGCACCGCGAGCGAGGTCGAGCGCGTCGCGGACTCGCTCACCGGGCAGTTCCTGGCCGGCACGCGCACGATCGAGGTGCCCGCGAAGCGCCGCAAGCCCAGCGGCCACCTCGAGATCCGCGGGGCGAGGCAGCACAACCTCAAGGGCGTCGACGTGAGGGTGCCGCTGGGAACGCTCACCTGCGTGACCGGCGTGTCGGGATCGGGCAAGTCCACGCTCGTCAACGAGGTCCTCTACAAGGCGGTTGCCAACCGCCTGCACCGGGCGCGCCAGCGCCCGGGGGCGCACACGGCGGTCCTGGGCCTGGACCAGCTGGACAAGATCATCCAGGTGGACCAGTCGCCCATCGGGCGCACGCCGCGCTCGAACCCCGCCACGTACACCGGCCTGTTCGACGTCATCCGCGACCTGTTCTCCAAGACGCAGGAGGCCCGGGCCCGCGGGTACAAGCCGGGGCGCTTCTCGTTCAACGTGAAGGGCGGGCGCTGCGAGGTCTGCCGCGGCGACGGCCAGATCAAGATCGAGATGCACTTCCTGCCCGACGTATACGTGCCGTGCGAGCAGTGCCACGGCAAGCGCTACAACCGCGAGACGCTCGACATCCGTTTCAAGGGCAAGACGATCGCCGACGTGCTGGAGATGCCGGTCGAGGAGGCCTTCGGCTTCTTCCAGCACATCCCCAAGATCCGCCGGCGCCTGGAGACGCTCAACGACGTCGGCCTGGGCTACATCCGCCTCGGCCAGCCCGCCACGACCCTCTCCGGCGGCGAGGCCCAGCGCGTGAAGCTTGCCACGGAGCTCTCGAAGATCGCCACCGGGCGCACGCTCTACATCCTCGACGAGCCGACCACGGGACTGCATTTCGCCGACGTCCAGCGGCTCCTCGACGTCCTGCACCGCCTGACCGACGCCGGGAACTCGGTCGTGGTCATCGAGCACAACCTGGACGTGATCAAGACCGCCGACCGCCTGATCGACATGGGGCCCGAAGGCGGCGAGGAGGGCGGAACGATCGTGGCGACGGGCACGCCCGAGGAGGTCGCCGCGACGCCGGGGTCGCACACGGGCGAGTTCCTCGCCGGGCTGGTGGAGCCCGCGACGGCCGGCGCCAAGCGCCGCGGCGCGCGGCGCACCAAGGTCGCCGCGGCCGCCTGAGCCTGAACCGGACTACTCGCCGCCCAGCTCGCCCTTCATCGCCTTCATCACGTCGTCGGGACCATCGAACTCCTGGCTGTCCTTGCTGCGGAGCGACTCCACGAGATCATCCGGCGCGCCGTTGCTGTCCGCCAGATCGGCCAGCTCCTCAGCGCTGGCGGGGTAGTCGGCTCCCTTCAGTGCCTTCTGGACGTCCGTCACGCTGAAGCCCATCGTCGTCTCCTTCCTCGCTTCGCCACGCGCTACCCGCGTGGGCCGAGGATCGTCCCCCGGCGGTCACCCGCCGAAGCGAGCCCGCAGCGCCAGCACGTTGTCCACGTAGCGCCTCGTCTCGGGCAGCATCCCGATGCTCCGCACCGATCCGAGCCCCTGGTAGTAGCCGGCCGCCGCCAGAGCCGGATCGCCGTTCGTCTCCCGCAGCAGCTGCGCCAGGTACAGCGAGCCGGCGCGGACGTTGTCGGTGGCGGAGGTCGGGTCGAGGTGCTGGGCGGCGAGATTGGCCTGAACCCAGTCCCAGGTGCCCGGCATCATCTGCATGATCCCGCGGGCGTTGGCGCTGGACACCATCGCGTTGTTGAATCCGCTCTCCTGCCAGGCGATCGCCGTGGCCAGGGAGGAGGGGACGCCGTGCTGGGCGGCGATCTGGCCGATCTGTGCGGCCGTGAGGCGTCCCGGGGTGGCCAGCGGCGGCGCGGAGGGCACGATCGTGGCCTGCGGCGCGGGCCCGGACGCCTGCACGGGGGAGCCGGTGGGCAGCTTGAGGATGGTGCCCTCGATCAGGCCCGCCTTCGGGTCCAGCCCGTTCATGTACGCCATCTGGGCGACGGGGACGCCGCTGCGGGCCGCCAGGGCGCTGAGGGTGTCGCCCGCACGGACCTTGTAGGCGCCGAGCGGCTCGGGGGCGCCGGCGCCCACCCCGGCCGCCGTGCCGCTTGCGCCGGCGCCGGCGGGGATCTTCAGGCGCGTGCCGGAGATGAGGAGGGCGTCGGGGCCGAGGCCGTTGGCGGCCGCGAGCGCGTCCGTGCTGACCCCGTGGGCGGCGGCGATGTCCGACAGCGTGTCGCCGGGGCGCACGCTGTAGCCGGCGCCCTGCGCCACAGCCGCAGCGGGCGCCGGCGCGGCAGCCGGTTCCTGCGTTCCCGCGGCGGGGATCTTCAGGCGGGTGCCGGAGACGACGAACGCGTCGGGGGCGAGGCCGTTGGCGGCGGCCAGCGCGGCAGCGCTCACGCCGTTGGCCGCGGCGATGCCCGACAGCGTGTCGCCCGCGCGCACGCCGTAGCCGGCGCCCGGGGCGTCGGCTTCGTCCGCACCGGGCGATGCGGGTGCTGCGCCGCCGGCCGGGATCACGAGCTCGGTGCCGGAGATGACGAACGCGTCGGGTGCCAAGCCGTTCGCATCGGCCACGGCGATCGACGGCAGCCCGTTGACGGCGGCGATGCCCGACAGGGTCTCCCCGGGAGCGACGACGTGCACGGCAGCGCCGGCAGGAGGCGTTGGGAGGATGGCGGCAGCGCCCAGGATCGTGGCGAGCGCGCGGACGGTCTTTCGCATGAAGGCCTTTCGCGGTAGGGAACGGCCGGCAAGGCTTAGAGCATTCGCGCGCCATCGACGCGCTGACGCACGGAGTTACGTCGACTCGCAGCGGATGGTGCAGCCGCCCCTCTGCGAAGCTGTCGCGCGTGACGGCCGCCCAGGCGAAGCTCTGGCTGCAGAAGTGGCGCTGGTACGAGCGCAACTCGCTGCCGTGGAACCGTGCGCGCATCCATTGGGAGTTCGCCCGCCGCG
>JAOPZW010000109.1 GCA_025963905.1 Solirubrobacterales bacterium | reverse complement strand
TCGCGGCCGGCAACCGTCAGGTCGAGTACGTCGTCCTCGCGCCGCGCGGCGCGGTCGTCCGCGGGCCCGGCGCCGGCGGCCGGCTCCTCCGCGGCGCCGATCGACGGCGTGCGACGCGCGGACGGGTTGCGGATCTCGTCGGCCAGCCGATCGGCGAACTCGGCCATCAGCTTCTGGCTGACGTCGTCGACGACGCCGCGGCCGAACTGGGCTGCCGTGCCGGCGAGCTTCATGTCCGTCTGAACGGCCACGCGCGTGCCGTCGCCGTCCGGCTCGAGGGTCGAGGTGATGGTCGCCGCGGCGGCGCCCTGCCCGCGCGTGTCGCGGGCCGACGCCTCGATCACCGAGCGGCGGGCGCGCTCGTCGGCCTCGGCGACGTGCAGCGTGCCGCGAAACGTGCTCGTGATGGGGCCCAGCTTGACGCGCATGGAGCCGGCGTACTCGCCGTCGCCGCGGTTCTCGTCGATGCTGGCGCCCGGCAGGCACGGGGCGATCCGCTCGATGTCCATGAGCGCGTCCCACACGTCGTCCATGCCGACGGGCACCTGGAAGCTGCTGTCGATCCGCACGGCGGGTCAGTCCTCCTTGAGGGTCAGCTCGGCCGCCAGCTGCACGGCGTCGAGGATGCGGCTGTAGGAGCCGCAGCGACACAGGTTGCCGCCGAGGCCCTCGGCGGCGCGCTCGCGGTCGATCTGGGGATCGTCGGCGAGCATGGCCTTCACGGTGAGCACCATGCCGGGCGTGCACCAGCCGCACTGCGCCGCGTGCGCCTGCGTGAACGCCTGCAGCACGGGATCGTCGTCGGGCAGCCCTTCGACGGTGGTCACGCTGCGCCCGTCGACCTGCGCGGCGAGCATCAGGCACGCGGACACCGGCTCGTCGTCGACGATGACGGCGCACGCGCCGCAGACGCCGATCCCGCAGGTCTCGCGCACGCTGAGGCGGCCGGCTGCGCGCAGCGCGTCGACGAGCATCTCGCCCTCGCCGGCCTCGAGCTCGGCGGGCGCTCCGTCCAGGACGAACGCGACCCTCATCGCCGGCGTGCCTCCAGGTCGGGCTCCGGCGACGGCGCCGCGCGGCGGTCGATCGCCTCGAGCACGCGCTCGGGCGTCATCGGCAGGTCATAGAGCTCGATGCCCAGGCTCGCGAGGGCGTTGCCGATCGCCGCCGGCACGGGGGGCAGCGCGGTCTCGCCCAGGCCGTGGATCGGCGCGCCCTCGCGCTCGACGAGCTCGTGGGTGAGCGCCGCGGCGTCGCGAGCGGTCGGCACGTTGTAGTCCGACAGGTTGGCGTTCGTCACCTGCCCCTCGTTGAAGTCGACGGACTCGAACAGCGCGGTCCCGAGTCCCATGGTCATCGAGCCCTCGTTCTGCAGCGCGGCCCCGGGCGCGTTGACGACGCGCCCGGCGTAGACGGCGCAGTGGACGCGGTGCAGGCGCACGCGCCCGGTCTCCTCGTCGACCTCCAGGTGCGCGGCGCCCGCCGCCTGGTGCCAGTGCGTCGAGGCGACGCCCTGGCCGGTGTCGGGATCCAGGCCGCCGTCGTTGACGATCGTGCCGTGCCCGCGGCGGCCGTCCTCGAGGAGCGCCTCGCAGGCCTCCGCCAGCGCGCCGGCCATCATGAACGTCGACCGGCTCGACGTCGTCCGGGTGTCGTACGGGACCCGGTCGGTGTCGGGATCGGGGACCCGGATCTGCTCGGGCCGGCAGCCGAGGCGCTCGGCGGCCAGCAGCGCCAGCGAGCGCCGCGCCCCCTGCCCCATCTCGGTCGTGGCGCAGCGGATCACGTAGCCGTCGCCCTCGCGCTCGATCGCGATCGACGCCCGCGACGGCGTCTGCATCCCCTTCATGACGAGGCACAGGCCCTTGCCGGCCGGGTCGTGCTCGTAGCCGACAGCGGCCGCCGCGCGGTCCAACAGCTCCTCGAAGCAGGTGCCGTGCATCGCCTCGCCGGTGGCGTAGGCGTC
This sequence comes from Solirubrobacterales bacterium, assembly GCA_025963905.1. Lineage (GTDB taxonomy): Bacteria > Actinomycetota > Thermoleophilia > Solirubrobacterales > Solirubrobacteraceae > JAOPZW01. The sequence goes on along the minus strand of JAOPZW010000109.1, from coordinate 11,126 downwards.
GCCGTCGCGCAGCAGGTTGCGCCGACGCAGCTCGAGCGGCCCCGTCCCCAGCCGCGCGGCGAGCAGGTCCATCGTGCGCTCCGACGCCCAGATCGACTGCATCGCGCCGTAGCCGCGGAAGGCGCCGTTGGGCGGCGTGTTGGTGTAGACGGCGTGGGCATCGACCCAGCAGTTGGGGATCCGGTAGGGCCCGGGCGCCGCGAAGCCCATCTTCTGCGCGACGCCGGGGCCGCAGTCGGCGTAGGCGCCGGTGTCGGCCCAGCACGTGACGGCCTTGGCCACGAGGTCGCCGGTCCGGGTCGCCCCGAGCCGGACGTGCACGATCGACGGGTGGCGATTGAGCGTGAGGAACTCCTCGCTGCGCCCCAGGACGAGCTTGACCGGACGGCCGGTCTTGCGGGCGAGCGCGGCCACGATGCCCTCCTGGCGCGTGAAGGTCTTGGCGCCGAACGAGCCACCCATCGGCGGGACGACGATGCGCACGTCCTCCTCGTCGAGGCCGAACATCGCGGCCAGCTCCATGCGCATGTTGAACGGCGTCTGGGTCCCGGTGACGACCTCGAGGCGGCCGTCCTCGGTGAAGCGCGCCACGGTCGCGTGGGGCTCCATCGGGACGTGCGCGGCCGCCGGCGTCCGGAACGTGCCCTCGACCACGACGTCGGCGGCGGCGAAGCCCGCCTCGACGTCGCCGTGGCGGATGCGGAAGCGGTGGCAGATGTTCGTGCCGGCCACGGGGCGGATGCCGAAGTACGCCGCGTCGTTGTCCGAGACCGAGAGGCCCTCGTGCAGCAGCGGCGCCTCCTCACGCGCGGCGTCGAGCGCGTCGAAGACGGCCGGGAGCTCGTCGACCTCGACCACCACCGCGCGGGCAGCGGCGCGCGCCGCCGCCGGGGTCGGGGCCGCAACCGCCGCGACCACGTCGCCGGCGTGGCGCGGGCGCTCGGCGAGCACGGCCTGGTCGGCGATCTGACAGCCGTACAGCGGGAGGTCGGCGACGTCCTCGGGCAGCAAGACGGTGACGCCGGGCGCCACGCCCGAGACGTCGATGCCGCGAACCACGCCGTGCGCGACGGTCGAGCGGACGAGCGCGGCATGCAGCTGGCCGGGCATGTCGGCGTCGACGCTGTAGCGGACGGCACCGCGCGCTCGCGGGTCGACCCTCATGCGGCCAAGGCCTCCAGTGCTCGCCTGACCTCGACGGCGCACACGCGGCGCCGGTAGGCGGCCGAGCCCCGCGCGTCGCCGATCGGCTCGACGCGCGCGGCGTAGTCCTGGGCCAGCTGCTCCCGCGCGCCGGCGGCCGCCAGGTCGCCGGCCGCTGCGGCACACAGGTCGTCGAAGCGCTGCGGGCGCTCGGCGAGCGCGCCGACGACCACCGCGAGGCCCGCCGCGCCGTGTGCCGCCGCGACGGTCACGCACGGGCGGTCCTCCGAGGAGCGCGACACGAACTTGCGGTAGACCGCACGCTCGGGCGCGGGCGGCACGCGGACCTCGACGAGGAGCTCGTCGGGCCGGATGCAGGTCGTGTAGTAGCCGAGGATGAGCTCCTCGATCGACACGGAGCGCTCGCCGCCCGGGCCGCGCAGGATCGCCCGCGCGCCCAGCGCCGACAGCGCCGCCGGCGGGTCGGAGGCGTAGTCGGCGTCGGCCAGGACCCCGCCGACCGTCGCCACCGCGCGGACGCGGCGGCTGGCGACGAGCCCGAACGCGCGGGCCAGCATCGGCCAGCCCTCCCGCACCTCGGGATGGCGCTCGACCGCCAGGTGGGTGGCCATCGCGCCCAGGCGCAGCTCGCCCCGCGCGACCTCGATGCCGCGCAGCTCGGCGACGCGTCCCAGCGACAGCAGCGCCGGCGGCGCGATCAGTCCCTGGTTCATCAGGATGCCCAGGAACGTCCCGCCGGCGTGGACGGTCACGTCCTCGCCGTGCACCCCGCGCAGCAGGAGCGCCTCCTCGAGGTCTGCGGGGGCATGCCACCTCATGCCAGGATCTCGACCACCCCGGTGGTCCCGTTCACGCGGATCCGGTCGCCGGTCCTGATGCGGTCGCCCGCGTCGTTCGTGCCGACGACCGCCGGGATCCCGAACTCGCGCGCCACGACCGCGGGGTGCGACGACGCGCCCCCCGCCTCAGTCACCAGCCCGGCGATCTTGGTGAACAGCACGACCCACGCCGGGTTGGTCATGCGGCAGACCAGGACCTCGCCCTCCTGCACCTCGTCGAACTCGTCGGTGGAGGAGACGAAGCGGGCCGTGCCCTCGACGACGCCGGGCGAGGCGCCAAGCCCGCGGACCTCGCCGGTCGCCTGCGGCGGCCCCGCGTGGAAGCGCTCCGGAAAGCCCCAGTTGGCCCAGTACGGGAAGGCCAGCGCCTCCTCGGTCGCCGTGCCGACCCACGCCGGCGGGCGCCGCGCGGCGGCGTCCTCGATCTCGTCGCGGCGGTCGGACACCAGCTCGCGGGCGTCGCCGATCGACGTGGGATCCGCCATGAACATGCGCAGCTCCTGGTAGCGCAGGTAGACGACGTCCTCGCGATCGTCCAGGAGCCCCGCCTCGACGAGCTTGTCGCCGATCGCCATGAGGACCAGGCGCAGGCGGGCGTTCGTGCCCTGGTCGATGTAGAAGTGGTGGTCGGGCGTCAGCGGGTTCATGCCCAGCGAGAGCTCCATCGCCCGTCGCACCCGCTCCAGCGCTTCGCCCTCGAGGCCCTCGAGCAGCTCGGCCTGCGCGGCCTCGAGATCCTTCCCTACCGCCCGCAGGCTCGCCTCGAAGTCGTAGTCGGTCGCGACGTAGCCGCGGATCGCCTCGAGCACCGGGGCGGGGTTCTCGACCCACAGCCGGAAGCGGAACTCGTGCGAGTAGATCGACTTGTAGCCGAACCGCCGCTGGTGGGGCGTGATCCGCTCGGCGATCAGCCGGCGGCCGCGGTCGGTCTGCTGCAGCGCCCGCAGCACGTCGGCGGCGGAGCCGCCGGCGAAGGCGTCGAGCAGCCCGGCATCGCCCTTGATCTCCTCCTTGATCTCCCACAGGTCCCTGACCGCGTCCCAGTTGCGGTCGTCGACCGAGCTCTGCAGGCGCCCCATCAGGTCCGGGTCGACCTCGCCGCGCACGTCCCGCACCGTGGCCTCCAGCCCGGAGCGCGCGGTGAACTCGGCGAAGTTCAGCAGCCAGTGGATCTTCCAGTGGCGGTCGTGGATGTCGATCGCGTCCTCGAGCAGGACGGCCAGCTCGAGGAGGCTCGCCGCGTCGGTGTCGACCGAGTCCAGGTAGGCGAAGTTGCGGTCCATCTCCGGCACGAACCGCTCGCGCCACCACGTCATGAAGCTCTCGGCGTAGTGCGGCAGCGTCCAGTCGAGGTACTTGCCGATCCGCCCCGCGTAGTCGCGGGAGAGCGGCACGCGCGGGGCGTACCGGTTGCCGTACTCCTCGGCCTCGGGCCGCACGTCGGGGTTCGCCGGGATCGCCGCCGTGTAGACGTAGCCGTTGATCCGCTTCGCGACCCAGTCGGCGGCGAACGGCGTGCCGAAGCGCCGGAACATGTGGTCGCAGCTCAGCCACCAGCCGCCGATGTCGAAGAACAGCGGCGAGACCGGGTTCGGGCAGTGCAGGTCGTCCAGCACCCAGAACAGGTCGCGCTCGCCGTCGCGCCACTCGATCGGGAAGTCGTCGTCGCCGTGCATGGACCCCAGCACGGCGGAGCTCGTCACCGTCATCGCCTCTCCTGTCTCTCCTCAGGGACCCGTCGCATCACTCGACGAAGTAGCGACCCGAGCTCTGCTCGGAGAACCAGCGCGAGGTGACGGTCTTCTTCCGCGTGAAGAACTCGACCGCGTCGGGCCCGTGGGCGTGCAGGTCGCCGAGGAACGAGTCCTTCCAGCCCGAGAACGGGAAGAAGGCGACGGGCGCCGCCACGCCGATGTTCACGCCGATCATCCCGGCCTCGACCTCGTGGCGGAAGCGCCGCACCGCCGCGCCGCTCTCGGTGAAGATCGAGGCGCCGTTCCCGAACCGGCTGCCGTTCACGACGGCGATCGCGTCGTCGAGCGTCGCGGCGCGCACGATCGTCAGCACCGGCCCGAAGACCTCCTCCCGGGCGATCGCCATCTCGGACGTGACGTCGTCGAGGATCGTGGGCCCGACGTACGACCCGCCCGGGTCGGCATCCGGCGCGCGGCCGTCGACGACGAGCGTCCCGCCGTCCTGCACGCCGCGGTCGATCCACTCGCGGATGCGGTCGCGCGCGCCAGGCGAGACGACGGGCCCGACCTCGACGCCGTCGTCCATGCCGGCGCCGACCGCCAGCGCCTGCGTGGCGTCCCGCAGCGCCGGCAGCAGCCGGTCGTGCGCCTCGCCGACCGTGACGACCACCGAGCCGGCCATGCAGCGCTGCCCCGCGGCGCCGAACGCCGAGCCGATGATCCCCTTGACCGTCTGGTCGATGACGGCGTCGGGCATCACGACCATGTGGTTCTTGGCGCCGCCCAGCGCCTGCACGCGCTTGCCCGCCTGCGCGGCGCGCTCGTAGACGAGCTTGGCCACCGGCGCCGAGCCGACGAACGACACCGCGTCGATGCCCGGGTGGTCGAGGATCCCCTCGACGACCTCGCGGCCGCCGTTGACGAGGTTGACGACGCCCGCGGGCAGGTCGAGTCCGTCGAGCACCTCGAAGGCGATCTGCTGCGTCAGCGGGACCTGCTCGGACGGCTTGAGGATGAACGTGTTGCCGCAGCCGATCGCGAACGGCAGGAACCAGAAGGGCACCATCGCCGGGAAGTTGAACGGGACGATCGCCGCGCACACCCCGACGGGCTGGCGGATCGTCTCGCAGTCGACGTTGCGCGCCACGTCCTCGAGGATGCGGCCCTGCATCGTCGTCGGGATCGCGCACGCGCACTCGACCATCTCGATCATGCGCGCCACCTCGGCGCGCGCGTCGGCGATCGTCTTGCCCATCTCGAGGGTCACCGAGCGGGCGAGGTCCTCCTTGCGCGACTCGAGCCCCTCGCGCAGCGCGAACAGCACCCGCGCCCGGTTGGGCACCGACACCGCGCGCCAGCGCGGGAGCGCCTCGCGGGCGGCGCGGACGGCGGCGTCGAGGTCCGCGGCGCCCGACAGCGGGACGCGCGCGAGCACGTCGCCGTTGGCCGGGTTGGTCACGTCGAGGAGGTCGGCGCCGCCGGCGGGCGTCCAGCGCCCGGCGACGTAGTTGTCCAGCACGGCTGTCCCGGGCTCAGTGGCGGTCATGCGCCGTCGCCATCGTCGACGATCGCGACCGCGCGCACGGGCGCCGCCGTCGTCCCGACCCACTTGATCGGCATCACGCTCAGCTGGAAGCCGTGCGGACGCCCGATCTGGTCGAGGTTCATGAGGTTCTCGAGGTGCCAGTACTCCTCGTCCCACATGACCCGGTGAGCCTCCCAGAACAGCTTCTTCTCGAACATCGCCCAGACCGGCGGATCGTAGGTGATGGCGTCGCAGCCCATCAGGCGGACGCCCTGGGAGATCAGCCAGCGCGTCGCCTCGCCGCTCATACCCGGGTGGTCGGTGCGGTAGCGCTCCTCGGTGTTGTAGGCGCCGGCGCCGGTGTGGTTGAGCACGATGTCGCGCTCCTTGGGCGCGTACTCGATGCGGTCGAGCTCGCGCTTGACGTCATCCACCGTGATGACGTACCCGGGCTCCTTGTCGGTGAAGTCCAGGAGCACGCCGTCGGACACGCAGTACTCGAGCGGGATCGTCTCGGGGCCCCCGGCGTCCGGGACGATGTGCTTGCGCGCGTCGAGGTGCGTGCCGACGTGATCGTTCTGGACGACGAGGTAGCTGGCCGTGAGCGAGTCGACGCCGTGCTCGGCGGCGCCGATGCGGGTCGCGAAATCCTCGTGGCTCTCGTACACGGTCAGCGCCGGCGGCGGGACGCGCGGGAAGGTCACCATGTCCATGTGGACGGGCATCGAGAGGTCGACGATGCGTTTCATGGGGTCTCCTTGAGGGTGTCGGCCTGGACGAGCGGTGCGAGCCGCGCAGCCACCTCGGACAGGTGGTCGTGCATGGCCTGTGCGGCCGCTTGCGGATCGCGGCGCTCCAGCGCGTCGAGGATCGGGACGTGGCGGTCGGCCACCGGGCCGCGATCCGAGGACGGGAGCGTGAGCGAGATGAAGGTCCGCGCGTGGGGCTGCAGCTGCTCCCACTGGCGGCTCAAGACCGCGTTGCGGGCCACCTCGACGATCGCGGCGTGGAAGGCGGAGTCGGCGGAGCTCTCGGCGATGGGGTCGCCGGCCGCCGCGGCGGCGCGCATGTCCTCGATCAGCGCGGCGAGCCGCTCGAGCTCCTCGTCGGTGATCTGCTCGGCGGCCAGGCGCGCGGCGACGCCCTCGAGCGCGGAGCGGACGGGGAACGCCTCGAGCAGGTCGGCGATCGACAGCTCGCGCACGGAGCACCCGCGAAACGGCTCGTGGACGACGCACCCGAGCTGCTCGAGGTCGCGCAGCGCCTCGCGCAGCGGGGCCTGGCTGATTCCCAGCTCCTGAGCGATGCGCGTCTCGACGAGGCGCTCGCCCGGCGCGTAGAAGCCCGACAGGACCCGTGCCAGGAGCAGGTCGCGAACCTGCTCGCGGAGGATGACGCGCGCGAAGGGTGGGTCGCCGGCGCCCGTGCCCGTCACTGGCACGCGGTGAGGCCTCCATCCAGCGTCAGGATCTGCCCGGTGATGAAGGAGCCCGCTTCGGTGCACAGCAGCAGCGACGCGCCGACGACGTCATCGGTCTCGGCGATCCGGTGCAGGGGGATGCGGCGCTCGAGCCCGGCGCGGAACTCCTCGTCGGCGAGCAGGCTCGCCGCCTGGGCGGTGGCCACGAACGTCGGCGAGATCGTGTTGACGGTGATCCCGTGCTTGGCCCACTCCGTCGCCTGCTGGCGGGTGAGCGCGTCGAGCGCGCCCTTCGCGGCGACGTAGGCCGAGAACCCGTTGTCGATGCCGAGCTGGCCGCGAACCGACGAGAAGTGCAGCACCCGCCCGCCGTTGCCCCCGGCGATCATCGCGCGCGCCGCCGCCTGCGTCGGCAGCAGCGCGGAGCGCAGGTTGAGGTCGAGGATGCGGTCCCATTCGTCCTCCGGGTAGGACTCGGCCGGATACAGGGCCCCGCCGGCGCCGCCGCCGACCGTGTTGACGATCACGTCGACGCGCCCGTAGGCGGCCATCGCCTCATCGACCATCCGGTCGGCGTCCTCGCGGCTGGTCAGGTCGGCCACCGAGGCCACGGCCTCGCCGTCCTCGTCCTGGAGGCGCTGCGCGACGGCCTGCGCGCGCGCCGCGTCGCGGCCGTGCACCACGACCCGCGCCCCGACCCGCGAGAGGGCCTCGCACAGCCGGCTGCCGATGCCGCCGGTCCCGCCCGTCACGATCGCCACGCGACCGTCCAGGCGGAAGCGCTCAAGCTCGTTCACCGCCTGCGCCACGACCTCGCCCATGCACCCTCCCCGGTTGATCGATCATCGATTAGCGATTGGGCGCCCGATGATACGGAACGCGCTGGTGGACGGCAAGCCGCCACGGGGTCCTCCGCGCGCACCCCGCCGCCGCCGCTGCGAAGATGCGTCCAATGGCCGCAAAGCGCGGGAGCGAGGGGGCAGCCGCCACACCCGGTATCGCGCGAACCGTCCTGCGCGAGCAAGTCCGTAACGTCCTGCTGGAGCGGATCCTGTCCGGCCGCTACGCCCCCGGCGAGCGGCTCGTCGAGACCCGCATCGCCCACGAGCTCGGCACGAGCCAGGCGCCGGTGCGCGAGGCGCTGCGCGAGCTCGAGCTCCTGCGCCTGGTCGACTCCGAGGCGTTCCGGGGAACGTGGGTGCGCGAGGTCAGCGACGAGGAGATCACCGAGGTCTACCCCATCCGCGCGGCGCTCGAGGAGGTCGCGGCGCGCGCGGCCGCCGAGCGGCTGGCGGGCGACGTCGCGGCACTGGAGCGCGAGATCCGCGGGATGGCGACCGCCGGCTCGCTGACCGAGCAGGTCGAGCACGACGTCCGGTTCCACGAGCTCATCGTCGAGGCGTCGGGCAACCGGCGGCTGCTCGAGCTGTGGCGGTCGCTGGAGGTGGAGTCGCGCACGGTTATCACGGCGCTGCGGACCGGCCTGGACGCGCCCGCTGCCGCACGGCTCCACGAGCCGATCCTGGACGCGCTTCGCCGCGGCGACCCCGAGGAGGCCGGGCGCCGGATCCGCAGCCACGTCGAGGACTTCGGCCGGATGGTGGCCGAGAGCCGGCCCCCGCGGACGTGACGCGCCGCCGCGCCTTGCGCGACGCGTCGCGCCGGTGGTAGGTTGGCCGCCGCACCACCCGTCTAGACAGCCAGACACCTCGCTTTGACCTCCTCGCCGTTCTCCCTCACCGGCCGCCGCGCCGTCGTCACCGGGCTGTCCCAGGGGATCGGCGCGGCCATCGCGGTCGGGCTGGCCCAGGCCGGCGCCGACGTCGCAGGCATCCATCTCGGCGATCCCGCCGAGGGCGCCGTGACGGAGCGGGCGATCCGGGCCGCCGGCCGGCGCGCGGTCATCGTCCAGGGCGACACCGGCGATCCGGCGACGGTCCAGGCGCTGGCCGACACCGCGGTCGACGAGCTCGGCGGCATCGACATCTGGGTCAACAACGCAGCGCGGCTGATGGTCAAGCCGTTCCTGGAGCTCACCGACGAGGACTGGCACGGCCTCCTGGCCGCCAACCAGCACGGCTACTTCTACGGCTGCCGCACGGCGGCTCGGCAGATGGTGGCCCAGGGCGGCGGCGGTCGGATCATCAACCTGACGTCGGCGTCGGACATCCTCGTGAACGCGGACCTCGCGGCCTACATCGCGGCCAAGGGCGCGATCGTCGGGCTGACCCGGACGCTGGGGGTCGAGCTGGCTCCCCACGGGATCACGGTCAACGCGATCGCGCCGGGCGCCACCGACACCCCGCTCAACCAGGAGGCCTACACCCCTGCGGTCCGCGCGGCGTACGAGCAGCGCATCGCCCTGGGGCGCATCGGCGTGCCCGAGGAGGTCGCCGACGCCACTGTGTTCCTGGCCTCCGACGCGTCGCGCTACATCACCGGCCACGAGCTCGTGTGCGACGGCGGGCTGACGATCAACGGGACGGTGGGCCATGCTCGCTCCTGATGCGACCGGGCCACTGGAGCACCTCCCCGGCCCGGAAGCCGCGCGGGTCCTGGTCGACGGGCTCGACCATCCGGAGGGCGTGTGCTGGGACCCGGGCGCCGGCTGCCTGTACGCCGGGGGCGAGGACGGGCAGATCTACCGCGTCGACCTCTCCGCGGGGGCCGCGGAGATCGTCGCCCGCGCGCCCGGCCAGGTGCTCGGCGTCGCTGTCGACGGCGCCGGGCGCGTCCTCGCGTGCTCCTCCGGCGACCGGTCGCTGTGCGTGTGGGATCCCGCCGGCGGCGACGGTGCGGCGCGCCCCGTACTGCGCGAAGTCGAGGGCGAGCCGCTCGTGCAGCCGAACTTCTGCGCGTTCGCGCCCGACGGCACGCTCTACCTCTCGGACTCCGGCACGTGGGGCCGGGACGACGGGCGGCTGCTCGCGCTCGCGCCCGACGGCACCGCACGCGTGCTCAGCCGCGATGTCGAGCATTTCACCAACGGCCTGGCGGTGAGCGCGGACGGGCGCCGGCTGTGGTGCGCCGAGTCCTTCGACCCCGTGCTCAGCGTGTTCGACCTCGAGGCCGCCGAGCCGCGCGCCGAGCTCGTTCGCCGCTTCGACGGGACGGTCCTCGACGGCCTGGCGCCGACTGCCGACGGCGGCCTGCTGGTCACCTGTTACCGGCCGGACCGCATCTACCACCTCGACGCCGGCGGCGAGGCCCGCGTGGTGGCCCAGGACCCGCAGGGCACGCTCCTGGGGGCGCCGACCAACGTCGCCTTCGCGGGCGCGCAGCTCGACGTCGCGGTCGTCGCGAACCTCGGCCGCTGGCACCTGACGGCGCTCGAGCTGGGCCTGCGCGGCCTGCCGCTGCACCGCCCGGAGCGCTGGGGCGCCGACGCGTGAGCCCGCGACGGACACCGGAGCCGGAGGGGCCTTCGCCGCTCGACCGGTTCGTTCCGCGCTACTTCGAGATCGAGCAGTCACTGCGCGCCCGCATCGCGGAGCTCGCGCCGGATGACCCGCTGCCGTCCGACGCCCAGCTGTGCGCCGAGTTCGGCGTGAGCCGGATGACGGCCCGCAACGCGGTGGCTCGGCTCGCGCAGGAGGGCATCGTCTACCGGGTGCCGGGGCGCGGGACGTTCGTCGCCGAGCGGCCGGCCCACCGCCAGGCCGGCAGCCTCCTGAGCTTCAGCGCCGAGATGCGCCGCCAGGGCAAGGTCCCCAGCTCCCGGCTCGTCGACGGCACCGTGCGCGACGCCGAGCCCGGCGAGCGCGGCCGCCTGCGCCTCGGCCCGCACGGGAAGGTGGTGGCGATCAGCCGGGTGCGCCTCGCCGACGGACAGCCCGTCGCGGCCGAGACGGCCGTCTTCTCCGCCGATCTCGCCGAGGGGCTGATGGCCGCCGACCTCGAGCACGGCTCGCTGCACCACACGCTGCTGGCGCTCGGCCGCGTGCCGACCGCCGGGACGGCGTCGCTGCGCGCCGAGCCGGCCACCCGGAACGACGCGAAGCTGCTCGGCATGCGAACCGGCGAGGCGCTGCTCGTCGAGCGCCGCCTGATCTTCGACCAGACCGGCGCGCCGCTGGAGCTCACGGAGTCGCGGTACGCAGGCGAGCGCTACCGCCTCGACGTCAGCTTCGACGTCGAGCTGAGCGACGGCTGACCCGACCCCGGTCAAGCCACGAGCCCGCGCGCGTCGAGCACGTACTTGACGCCATCGCCGCCGCGCGAGGCGTCGAACGCCGCCGCCCAGTCCTCCAGCGGGACGACCGCCGTGACGAGCGGCGCGAGCGCGATCTCCTCGTGCTCGAGCAGCGCCATCGCCCGGCGCCACGACGTCGGCGTCGAGGCGAACCCGCTGCGGATCGCGAGCTCGTGGTAGCAGATGAGGTCCCACGGGACCGTGAGGTCGGCGCCGCGCAGCCCCATCTGCACGAGCGTTCCGCGGCGGCGCAGCGCGGCGAGGCCGTGCGCGACGCCCGGGCCGGCGCCCG
>JAOPZW010000075.1 GCA_025963905.1 Solirubrobacterales bacterium | reverse complement strand
TCGTGCGCAGCGCCGCGGCCTGGGGCACGGAGATGCCGCGGTAGTCGACGGCGAAGATCGCCTCGGACTCCCGGATGTTGTCGGCGATCTCGGCGATCGCCGCTGCTTTCTGCTCTCGGTTCATTGGCCTCCTCGTCCGGTCTTCCCGCCGTCGTGCGACGGCGTGCCGGAGGTCTGTGGTGGCGCGACTGTCGGGGCTACGCGGCGGCGGCCGCGGCCTCCTCGACGATGTCGCGGGTACGGGACGGGTCGACCTTGACGCCCGGGCCCATGGTCGAGGCCATGGTGATCGTGCGCAGGTAGCGGCCCTTGGCGGCCGAGGGCTTGGCCCGGATGAGCTCCTCGATGACGGCCGCGTAGTTCTCCAGCAGCTGGTGCTCCGGGAAGTCGATCTTGCCGATGACGAGGTGCACGATCGCGGTGCGGTCGGTGCGGTACTCGACCTTGCCGGCCTTGGACTCCTCGACGGCCTTGCGGACGTCCATGGTCACGGTGCCGACCTTCGGGTTGGGCATCTTGCCCTGCGGCCCGAGCACGCGGCCCAGGCGCCCGACGACGGGCATGAGGTCGGGCGTGGCGATCGCGACGTCGAAGTCGGTGAAGCCCTCCTCCACGCGCTTGGCCAGGTCCTCGGCGCCGACGATGTCCGCGCCGGCCTCCTCGGCCTCGCGCGCCTTGTCGCCCTGGGCGAAGACCGCGATCTTGACCTCCTTGCCGAGGCCGTGGGGCAGCGCGATGGTGCCGCGCAGCTGCTCGTCGGCGTGGCGCACGTTGAGCCCCGTGCGCACGTGGATCTCCACGGACTCGTTGAACTTCGCGCGCTTGAGGTCCTTGATGAGCTGCACCGCCTCGGCGGGCTGGTACTCGCGCTCGCGGTCGACCTTGGACCGGGCCGCGATGAACGTCTTGCCGTGCTTGGCCATGGCTACTTGACCTCCACGCCCATAGAGCGGGCGGTGCCCGCGATGATCTTGGCCGCCTGGTCCACGTCGTGGGCGTTCAGGTCGGGCAGCTTCTTCTCGGCGATCTCGCGCAGCTGGGCCTCGGTGATGGAGCCGACCTTGTTGCGGTGGGGCTCGCCGGAGCCCTTGTCCAGGCCGGCGGCCTGCTTGATGAGCACGGCGGCCGGCGGCGTCTTGGTGACGAAGGTGAACGAGCGGTCCTCGTACACCGTGATGACCACGGGGATGACGGTTCCCATGTCCTGCTGGGTCTGCGCGTTGAACGCCTTGCAGAACTCCATGATGTTGATGCCGTGCTGGCCCAGGGCGGGACCGACCGGCGGAGCCGGGCTGGCCTGGCCGCCAACGGCCTGGAGCTTGATCTGGGTAAGAACCTTCTTGGCCATCTAGATCTTCTTTACTTGGTCGAAGCCGACCTCGACCGGCGTCTCTCGGCCGAAGATTGACACAAGGACCTTGAGCTTGGACGCGTCCTGGTTGATCTCGGAGATCTCGCCGGAGAAGTCGGACAGCGGCCCGTGGATCACCTTGACCGACTCCCCGATGGAGAACTGGGCCTTGGTGGCGACCTTCTGAGCGACCTCGCGGTGCAGCAGGCGGTCGACCTCGGGCTGGGTGAGCGGGACGGGGTCGTTGGAGGCCCCGACGAAGCCGGTGACGCCCGGGGTGCCCTTGACGAGCTGCCACGAGTCGTCGCTGAGCTCCATGTTCACCAGCACGTAGCCGGGCATCGTCCGCTTCTCGACGGAGATCTTCTGGTTGTCCTTCATCTCGGACACGGTCTCCGTCGGCACGACGACCTGACGGATGGCGCGCTTCTGGTTCAGGGACACGACACGGTGCTCGAGGTTCTGCTTGACCTTGTTCTCGTGCCCTGAGTAGGTGTTGACGACGTACCAGCGATACATGGGGTTCGATTCCTGGCTTAGGTGCGGATCAGAGGATGAAGTCGACGAGCTTCTGGGCGATCTGGTCGGCGAGGCCGAGGTAGGCGCCCGCCACGACGACGAAGCCGACGACGACGGCGGTCGCCTGGCCGACCTGGCGGCGGTCGGGCCACTGGACGCGCTGGAGCTCGGCCCACGAGGCGCGCAGGAAGCCGACGAGGCGCCCGGCGCCGCTCTTCGTGGGGGCCCCCGGGGCGGCGGCGGCCCGGCGGGCCGGGGTGGCGGCCCCGGAGCTCGCTGCGGCGGGGCGCTCGGCGCGAGCGTCGACCTCCTCCTCGAGGTCGTCGAACTCCTCGGGGCTCAGGTCCTCGGGGTGCTCGCCCGGCTCACCCTCGACGTCCGGCGTGTCGACGGGCTCGGGATCGGTCGGGACGACGTCGCCGTCGGCCCCGGCGACCAGCGCGGCCTCGAACTCGTCGACCTCGCCGGAGGCATGCTGCAGCTCGCCCGGCACGTTCTCGCGCCGGGGCTCCGAGGGTGTGGGCCCCGGGTTCTGCTGCGCGCGACGAGCGCGGCGCTGCTTGGCTCGCTGTCGGTCACGGGCCACGGCGACCTCCGCGTTAGCGGGTCTCCTTGTGGCTCGTGTGCGACCGGCACCACTTGCAGTACTTGCGCAGCGTGATGCGATCGGGGTTGTTGCGCTTGCTCTTGTTCGTCTGGTAGTTGCGCCGCTTGCACTCCTCGCAGGCGAGGGTGACAGCGATGCGCACGTCTCCGCGGGCCATGTGGCAGCTCCGGGTAGCGAGGTGGTCGACCGACCTGACCCGGGACAGAAAAACGACCCGCCCCGGGCGAGTCAGTGATCGAGTGTAGCGCGGCTAGGCCGTCCCCGGCGCGCCGGGGCTCGGCGGCGGCGGACCGGGCGCGACGACGGAGGGTGGCACGCTGGCGGCCAGGCGCCGCCCCTCCTGAAGGTAGGTCCAGTACTCGCGCGCGGCGATCTGGATCGACGCCGCGACGGGGATCGCGAGCAGCGCGCCGGCGATGCCGAACAGCGTGCTGCCGAACAGGACCGAGATGAGCACGATGAACGGCTGGACGTCGACCGCCTTGCTCTGGATCCGGGGCTGGATCACCGTGTTCTCGATCTGCTGATAGACGATCGCCCAGATCGTCCAGATGATGGTGACGGTCGGGAAGTCGCCGAAGACGGTGACGACGCCGACGATGATCGCGCCGATCGTCGCGCCGACGAGCGGGATGAGGTCGAAGAGGGCCGTGAGGATCGCGAGCGGGCCGGCGAAGGGGACGCCGAGGACGGTCAGGACGATGAACGTCGTGATCCCCGCGATCGTCGCCTGCAGGAGCGCGCCGCCGACGTAGTTGCCGATCGCCTGGGCGATCCGGTCGGCCATCCGCTCCAGGCGCACCGCACGGTCGGGCGGGTGCAGCTTGAGGAAGCCCTCGACCCAGCGCCGGCCGCGCGCGACCATGAAGACGCTCAGGAACAGGATGTTCACCGCGGCGAACAGCGACGAGACGAACCCGATGCCGATGTTGCCGAGCGTCTTGGCCGCGCCGCCCGCCTTCTGGGGCAGCTTGTTCGCCTCGTCCTGGAGCTTCGTCCCGATCTGGTAATCCTGCTGGAGCTTGCGGAACGTCTTGCTCTTGTCCAGGTACGTGCGCACGTCGGTCGCGTACTGGGGCAGCTTGTCGACGAGGTTGCTGCCTTCGCGGACGAGCGGCGGCACGAAGATCAGCGCGATCGCTACCGGGATGAGGATCACGCCCAGGTACGCGAGCGCGATGGCGAATCCGCGCCGGATCCAGCGGCTCAGGAGGTTCACGGGGCCGGAGAGCGCCACGGCGATGAAGCCCGCGAGCACGATCCACCCGAGCGGCTGGCGCAGCAGGTAGGCCAGGTACAGCACGAGGACGACGCCGACGATCACCAGGACCGTGCGCAGGACGGCGCGGACCGATGGCCCGTTGCGCGGCGCGACGGCCGCCGAAGCGCTCATGGGCCGACATTCCCGGGCAGGGCCACGCGTGGGGATACGACGCCGCCCGGCGCTTCCCTGCGCTTTCCGGACCCGTCAGAGGGCTGCGCGCCGCTGCCGGCACAGGCGCCGGTGCGCCCGCCGGTACCGCGCGAGGCGGCAGCGCCGGGCCGCGCGGATGCCGGCCGCGCGGGCCC
>JAOPZW010000067.1 GCA_025963905.1 Solirubrobacterales bacterium | reverse complement strand
GCGGGCAGGAGGGTGAACGCCTTGCCATGGAGAGGCGCGACAGCGCGGAAGTGGCGTTCGTCGAAGCTCAGGATCCGGGTGGTGCGGTGCCGTGCGGCGAGGGTCACCAGCGCGCAGTCGGCAAAGCCGAGCTCGAGATCGGCGTAGCGGGCGTCCAGGTCGAGGATGGTTGCGTGGTCGGCGCGCTCGAGGCTCGCGACGGAGAATCGTCCGGCGGCGAGGTCGGAGACAAACGCGCGTCGCGCCGCGGAGCCGAAGCGCCGGCCGAGGAGGTAGTCGACCTCGGCAGTCGTGGGCGCCGGGATGACGAGACCACCGGTCTCGCGGGTGAGGATCTCGAGGACCGCCTCGCGCTGTGGGTCGGCCGGGTCTGCGAGCGAGACCAGCGGGCCGGCGTCGAGCAGCAGCGTCACGTACCGAAGCCGTCGAGCAGCTCGTGCTCAGGGATCTGCGAGATCGGACGGGGATCGTCGTCGATACGGCGAAACCCCGCCGCGAGCGCGAAGTTCCGATCGCGGGACGTCTGTGGCTGGTACGCATCTACGGCGGCGCGGAGGATTTCCGCCTGCGAGCGGCCCTCCTCCTGCGCGAGTCGGCTCAGGCGCGCTGCCTGGACCTCATCGAGGTAGACGCTGGTCTTGCGCATGGGGTCCAGCATAGGGCATCACATAGGGCACGAGCGGCTGCGGGGTCGAGCGAACGATTCATCTGGAAGCCCTGACCGGCCGATATCGTCTATGGAGCCATGCTGCACGCGCGCATCGACATCTCCCAAGGCCTGGATGGCGAGCCGGTCGTGCTCGCCTGCTTCGACCTGGGCGAGGAGGACATCGCGGCGTCCTCGCACGCCGTCGCTGCCGTAGCAGCGGACCGCTTCCGCTCCGCGACCATGTCCGTCGACGACGTGCTCGAGTTCCGCGAGCTGACCGCGCTCGCCGACGAGCTGGCCGATCTCGCGCTGCGTCCCGGCATCCGGACGGTCGTCCTGCGTCCCGCACGGCTGTCGACCTACCGCGACGCCGTCGCCAGCTTCATCGAGACGCGCGACGACGCCGAGTGGATCGGCGAGCGCGACCGCGAGCCGCTTTCGCGCGTCCGCGGCCTGCTCCTTCCGCTCGAAGAGCTCTGCGCCGAGGCGCTCCGCGCCGCGCTGTCGCCGCCGGCGCCGCGCCCCAGCTGAGCGCTTCTCACCTCTTCTTCAGGTTGGTCGGCGAGCATGCCGCCGCATGCGCGTCCTGGTCGTCGACGACGAGCCCGCGGTCCGGGAAGTGCTCGAGCGGATCCTAAGGGTCGAGGGCTTCGAGGTCGCTCTCGCGGGCGACGGGCGCGAGGCCGTCCGCAGCCAGGCCACGGCCCCGGCCGACGCGGTCCTGCTCGACGTCCTCATGCCGGGCCTCGACGGGCTGGAGGTCTGCCGCCGCATGCGCGACACCGGCGATCGCACTCCGGTGCTGATGCTGACCGCGCGCGAGGGCGTGGGCGATCGGGTGGCCGGCCTGGAGGCGGGCGCCGACGACTACCTGTCCAAGCCGTTCGCCCTCGAGGAGCTCCTCGCACGCCTGCGCGCGCTGCTGCGGCGCTCGGGCTGGGAAGAGCAGCGCCGGACGCTGCATTTCGACGACCTCGAGCTCGATCCGGTCGCGCACGAGGTCCGCCGCGGGGAGCGCCTGATCGAGCTGACGCGCACGGAGTTCCTGCTGCTCGAGCTGTTCCTGCACCACCCGCGCCAGGTGCTCACGCGCGAGCAGATCTTCGACCGCGTCTGGGGCTACGACTTCGGGCCGGCGTCGAACTCGCTGGAGGTCTACGTCGGCTACCTGCGGCGCAAGACGGAGGCCCGGGGCGAGCCGCGCGTGCTGCACACCGTGCGCGGCGTCGGCTACGTCCTGCGGGCACCGCGACCATGACGTTCCGCCGTCGGATCGTCGTGCTGGCCGCGGCGGCTGTCGCGATCGCGATCGCGCTCGCGGCGATCATCACCTACGTCATCGTCCGCCAGGACCTGCGGGCGAACGTGGACGCACAGCTGCGGTCGAGCATGCCTGAGCTCATCGTCACCCAACAGTCGGTGGGGGTCACGAAGCAGAGCAGCGCGACGACGCCCGGCGCCAAAGCCGGTTCGACCGTTTCCGTTCAGGTGCCCACCCCAGCCTTCGGGGCGGCCAGCGGCGTCGGTCAGGCGATCCTGCCGTCGGGCGCGATCATCGGTCCAGAGTCCGGCAGCCCCCTACCGGTCACAGCTGCGGTAAAGGAGGTGAAGGCAGGGAAGCGCACCGCGATCCTCGACGATCAGACCGTCGACGGCGTGCACCTGCGCATGCTCACGCGCCGCGGGGCGATGGGCGAGGTCATGCAGATCGCCCAGCCGCTGACCGAGGCCGACAAGACGCTCGCGCAGCTGCGCTGGTTGCTCGGGGCCGTCATGCTCGGGGGGGTCGCGCTGGCCGGCGGCCTCGGCGTGGCCGTCTCACGGGTCGCGACGCGCCCGCTCGCCCGGCTGACGGGCGCGGCCGAGCAGGTGACGGCGACGGGGGACCTGCACCACCGCATCCCCGAGGGCGCCGACGACGAGCCCGGTCGGCTTGCAGCGGCGTTCAACGCCATGCTCGCCGCGCTCGAGGGCTCGCGCGACGCGCAACGCCAGCTCGTCGCGGACGCCTCGCACGAGCTGCGCACGCCGCTGACGGCCATCCGCGCGAACATCGAGCTCCTCGAGCGTGCGCCCGGCCTGCCGCCCGGAGAGCGCGCGGCGATGCTCGCGTCCGCCCGCGGCCAGCTCGAGGATCTCACCGTGCTGGTCGGGGACCTCGTGGACCTCGCGCGCCCTGGGGAACGGCCGGTCGAGCCGCCGGAGGACCTGCGGCTGGACGAGCTCGTCGCCGACGCCGTCGAGCGCGCGCGCCGTCACGCCCCGGCCATGACGTTCGAGCTGAAGGCCGGGCCGTGCGTGGTGCGAGCGCGCCGTGCGCGGCTCGCCCGGGCGGTCGGCAACCTCCTCGACAACGCCGTGAAGTGGAGCCCGCCCGGAGGAGCGGTCGAGGTGCAGGTCCAGGACGGCGAGGTGACCGTGCGCGACCATGGGCCGGGCATCGCGCAGGGGGACCTCCCGCACGTCTTCGACCGCTTCTACCGCGCCCCGTCGGCCCGCGGCCTCCCGGGCTCCGGACTGGGCCTGGCGATCGTCAAGCACGTCGCCGACGCGCATCGCGGCACGGTGAGCGCGGAGACGGCGCCGGGCGGCGGCACGCTGCTGCGCCTGACGCTGCCTTGACGGCTCAGGAGCTCGTCGCCTGCGAGGACGACGGCGCCGGGACCGCGGCGCCCGGCGTGGAGCCGGTCGTGGAGCTCGAGCCGTAGCCGGAGGCGCTGCCCAAGAGGGCGGTGGTGCCGAGGATCACGACGACTTTGCGGACCTTGGAGTTCTTCATGTCCTGCAGCATCGGCCGGCCGGCTGGGCCCGCGCTGGGTCGCCCCTGAGCCGTCCCTGGGCATCGCTCTTATCGGCCTCCTCGCCGCCTCTCACGTGACTCTCAGGCGCGCCGGGCTCCATGTCCAGCATGACGAGATACCCACTCATCCTCGCGGCCGTCGCCGGAGCCTTGGCGCTCGGCGGGTGCGGCAGCGCCAACAACGGCAACGGCGGAGCGGCCTCTGCCGGCGGCCGGGACAAGGCGTTCGAGGGCGCCCTGAAGTTCTCCCAGTGCATGCGCCAGCACGGCGTCGACATGCCCGATCCCAAGCGCGACAGCAACGGCGGGATCTCGATCACCGGCCCGCCGGGCGGGAGGCGCACGAACCTCGGCGATCCCAAGATGAAGGCCGCACAGAGCGCGTGCCAGAAGTACATGGACACCGGCGGCGGGAAGGCGATGGACCCCGCCCAGCAGGCCAGGCTGCAGGACGCCTTCGTCGCCTACGCCGGCTGTATGCGCGGCAAGGGCGTCGACATGCCGGACCCTAAGGTCAGCAGCAATGGCGTCCAGATGACGGTCACGAAGGGTCAGCCCGGCGACGGCGGGAAGGGCAACAGCACCGGTCCTGCGCCCGACTCGCCCGTCTTCAAGGCGGCCGACAAGGTCTGCCACCACTTCCTCGCGGCGGTCGAGCCGAAGGGGAAGGGCGGGGGACAGGGCCCGATGTTCAGCACGGTGAAGCCATGAGTGCCGCTGCCGAGGTCCCCCGTCTGCGGCGCCGGGGTCACGCCGTACGCACCGTCGCCGGGACGGTGGCGGTGCTCGCCGTCGCCGGCGGCGTCGCCTGGGCGCTGCTGCCCGGCCCGAGCAGCCCCGCGCCCGCTGTCAACGACCAGGTCCCGCTGGGCTCCGCCGCCGTCGAGCGGCGCGACCTGATCAACCGCCAGGACGTCGACGGCACGCTCGGCTATGCCGGCACGCAGACCGTCACGGCGCCGGCCGCGGGAACCATCACGCGGCTGCGCCCGGAGGGCGCGACCGTGACCCGCGGGCGCTCGCTGCTGTCGATCGACGCCAAGGCGACCGCCTGGGTGCTCTATGGCCGTCTGCCGATGTACCGCGACCTCGGCCCGGGCGTCACGAACGGCTCCGACGTCCGCCAGCTCGAGCGCAACCTCGCGGCGCTGGGCTACGACCCGGGGACGGTCGACGCCGACTGGACGTGGATGACGACCGCCGCCGTCAAGGCCTTCCAGAAGGACCGCGGCCTCACCGAGAACGGCACGATCCGCCGCGCCGACGTCGTCGTCAGCGACGGTCCGGCGCGCGTTGGCGCCCACAAGGCGGAGGTCGGCGATCAGGCCCGCCCAGGAGCGCCCGTGACGCAGCTCACGTCGACGACGCCCGACGCCACGGCCAACGTCGACGCGGGCATTGCCGCGTCGGTGTCTCCCGGCGACGCCGTCGGGGTGACGCTGCCCGACGGGCGCACGGTGCGCGGGACCATCACCAAGGTCGGCACGGTCGCGACGCCCGGCCAGAACGGTGCCGCGCCGACGGTCGCACTCGATGTCGCACTGCGCAGCCGGCGTCATGGCCGCCTCGACGGCGCGCCGGTCACGCTGTCGCTGGCGACCGGGAACACGAGGAACGCCCTCGCGGTCCCCGTCACCGCGCTGGTGGCGACCGCCCCGTCGGCGTACGCGGTCGAGCTCGCGGGCTCGCGGCGCCTCGTGCGCGTGACGCTCGGCGCGACCGCGGACGGATGGACGCAGGTCACCGGCGCCGGCCTGACCGCCGGCACCCGGGTGGTGGTGCCGCGATGAGCCTGGTGCTCGACGAGGTCACGAAGGACTACCCCGGCGGGGTGCGGGCGCTCGACGGCGTCTGCCTCGCGGTCGGCGGTGGCGAGCTGGTCGGGATCGTCGGCCCGTCGGGCTCGGGCAAGTCGACGCTGCTGCACATCATGAGCACGCTCGAGCGGCCCTCGGCCGGCCGCGTCGCGGTCGCCGGCGAGGATGTCGACGCGCTCGGCGACCGCGAGCTCGCCGGGCTCCGAGCCCATCGGATCGGCTTCGTCTTCCAGCAGTTCTTCCTGCTGGACGGGATGAGCGCGCTGGAGAACGTCGCCCAGGGGATGCTCTACAGCGCCACTCCGTCCGAGCAGCGCTTGGAAGCGGCGCGGCGCGCCCTGGAGCGAGTCGGGCTCGAGGAGCGCATGACGCACCGCCCCGCTCAGCTCTCGGGCGGCGAGCGCCAGCGCGTGGCGATCGCCCGGGCGGTCGTCGCGCGGCCCGCGATCGTGTTCGCCGACGAGCCGACCGGCAACCTCGACAGCCGCTCCGGCGCCGGCATCCTCGCGCTGCTGCGCGAGCTCAACGCGGAGGGATCGACGATCGTGATCATCACGCATGACCACGGCATCGCCGCCTCGCTGCCGCGGCGCCTGGAGCTGCGCGACGGGCGCGTCGAGCTGGACACCGGCGCGCCGCTGGAGGTCGCGGTATGAGCGCCGCGCTCGCTCCCAGCCGCCTGTCGGCGGCCGACGTCGTGCGGACCGGATCGCTCGGCCTGCGCGTGCGGCGCGGCCGGGC
>JAOPZW010000059.1 GCA_025963905.1 Solirubrobacterales bacterium | reverse complement strand
AGTTGGTGGCGCCGCTGGCGCGCCTGGCGCCGGTGGCGCGGCGCATCCACCGCTCCGGCGCGCGCCACCTGCACGCGCACTTCGCCGCCGGCGCGGCGCTGGACGCCATGCGGATCGCGGCCCTGCTCGGGCTGCCGTACAGCGTCACCGCCCACGCCTTCGACATCTGGCTGGTCCCGCGCAACCTGCGCGAGAAGCTCTCGTGCGCCGCGTTCGCCACGACAGGCTGCGAGTACAACGCGCGCCACCTGCGGGAGGTGGCCCCGGGCGCCCGGATCGAGGTCCTCGTGATGGGCGTGGACGGGGAGCGCTTCCGGCGCTCGCGCCCGCTGCCGGGTGGGCGCACCGTCGCGGCGGTGGGGCGGCTCGTGCCCAAGAAGGGGTTCGCGGACCTCGTCCGGGCCGCCCGCGGCGTCGCCGACAGCCTGGTTGTCGTCGGCGACGGCCCGCTGCGCGCCGAGCTGGCGGCGCTGGCGGCGCGCGAGGGCGTGCCGGCCGATTTCCGCGGCGAGCTGCCGCCCGACGCCGTGCGCGCCGTCCTCGAGGACGCCGATGTGCTCGCGATGCCCTGCATCGTGGCGCCGGACGGGGACCGCGACTCCATGCCCGTCGTGGTCAAGGAGGCCCTTGCGATGGAGCTGTGCGTCGTCGCGAGCGACGAGGTCGGCCTGCCCGAGCTCGTCCGCGAGCCGTGGGGGGTGCTGCACGCGCCCGGCGACACGACGGCGCTGGCGGCGGCGCTGCGGGCCGTGCTCGACCGCCCGCCGCCCGAGCGCGCGAGGGCCGGCGCGGCGGGGCGGGCGTGGGTGCTCGAGCACGCGTCGCTCCGGCACGAGACCGCGCGCCTCTCGGAGCTCATATCCTCGGTGCGGTGAGGATCGCGGTCGCAGCCGACGAGCGCACCGGGGTCGCCCGGGACCTCGCCGAGCGCCTGCGCGAGCGCGGCCACGAGCCGGTCCTGCACGGCGCGCTGGATGAGGAGGATCGCGACGACTGGGCCTGGTGCGCGGAGGCGGCCGCCCGCGACGTCGCCGAGGGCCGTGCCGAGCAGGCGGTCGTGTGCTGCTGGACGGGGACCGGCGCTTCGATCGCCGCCAACAAGGTGGCCGGCATCCGCGCGGCCCTGTGCGCCGACGCGGCCACCGCCGAGGGCGCGCGGCGCTGGAACGACGCCAACGTCCTGGCGCTGAGCCTGCGCACGACCTCGGACGCGCAGCTGGCGGAGATCCTGGACGCCTGGTTCGCCGCGGCCCCCAGCGCCGAGGCGGACGATGTCGCCAACGTGGAGCACCTGGGCGACATCGAGCGACGCGGCTCGTGATCGTGCTGGATGCGCGCGCCGCGGCGCGGCCCGAGCTCGGGGGCGTCGAGCGCTGGGCGCGCGAGCTCGAGCGTCGTCTGCCGGACCTGCGCCCGGGCGGCTACCGGGTCGCGCGTCCGCCCGGCGCGCTGACCCACCGCGCCGGGCACGTGTGGGAGCAGGCGGTCCTGCCGGTCCGCGCGCGCGGCGCCCGGCTGCTGCTGTGCCCGGCGAACCTCGCGCCGCTGGCCTTCCCGCGCACGGCCGTGGTCATCCACGACGCGGCCGCCCTCCGCGAGCCCGGCTGGTACTCGCGTGCCTATGCGGCGGCCCAGCGGGCGCTGCTTCCCCGGATCGCCCGGCGCGCCGCGCTCGTGATCACGGTCTCGGAGTTCTCGCGCCGCGAGCTCACGGAGCTCCTCGGGCTCGACCCGGCGCGCGTCGCGGTCGTGCACGGCGGCGTCGACGAGCGCTTCACGCCCGACGCTGACCCCGGGCCGGCCCGCGCGGCCCTGCGCCTCACGCGGCCCTACGTCCTCACCGTCGCCAGCCGGACCGCCCGCAAGAACCTCGGCGCGCTGGACGACGCCGCCCGGGCGCTCGGGGCCGAGGGCATCGACGTCGTGGCCGCCGGCGGCGACCGCCCGCAGTTCCGGTCGGAGGATCCCGGCGCCGTGCGCGCGCTGGGCCATGTCCGCGACGACCACCTTCCCGGCCTCTACGCGGGAGCGGCGGCGTTCGTGCTGCCGTCCCGCTACGAGGGCTTCGGGCTGACCTGCCTGGAGGCGATGGCCTGCGGCACGCCGGTCGTCGCCTCCGACCGCGGCGCGCTGCCCGAGGTGTGCGGCCCCGGCGCCCGGTATGCGGACCCCGGCGACCCGCCGGGGATCACCGCCGCGCTGCGCGCCGCGATCGGCGATCAAACGCTGCGCGAGGCGGGCCTGCGACGTGCGGCGGGCTTCGGCTGGGACCGGACGGCGCGCGAGGTCGACGCGCTCCTGCACGCCCGATGAACACGGTGCTGCTGGCGGCCCTGCACGTCCACCATCACTTCCACGGGCCCTCGCTCGGGTACCTGGCGATCGGCCTGGCCGCCGCTGCGAGCTGGATCGGCGTCCCTGGCCCGGGCGAGCCGGTGCTGATCTCCGCGGGCGTCCTCGCGGCGCGCGGGCGGCTCGATCTCGCCGAGGTGCTGGCCGTCGCCTGGGCGGGCGCCGTCGCCGGCGGCGTCGGCGGATGGGTGATCGGCCACCGGGCGGGCCGGGCGCTCCTGAGCAGTCCGGGCCCGCTGCTCCACAAGCGCGAGAAGGCGCTGGCGCGCGGTGAGCGGTTCTTCTCGCGGTACGGGATCCTCGCCGTCTACTTCGCGCCGTCGTGGGTGGCCGGCTCCACGGGCATGGGGGGCTCGCGCTTCCTCCCGGCCAACGCGGTCTCTGGGCTCATCTGGACCCTCCTGGTCGGCGGCGGCGCGTATGTCGTCGGGCCGCCGATCACGGAAGTCGTCGACGACATCGGGCTCGTCGGCGGGCTCCTGCTCGCAGGCCTCGTCGCGGCCGGGCTGATCGCCACCGTGCTGCGTCGCCGCCGCCGCCGGTAGGACGGCTGCGCGCCAGATCCACGCACCGTGTTCGATGGCATGCGGATAGACCGCTAGGCAGACCGACAGCGCGCCGCGTGCCACGGCCCCGACCGGGTAGTGCACGCCACCATGGAGGCACCGGCGCTCCCCCGGCACGTCCAGCTCGAGGTCACCGGCGCGTGCAACCTGCGCTGCCGGATGTGCCTCGTGCGCTACGCGCCGGCCGTGTCGCGCAAGGAGGGCGCGCTGAGCTTCGAGGACTACCTGGCCGTCGTCGACGCGCTCCCGCAGCTCGAGCGGGTCACGCTGCAGGGGCTGGGGGAGCCCCTCCTGTCGCCGCACCTGGAGGCCATGATCGAGCACGCCACCGCACGCGGCGCGCGGGTCGGGTTCAACTCCAACGGCGTCCTGCTCGACCGCGAGCGCGCCGAGCGCCTCGTCGACGCGGGCCT
>JAOPZW010000053.1 GCA_025963905.1 Solirubrobacterales bacterium | reverse complement strand
GGCTACCGGTGCGCCAGTCGACAAGGACCCGCGAGTCGTTCTCCTTGCCGCTGTACTCCGAGTACCCGTGATTGACGAGCAGCTCCAGCCAGTGCGCGCCGGCGGTCGCCTCCATGGTTCCCGTCAGAAGATCGGGGGCGACCGTGGCGAGGGCCTGTGCTCCGGTGCGCAGGTTGAGCACGACCACCCCTGTTGGGGGGGCATACGGTTGACCGTCGGGGTAACACAGCAACGCCGCGTGGTTCCCCGACGCGTGGCTGATCGCGCAGCCGGGAGGCGTCTGCAGGATGCGCGTCGCGCCTGTGCGTCCGTCGAAGACCGTCGCCTGTGCTGGTCCTGAATCCGCGACGGCCAGCGGACCAGGGGCTGCGGACACCAACGGTCCGGTGACGCGCGCGACCTCGGCGAACCGCAACCGGGCGAGCGCCACCGATGGCCACGACAGGCAAGCCATCACCACACCAGCAAGGAACGGCGTGCGACTCGACATGCAGCGACGAACGAGAGGCCACCCGCGAAGTTCCGAAACGGCGCCGATCCATCACGCGCGGTGATCGATGCTGCCGCGAACGTGACTTCGACATATCGACGGCGCGCGCCTACGATCCTGCGCATGGAGCTCCGCCACCTTCGCACCATCGCCGCCGTCGCTCGCCACGGGTCGTTCACGAAGGCCGGCGAGGAGCTGCACCTCGCGCAGTCGGCGATCTCGCAGCAGATCCGGCGCCTGGAGGCCGAGCTCGGCATCCAGGTCTTCACGCGCAGCAGCCGGTCGGTCGAGCTGACCGCCGAGGGCCGGCTGGTGCTCGACTACGCACACCGGGTCCTGCACGAGGTCGAGGGTCTCCACAACGAGCTCGAGGAGCTCAGCGGCCTGCTGCGCGGCGAGCTCAAGCTCGGCGGCATGTACCCGACGGGCCTGTTCGACCTCGCCGACGTCATCGCCGACTTCCACGCGCGCCACCCGGGCGTCGCGATCCACATGGTCGAGCGCACCCAGGACGAACTGCTCGACAAGCTCCGCTGCGACGACCTCGACGCGGCGTTCACCGCCGTCGACCCGGACGTCCTCGGCGAGGACTTCGCTGCCAGCCTGATCTGGGAGGAGGAGTTCGTCGTCGCGCTCCCGGTCGACCACCCGCTCACGCGCTTCGAGCAGGTGACGCTCGAGCAGCTGGCGGGCGAGGAGCTCGTGACCTACCGCGAGAACTCCGCGCTGCGCCTGCGCCTGGAGAAGGCGATGGCCAAGCTCGGGCTCGAGCCGCGCAACGCCTTCATCTGCACCGAGATGGGCGCGGTGCGCGCGCTGGTCTCCTAGGGCCTCGGCGTCGCGGTGCTCCCACGCTCGATCGCCGAGGAGCCCGGGCCCGCGATCACGTTCCGGGCGGTCGGCCCCGAGCTGCTGACGTGGCCGGTCGCCCTGGTGTGGCGCGCGGGCCGCCGCCAACCCCCGGCGGCCAAGGCCTTCCTGCAGCTCGCGCTCGCGCGCGCCGAGGAGGCGGCGGCGTCCGACGGGCGGGACCCGAAGGCCCAGTCGCCCGTCAAGCTGGTCGCGTAGCCGGAGGGCCTCGGCCCGCGGGCAGCCCGGCGCCAGGATCTTGCAACGCCTCGGGCGGGGCGCTCACCTGGCCGTCGTCAGCGGTCGAGCATGCCTCAGTCGCTCCACCAGCCCGGCGTCATCTCGGCGTCGGCGTTCCCGTTGCTCGGTGCGCCGAAGGCGATGACCTCGGCGCCCTCGGGGCCCGCCTCGATGCACCGCATCGTGGGGCCCGGAACGCGGATGGCGTCCCACGGGCGCAGCTCGACCACCTCGTCGCCGAGCTTGATCCGGGCGCCCCCGGAGACCAGCACGTAGATCTCCTCCTGGGCTTCGTGACGATGCCCGAAGGGCATGCGAAAATCCGGAGCGATGCGGAACAGGCTGACGCCGGAGTTCTGCAGCTCCAGCGGGACGCGGGCGAAGCGCGACTCCAGGCCGCCGGACAGCCCGAACTTCGGCGCCATGTCCTCGACATCGCGCAGGTTGACGATCGTGTGGTCGCTCATGACGCCGATTGTCGCAGCGCCCTAGGCTCCTGGGCAATGACCGCATTCACCTCCTCGCTGGCGGAGACCCTCGCTGCCGACACGCTCGAGCGCTTCCTGCGCTACGTGCGCATCGACACCCAAGCCCGTCGCGATCGCACGCAGAGCCCGAGCACGCCCGGGCAGCTCGAGCTCGGGCGGATGCTCGTCGGCGAGCTCCATGACGCCGGCCTGACCGACGCGGCGCTGGACGCCAATGGCTATGTCACCGCGACCCTCGACGCGGTCGACGGCAACGGCGGCGACGCCCCCGTGATCGGGCTCGTGGCGCACCTCGACACGAGCCCTGACGAGTCGGGCGCCGGCGTCGAGCCGATCGTGCACCGCGGCTATGACGGCGGGACGCTGCACCTTCCGCGCGGCGGGACCGCGCTCGACCCGGCCGACATGCCGGTGCTCGGCGCCAAGGCGGGCCACGACATCGTGACGAGCAGCGGCGACACGCTCCTGGGCGCCGACGACAAGGCGGGCGTGGCGGAGATCATGGCGGCCGTCGCCCATCTCGCCGCCCACCCCGAGCTGCCGAGACCGAAGCTGCGGGTGTGCTTCACGCCCGACGAGGAGATCGGCGAGGGCGCGACGCTGTTCGACATCGAGCGCTTCGGCGCGGACTGCGCCTACACGATCGACGGCTCGCAGCCCGGCGAGATCCAGGACGAGACGTTCTCGGCGGCCGAGGTGATCCTCACCGTGCACGGCGTCGACGTGCATCCGGGGTTCGCCACCGGCAAGCTCGTCCACGCGGGACGACTCGCCGCCCGCATCGTCACCGCGCTCCCCAGCGACACGCTGACGCCCGAGACGACCTCCGGCCGCGAGGGATTCATCCACATCTACGAGCTGCACGGCTCGGCCGGCAGCGCGGTGGTGCGCGCGATCGTCCGCGACTTCGACGACGCCAGGCTCGAAGAGTCGATCGAGCTGGTGCGGCGCACGGCGCAGGAGGTCGCTGCCACCGAGCCGCGGGCCCGCCTCGAGGTCGCCGTTCGCGCGCAGTACCCCAACATGCGCCGCTACCTGGAGGACTTCCCGCAGGCGGTCGCGGCGGCCGAGCAGGCGATCCGCGAAGAGGGCCTGGAGCCCGTCCGCCAGCCGATCCGCGGAGGCACCGACGGGTCGCGGCTGAGCGCGATGGGGCTCCCGACGCCGAACATCTTCACCGGCGGCCACGAGTACCACTCGGTGCGCGAGTGGGCGTCGGTGCAGGACATGGCCTCCGCTGCGGCGACCATCGTGCGCCTGGCCGAGGTGTGGACGAGGGCGGAGCTGCGCGCGGCGGACGGCCGGCGCGACGCCCAGCCGCGCTGACGGCCCTACGGCGAGGGTTTCGAGGACCGCCGCCGCAGGCTGCAGCTCTGACCGCGCGCGCCGTGGGGGGTGACCGTCACGCGGATCGTGGTCGCGCCCGGGCAGGCCGCCACGCGCAGCACGGGGGCGCCGGGCGAGGAGGTGATCGCGGCGCCGCTGACCTGGGCGGCGTAGCCGCCGGGGTACTGGCGCGCGGGAACCAGGAACTCGCTGCGCGCCCAGGCGGCGAACGGGGCGGCGCCACCCGCGCGCGCGTTGGTGTACTCGGCGCGGAACGTCTTCGTGTCGCGCGCGAACGACCAGGTGCGCGGGGTGCCCGAGATCAGTCGCGGGTAGGGACGCACGACGGTGTCGAGCTTCGCGGTCTGCAGGTTGTCGCCGGCGGGCGGCCGGCTCGGATCGAGCACCAGCGCCTGCGCCGTGCCCGGCCCGCTGGTCGTGGGGTCGTTGCACCCGCAGTACGCCCACCACATCCAGCTGACCCTCGTGCGGTCGGCGCGGTCGACCATCGCCTGGTTGTTGCTGGCATCGTCCGTGGCGCCGAACTCGGTGAGCATCAGCGCATCGCCCGTGCCGGCGACGTGCTTCTCGGCGTTGGCGAACACCAGGTCGTCGAACGGGTCGCAGCCGGTGTTCGAACGGGTCTGCGGCTCGAACAGACAGTAGTCGTGAAACGAGAAGCCGGCGTGCTTGTCGCCGCCGGAGACGACGTGCGTGGCGGGACCGTTGTTGAAGATGACGTTGGGCTCGTACCAGGCCAGACCCCGGGGGTCGGCGCCGCGGATCGCGGCGATCACCTTCGCGTTGAACGCCGAGAGCCTGGCGTCGAACTCCGGGCAGCCGGCGAGGCTGACGCACGGCTCCCACAGCGTGCCCGGGAACGGCTCGTTGAACAGGTCGTAGCCGAGGAGGCCGCGGTCGCCGCGGAAGCGCTGGGCCACGTGCCGCCAGGCCGCGGCGTAGTGGTCCTGCAGGCCGACCCCGTCCGGCGCGGGGTCATTGGCCCAGAAGTGGTCGAACGCCCGCTCGAGCGACGCCAGCAGCAGGTAGTTCGGGCCGAAGCCGAAGTCCGGCTTGTTCGGCAGCCCGTCGTCCTGGATCGCCCAGTCGGGGAACCCCTCGCCGTAGAAGCGCTCGTTGAGCTGGTCCTGGTGGAAGTCCAGCTGGGTGAGGATGTTGTGCCGGCGCAGCACCGCCACGGTCTTCGCGATGCGGTCGAGGTAGGCGTCGTCATAGACGCCGGGCTGCGGCTCGACCGCCTTCCAGATCACGCCGAGCCGTACCGCGTTGAAGCCTTCGCGGGCCAGGAACGCGGCGTCGGCGTCGTCGAAGCCGATCGCGTCCGGGGCGTACGGCGGGCGCTTGTAGACCATGTTGACGCCG
Organism: Solirubrobacterales bacterium; assembly: GCA_025963905.1. GTDB lineage: Bacteria > Actinomycetota > Thermoleophilia > Solirubrobacterales > Solirubrobacteraceae > JAOPZW01. Next base: position 15,159 of record JAOPZW010000053.1, on the reverse strand, counting down.
TGCACGATCACGACGCGCCCGCGCGCGTCCGTGATCCAGCGCCCGGCGTGGCCGATCGGCGGGGCCACGGCGGCGGTGGCCGGCCCGGCGCCGGCCGCGAGGATCAGCAGGCAGAGCAGGGCGGCGCGGACGGCGTGCATGGCGTGATGCTCCATATAGCGGTTGATCATCGCGCTGCCGTCGGCGGCGGCGCGCCGGTTGCCCCGGGATGGGGGCGCGGCGCCGGTGTCGGGTGACGCCGGCCTGAACTCGAGTCAGTACCTTTCCCCGGTGCTCGCCTCGGGTCACGAGTCGCACGGCAGGGATTCGCGTACCAAGGAAAGGCAAGGAATGACTGACAGCATCGGGGCGCGCCGCGTCGGACGGCGCGGGTTTCTCGCCGGGGCCGGCGCCGGGGCGCTGGCCGGCGCGCTGCCGGCGACGGCCGGCGCGGCGAAGACGCCGGCCAAGAAGAAGGCGAAGCAGCTCAAGACCAAGAAGGTCGACGTCTGCGTCGTCGGCGCGGGGCTGTGCGGTCTGACCGCGGCGCGCGACCTGCGACGCGCGGGGCTGAAGGTCCACGTGATCGAGGCCGACAAGCGCGTCGGCGGTCGCATCTGGACCGACTTCACCAGCGACCACGTGCCCGCGAACTACGGCGCGACGTTCATCGGACCCGGGCAGGACCGCATCGCGGCGCTCGCGAGCGAGCTGGGCGTCAAGACGTACCTCACCTACAACGACGGCCAGAACGTCCTGTACTTCGACGGCAAGCGCCAGCTGTACACCGGCACGGTGCCGCCGATCGACGTCGCGGCGCTGGTCGAGGCGCAGCTGCTGATCAACCAGCTCAACAGCATGGCCCAGGAGATCGACCCGGCCGCGCCATGGAAGGCTGCCCATGCCAAGGAGTGGGACGGGCAGACGTTCGAGACCTGGAAGCTCGCGAACGCGAAGACCGACGGCGCGCGCAAGCTCATGGACCTGGCCATCGAGGCGCTCTTCAGCGTCCAGTCGCCGGAGGTCTCCCTGCTGTTCGTCGTGTTCTACATCCGCTCGGCCGGCAACCTCAACCTGCTGGTCGACACTCCCGGCGGCGCTCAGGAGTCGCAGTTCGTCGGCGGTTCGCAGCAGGTGGCCGAGAAGCTGGCCGCAAAGCTGGGGAAGGGCGCGGTGACGCTCGACTCGCCCGTCCGCTATGTCACCACCAAGGGCCATTCGACGACGGTGCGCAGCGAGCGCATCACCGTGGTGGCGCGGCGCGTGCTGATCGCCGTGCCCCCGCCGATGGTCACCCGGATCGTCTTCGAGCCGGGCTTGGCCGCACTGAAGGACCAGCTCTACCAGCACCTGCCGCTGGGCTCGATCGGCAAGGCCATCGCCGTCTACGACACGCCGTTCTGGCGCAAGGCGGGGCTGACGGGTCAGGCCACCGGCGACACCGGGCCGATGAAGGCGACGTTCGACCTGACCCCGCCGTCGGGCAGCCCGGGCGTGATGATGGGCTTCATCGACGGCCAGGACGCCCGCGTGTTCGGCACCTGGAGCCAGCAGGAGCGGCGCGACCGCTGCCTCGAGCAGTTCGCGGTGTACTTCGGCGACGAGGCCCGCAAGCCCCGCGACTTCCTCAACGTGCTGTGGGACGAGCAGCCGCTCCACCGCGGCTGCCCGGTGACGGTCCCCGGCCCCGGTGTGCTCACCGCCTTCGGCGACGCCCTGCACGCCCGCGACGGCATGCGCTTCTTCGCCTCGACCGAGACCGCCACGGTCTGGGCGGGCTACATGGATGGCGCGATCCAGGCCGGGCAGACCGTGGCCGACGCGATCGCGAAGGACCTGGGATGAGGCGGCCGGCCTCGGCGCTCGCGCTGGTGCTGGCGCTCGTGCCGGCGGCCGGCCTGTGCAGTGCCGCCGAGGCCCGGGACAGGTGGGACACGCGCGTGCTTGCGCACGTGCCCGCGCCGGGCTTCCCGGCGCACAGCTACGTCGACGCGGCAGGCCACATCTGGGAGGGCACCTACGTCAATCCCAATGGCGACACGGTGCCTTCGCGGGTCTTCGAGTTCGGCGGCGACGGCCGCCTGCTGCGCAACTACAGCGTGCCCGGCCAGAGCCTCGCCCACGAGCACGGGGTGCAGGTGGCGACCAGCGACGCCCGCGGGCGGCTGGTGCTGCTGGATCGCACGCCGTCACGGGCGCTGATCCTCGACCCGAGCGACGGCAAGATCACCACGTACGCGACCTTCCGCGACGTGCACCCCTGCAATCAGGGCGGGACGCCCGGCGACTGCTCGCAATCGCTCAGCGACGGCGCGCCGTTCGCCGACTACGCGGCCTGGGGCCCCGACGGCTCGCTGTACGTCACCGACTACGCGCAGGCGATCGTCTGGCGGGTGCCTCCGGGGGGCGGCAGGCCAAGCGTCTGGCTGACCGACGCGCGCCTCGACGGAGGCGGCTTCGGCACGGCGGGAATCGTGCTGGCGCCCGACCGGCGCACCCTGCTGATCTCCCAGGCCTCCGGCCTGGGGCTGAACCCCGGCGACCCCACGCGCGGGCACCTCTACAGCGTGCCGATCCAGCCTGACGGCAGCGCCGGGGCGCTGACGCAGCTGTGGGAGTCGCTGCCCACCGACCTGCCGGACGGCTTCGCCGTGGCGGCGTCGGGCAACATCTACCTCGCCAACGTCGGCCTCTCCGCCCAGCTGGTCCAGATCTCGCCCGGCGGCGCCGAGCTCGCCCGCTTCCCGTCGACGTTCGGCACGGGCGACAACGGGTCACCGGTGCCGTTCGACAGTCCCTCGGGGCTGGCATTCCTGGGCACCCGGCTGATCGTGGCAAACCAGAGCGCGCTGGCCGGCGACTCCAGCCACCAGGTGCTGCTCGACGTCGAGGCCGGGGAGCCGGGCGCGCCGGAGCTGATCCCGGGCGACGCCGGTCCGGCCACCGTCAAGGCCACGTCGGCGGTGGGACTCACGGGCACGGTGTCTGCGCGCCACGGCCGCCGCGTGACGATCAGGTTGTCGAGCGCGCTCAGGACGACGCCGGCGCGGGTGCGGGTGACGTCGGCCGGCCGCACCCTCGCCACCGGGACGCTGCGCGCGCGCACGCTGCGCCTCGTGCTGCGCGGCGCCTCGACGCTCCGCAGTCGCGTCACGCTCCGGCCGCTGCGCGCCGGCGGGGCGCTCCCCGCGACGGCGTTGCAGATCCGTTAGGGGGCGCGCCGGCTCGGCTCAGCTACGCGCTTGCGCGCTTGCGGCGGCGCTTGCGCCGCGCCATCGTCGCCGCGAGCAGGATGCCCAGGACCACCGAGATGGCGATGACCACGATCAGCGAAGCGTGCGTCGAGGCCACCACGAAGTTGATCTTGACCTTCTGGGTGTTCGTCGCCGCGAAGACGATGATCAGCATCGCGACGAGGCCCGCGGCGACGCTCTTGCTGTCCAGTCCGCCCCCGGAGCGCTTCGCGGGGGGCGCGTCCGGGCCGGTGCGCACGGGATCGTCGGTGCTCATCGGCCGGACACTACCGCCGCGCCTGCGTCATCATCCGGCGCCGCATGCTCCCCGCCGCAGTCATCTTCGACAACGACGGCCTGACGCTCGACACCGAGCAGGCGTGGACGCGCGCCGAGACCACCCTGTTCGCCCGCTACGGATCGGTCTTCACCGACGACCACAAGCGGGAGATGCTGGGCTCGTCGCGTGCCGTGGGGGCGGCCAAGCTCGAGCGCCTGCTCGCCCAGCCTGGCCGCGGGCTGGCGCTCATGGACGAGCTGCACGACATCGTGATGGAGGAGGTCGTCCGCGGCGCGCCGCCGATGCCCGGCGCCTCCGCGCTCGTCGCGGCGCTGCGCGAGCGCGGCGTCCCGGTCGGGCTGGCCTCCAACTCCCCGCGGGTGTTCGTCGATCTCGCGCTCGGCGTCGCCGGGATGCTCGAGGCGTTCGACGTGACGGTCGCCGGCGACGAGGTCCCGCGCCCCAAGCCCGCGCCCGACGGCTATCTCGCAGCCGCCCGCGCGCTGGGCGCCGATCCCGCCGCCTGCATCGCGCTCGAGGACTCCAACACCGGCGTGGCCGCCGCCCGGGCAGCCGGGATGTACGTCATCGGGGTGCCGTCGTTCCCGGGTGTCGAGCTGCCCGACGCCCACCTCGTGGCCGCGTCGCTCGAGGACCCGGCCGTCCTCGCCGTGCTCGGCCTCCGCGCCGCCGCCTGAATCCGACGCGACAGCGAGGCGGTCCGCCTGTCGTCCCGCGCGACGGCGGATAGGCGGCTTGCTCGACCCGCGTTGACGGAAGGGCCCGTCAACGGTATCGTCACCGTACCCTTTTCGGTATCTACTCGAACCCGACATGATCGGGAGGAGGCGGCGATGGCGGTCGAAGGCGACGAGGTCGGGGCACACGGTCTACGCAAGACGCTGAGCTGGCGCGACGGGTTGGCGGTCGCGATGGTGATGCCCGCCGGAGCCGTGGCGTCGTACGGCTATTGGGAGAACAGCCTCGGGACGTGGGGCGTGCTCACGCTGCTCGGGATCTCCACCGTGATCGCCGTGCTCCAGGCCGTGATCGTCGCCGAGCTCGCCGGCATGTTCCCGGAGAAGCCCGGTGGGGTGGCGCTGTTCGCTCATGAGGGCTGGAAGCGGTACACGAACGTCGCCGGACCGCTCGCGGCGTTCGGCAACTGGTTCGGCTGGTCGGTCGTGCTGGCGCTGAACGGCATCGTGATCGGCGATCTCCTCCAGGCTCAGTTCTTCCCCGGCCAGACGTGGGGCGGCGTCGTCCACCTGCCCGTCTTCAACCTGACGTGGGGCTTCCCGCAACTCGTGGCGACGATCGTGATCATCGGCGTCTGGCTGCTGAACGTGCTTGGCGCCCGCGTGCTCGCCGTCTCCTCGTGGGTGCTCGGGACCCTGCTCATGGTCCCGCTCGCGATCTTCATCCTGGGCCCGTTCGTCACCGGGCACTTCTCGGCCGCACACCTCCACTACCACGTCACTCCGAGCGGGGTGCCCGGGACGAACCTCACGCTGTTCATCGTCTGGCTGTACCTGATGGGCTGGACCACGTACGGCCTCGAGATCGTCGCGACCTTCACGCCGGAGTTCCGCTCCCCGCAGCGCGATTTCCCCCGCGCGCTGCGGTGGTGCACGATCATCACGGCGTCGACCTTCGTGCTGGTGCCCCTCGCTACGGGAGGCACGCTCGGCGACGGCAAGGTCGCCGGTCAGGGCGCGCCGGGGATCTTCTACAAGGCCGTCGCCGACAAGATCCTCGGTGGGGGCGGCGGATTCATCATCCTGCTGCTCTGCGCCGCGCTGATCCTGGCGATGAACTCGGCGACCGCGGACGGAGGGCGCGTCCTCTACGGGATGGCGCGCGACGGTCTCACCTTGAAGTGGCTGCACCACCTCAACAAGCGCCGCGTGCCGTCCCGGGCGATGACGGTGGACCTGGTCGTGAACATCCTGCTCGTCTTCTTCATCGCGAACCCGGTCGGGATCTACGCCACCGCGAACCTCGGCTACTTCGTGATGATGTTCTTCGTGCTCACCGGCTTCCTCCTGCTGCGGAAGGACCGCCCGTCCTGGCCGCGTCCGATCCGGCTCGGGCGGGTCTGGATCCCGATCGCGATCGTGCTCTCGGCGCTGACCGTCGTCCTGACGCTGGTGGGAGCCTGGCGGACCGACCTCACCGGCTACGGGACGAAGGCGCAGCTCGCCATCGGCGTCGGCGTGCTCCTCCTGTCGGTGGTGTTGTGGCTGTACCGGCAGCGCTTCGAGGATCGCCGGCCGATCCAGTGGCGCGACCGCTCGGTGTCGGATCCGAGCGAGCACGGCCACGCGGCTGTGGCTCCGTCCAGGCTCGCGCCGGTCCCCGTGGATGCGATCCCGGCCGCCGGGGAGGCCTGAGACCATGGAGCCGACTGCCGACCTCACGCTGCGCAACGGACGCGTCGTCACCCCGCACGGCGTCGTGAACGGCGGGATCTCCGCCACCGGCGGGCGGATCACGCACGTCGGAGCGGACCCGCTCCTGCCCCGGGCCAGGGAGGACATCGACGTCGGCGGGAAGGTGATCTTCCCGGGCGTCATCGACCCGCACACGCACATGGGTGTCGGTGACGGCTGGGGAGAGGAGAAGCTCGAGGCGGACTTCCTCACCGAGTCGAAGGACGCCGTGTCCGGGGGCGTTACGACGCTCGTCACGACGAGCGTCTACGGCCCGAGCCCCCGGGTCCCGATGGTGCAGCGCAACATCGCATCGGGCGAGAAGAACAGCTTCGTCGACTTCCGGATCACGGCGCTGATGGTGACCCGCGACCACCTCGACGAGATCGCCGACCTCGTGGCGCTCGGTGTGCGGTCGTTCAAGTACTACTGGGGCTACAACGGCCCGCAGGCCGAGAGCTTCGGGCTCTCGTCGGAGGGCGTGCAGACCGACTACTTCTGGGTTGCGTGCGAGCGGATGCGCGACGCCCATCCGCGTGCGTTTCCGATGATCCACGCGGAAGATCCCGACATCCGCTACCTGCTGATCGAGCGCTGGCGGGAGCGCGACCCGACCGGGAGCCTCGTCAGCTGGGCCCACGCGAACCCGAACATCCTCGAGCCGCTGCAGCTCGCGCAGGCCGCCTGGATCGCGGAGGAGGTCGGCGTCCCCCTCTACATGGTGCATGTGAGCAGCCATGAGGCTGTGCAGATGATCCGCGAGTTCAAGGCCAAGGGATGGCGCACGGTCGGCGAGACCCTCACCGCCTTCCTCTACTGGACGGCCGACGAGGCCGACGCCCGCGGGGTCGGCTCCAAGGGCAAGGTGCAGCCCGCGATCAAGTTCGACGAGGACCGCACGGCCCTCTGGCGAGGCATCGCCGACGGCACGATCACCCAGGTCGGAACCGACCACCTCATGTACGCGAGGGACGAGGTCGGAGGGAACTTCTGGGAGAAGCGCGTCGGTCTCGGCCCCGGCCTGGGCACGTCGCTCCCGGCGATCGTCACCGCCGGTCTCAACCGCGGCCGGATCACGCTCGAGCAGATGGCGCGCGTGCTGGCGGAGAACGTGGCGCGCCAGTACGACCTCTACCCGACGAAGGGGGTCCTCCAGCCGGGGTCGGATGCCGACATCGTCGTCTTCGATCCCGCCCGCGGCCGCGCCGCCGTCGGGGAGGACCTGCACTCCGCCTCGAAGTACACGATCTACGAGGACGAGGAGCTCTTCGGGTGGCCCGACCTGGTGTTCGTCCGGGGGAAGCTCGTCGCGCGTGCCGGCGACATCGTCGCGACCGAACCCTCGGGACGCTACGTCCCGCCGGCCTAGCCGTCCCGCCCGACCAGGAACTCGGGGATGTGCGGGACCCGCGCGCGGCCGTAAGCGGCCTCGCAGCGTCGCTCGAGGTAGGCCAGGTGGTGGTCCATCGCCTCCTCCGCCTCGTCCGGGCGGCCGCGCATGATCGCCTCCAGGGTCTCCTCGTGGAGGTCGATCCCGACCGCGGTCGAGTCGGAGGTCTCGTCCTCCTCGAGCGCCGCGAAGAACACCCCCGAGAGGCGCCGGTAGATCGAGCGCATCGCTGCCTCGAGCTCCGGGTTGCCCCCGGCACGCCAGAGCTGGCGGTGGAAGATCGCGTTGGCCTGGTTCACCCGCCAGCGGTCCTGTTGATTGGCTCGCTGGAGCTCGATCGTCTCGCGCATGATCCGGAAGTCCTCGTCGGTGCCGCGCAGCGCGGCCAGCTGCGCCACCCGTGGCTCGATGACGCGCCTTCCCTCGAGAACGTGGAACACGTCTTCGGCGGTGGAGAGCGGGCCGCCCGGATCCTCCATCAACGAGTCGGGAATCCAGATGGAGGCGATCCGCGTGCCGCCGGCGGGGCCGGGGGAGACGCTCACCACGCCGGCGTCCTGCAGGATCTCGATCGCCTCACGGACGGTGCGCCGACTGACGTTCATCGCGATCGCCAGCTGCCGCTCGCCCGGAAGAAGCACGTCCTCGGGAAGTCGCCCAGAGCGGATCTGATCCACGATCTGGTCGATCACGGCATCGACGGCGCTCCCGGTCCGGATCGGGGCGAACAGCTCGAGAGACGCACGCTGGCGGGGTTGGGTCAAGGTCGTACGCGCTCCGGTCATCCTGCGTTGGCGACGTGAGAGTAACCATGCTCGGCGGCGGCATCGACCGCGCCGGCGAGTGACCCGGCTAGGTGCGCCTCGAGGGCGTCGGCATCCCAGCGGATCCCGTCGACGCAGCGCTCGGCGAAGAGCGCGGCCGTCCGGCCCAGGTCGCGCAGGCTCGCCAGGAGATGCCGGGCGATCACCGGCTCCATCACGTTGAGCTCGAGCTCCCCGGCCGCGACAGCGGACTCCACGATCGTCGCCGTGCCCCGGATCTCGTAGCTGACCTGCAGCACGAGCTCGGGGATCACGGGGTTGATCTTCCCGGGCATGATCGAGGAGCCGACCTGCACGTTCGGCAGCCGGACCTCGCCGATCCCACCCACCGGGCCGGATGCGAGGAAGCGCAGGTCGGCGGCGATCTTCGCCGCCACCAGCGCAACGCGCACGAGCTGCGCGGCGACGTCGACGTACTGGTCGAGGTTTGCGAGCGCGTCGAACAGATCGGTCGCCGCACGTACCGGCAGCCCCGTCTCCTCCCAGAGGAAGTCGAGGACGGCTTCGCGGTAGCCCGGCGCAGCGCCGATCCCGGTCCCGATCGCCGTCGCGCCGAGCGGCACCTCCAGCAGGCCTTCGAGCGCCCGGCCGAGCGCGGCGGCGGTGCGGGCGAGCGCGTGCGCGTGCGCCAGGTGCGTCTGGGCGACGGTCAGCGGCACCGCATCCTGGAGGCACGTCCGCCCGAGCCGCTGGACGTCGCCCACCTCGTCCGCCTTCGCCCGGAAGGAGCGCTCGAGCTTCGCCAGCTGTGCGATCGTCTCGCGGCCTGCCGTGACGGTGGCGATCGCCATGGCCGTCGGGAAGACGTCGTTCGTCGACTGTGAGCGGTTGACGTGATCGTTCGGGTGGACGAGCTCGTAGCGCCCGCGTTCCCTGCCGAGCAGCTCGGCCGAACGGTTCGCGATCACCTCGTTCGCGTTCATGTTGATCGCCGTGCCGCCGCCGCCCTGGACGAGGGGGACCGGGAACTGGTCGTCGTGCTCGCCTCGCCCGACCTCGCGCGCGGCGTCGCGAATCGCGTGTGCCACGTCCGGCTCGAGGACACCGCAGACGAGGTTGGCGCGCGCCGCGGCAGCCTTGACCTGACCGAGGGCGGCGACCAGCTCGGGATGGTCTGCGACCGTCACGCCCGAGACGTGGAAATTCGCCGTGGCGCGGACCGTGTGCGCGCCGTACAGCGCAGCCGCGGGCACCGCGACGTCGCCCAGCGCGTCGTGTTCCATGCGGAGATCGTCCTGGGGCAGCGGGCTCGTCATCGGTGCGGATCCTCCTGCGGATGCGTGCGGTGGGAACGGTACCGTGTCAACTCCGGAAACGGTACTTCTATGGTACCATGACGCCCACGGTGGCGATTCAGGGCGAGAACGCGAGCATCCGGCTGGTCGCGATGGGTGGAACGATCGCCTTCGCATCAGGCAAGGACGGGGCGGAGCCCGCGTTCGACGGGAGCGCGCTGGTGAACACGATCGCCGTGGACGGGATCGAGCTCGAGGCCGTCGACCTCGCCCGCATCTCGAGCATCGGGCTCCGCGACCATCATCTCCTGGCACTCGCCCGGGTCGTCGAGGACACGATCGAGGACGGGTCCGCGGGCGTGATCGTCACCCACGGGACGGACACGCTCGAGGAGACGGCGTACTTCCTCGCGCTCACGTGTCAGTGGGGACGGATCCCGATCGTGCTGACCGGTGCCATGCGGCACAACGGGGATGCCGCGTCCGACGGTCCCTCGAACCTGCAGGCCGCTGTGGCCGTCGCCCGCTCGGCCGAGGCCGCGCGCGTCGGCCCGGTCGTGGTCATGGCAGACGAGATCCATACGGCCCGGTTCGTGACGAAGTACCACGCGGCCCGGATCGCGGCCTTCCGCTCGCCGGCGAACGGCCCGATCGGCCACGTCCTCGAAGGGGAGGCGACGATCTGGTATCGCCCCGCCTATACCGATCACCTGGCGAGGATCGACGGAGAGCGACTGCCTCGCGTGGAGATCGTCACCGCGAACCTCGGCGCCTCTCCCGAGGCACTCCATGCCGTCATCGACACGGTCCCCGCCGGGCTCGTCGTCGAGGGCTTCGGCGGCGGCCATGTCGCGCCCGAGCTCCTCGATGCCCTCGATAGCGCCCGTGACCGCGGCATCCCGACCGTCGTCACCTCACGCTGCGCCGACGGCACGACCCTCCGGCGGACGTACGCCGTGCCCGGGACCGAGATCGATCTCCAGCGACGGGGGGCTGTGATGGCCGGAGCGCTTTCCGCCATCAAGGCGCGCCTGCGCCTCGCCGTGGCGATCGCGGCAGGCGTACCCGTCGGCGCCGCCTTCCCGGTCGAGTAGCGCGACGCGTTCAACGTGACGATCTTCCGGTTCCGCTCGTTCCGCGAGGTGATCGAGGCGGGCAAGGCCGCGCGCGACGCCGAGCAGGCCGCCGCGTAGGCCCCGGCTACTGCAGGCCCTGGCGCGCTTCGCGCACGAGCGCGACGGCCTCGGGGAAGACGATCGCCATCACGGAGCGGATCTGCTCGGCCTGCTCGGCCGTCGTCCCCTGCACGTTCATGCGGTTGATCGCCGCGACGGTCATATCGACCGCGAGCTTGATCGCGTTGTCTGCCCACGCCAGCGACTGCTGGCCCTGCAGCTGCTCGGCGAACTCCGCCATGCGCCGCTGGAACTCCTCCGGGTCACCGAACAGCCCACCGAAACCTTCCATGCCTCGATGGTACCTGTCGGGGTTAGTCTGATCTCATGCCGCCGAGCGTGGAGGGTGCGGGCGTCGCGCTCGCGTACGTGGAGCGGGGCGAGGGCCCGCCGGTGCTGCTCGTCCACGACCTGGCCTCGGACGCCGAGACACTCGCTCCGCAGGCGCAGGCCCTCAGCGACGTGGCTCGCGTGATCGCCTACGACCGCCGCGGTTATGGGTCCAGCGGCGCCCCCGAGCCGTACGGCGGCACCACCGTCCAGGAGCAGGCCGAGGACGCCGCCGCGCTGCTGCGCGAGCTCGACGCGGCGCCGGCCGTCATCTGCGGCGAAGGCTTCGGCGCGCTCGTGGCCTTGGACCTCATGACCCGCCACGCCGGCCTGGTCCGCGGCGCGGTCCTGGCGGACCCGCCCCTGCTGGCGCTCGTGCCCGAGGCGACCGAGGCGCTGGCGGCCGAGCGTGAGCGCATCCACGCCGCGGTGCGCGAGCGCGGCAACGAGGCCGGTGTCGAAGCGTGGCTGGGCGGCCGCGTGGGGGCGGCTGCGCTGCAGCGCGCCCGCGCCTCCCACCGGGCGTTCTACGCCGACTACGCCGGCCTGGCGTCGTGGCCCGCCACACGGCGCGCACTGCGGGCGCTCGCCCACCCGGTGGTCGTCCTCACCGGCCCGTCGACCCCGGTCCCGGTCGTCTCGGCCGCCGATCGGCTCGCCGAGCTGCTGCCGGCGGCGCGGCGCGCGACCGACGGCGATCTCCAAGCGGCCGCCCGCAGCCTCCTGCCATGACCGCCCGCCACGCCTCTCTCGTGACCTGTACCACCCCGCTCACTCGCTGAGCAGCAGGCGGGCACAGCCGATGAGCGCCGCGCCGTCGGGATAGCCGACGCGGTGGCTCGACAGCCCGAGGACGACGCACTGCGCGAAGCCCCACGCCCGGACGCGCTCGCGGTCCAGCCCCGTGGCGGCCGTCACGCGATCCAGGCGCCGCGCCATCGCGCGCGTCGGGTGCGCGCCGGCCAGCAACGTAGCCCGGCGGTCGCGCAGGAGCGCGCCCGCGTCGAAGCCGGGCTCGCCCGCCAGCGGCTTGGGGTCGATCGCCAGCCACCCCCGCTCGCCGGCGTCGAGGATGTTGTCGTGGTGGACGTCCTGGTGCAGCAGGACGAGCTCCTCGCGGTCGGCCGTGGCCGCCAGCTCGGCCAGCGTGGCGGCGGCACGGCCGGCGATGCGCTCCTCCAGCGGCCGCCCGGCGGCGAAGTAGGCGTCGGGCATCGCCGCCGACCACTCGGCCGCCAGGTCGGCGGCGAGCTCGAACGGATGCCCGGGGGCGACGGGTCGCCACAGCCTCGCGAGCACGTCCAGCGCGATCGCGTCGGCGGCTTCCTCGTCCGCGAACGCCAGCAGCGACGCTCCGGGGCGGCAGCGCTCCAGGAGCAACGCGCCCAGCGCGGGCTCCGCGCCGAGCAGGCGCACGGCACCGCGACCGTCCCACGCGCGCAGCGCCTCGCCCTCGAAGCGGTTCTCGCGCTCGATGAGGCTGATCTTCACGACGGCCTCGCTGCCGTCGGCCCGCAGCACCGGCGCGACGTAGGCGATCGCCCCGCCCGGCACGAACGGCGGGCCCGCGACGAGGTCCCAGCGGTCCTCGCACGCGTTCACCAGCGCCGGCAATCGCGCCAGCCAGGCCTCGCCTTCCGTCCCGAGGCGGGCCGTCGTGTACCGCGCCAGGCGCTCGGGGATCACGGCGCCCGGCGCGCCGTGATCGCGATCGTCCCGCCCCGGCGCGCGAGCCCCGCCGCGAGCTCGGCGGCGGCGGCGAGTGGGACGAGCGGAAGGGCGAGGAGCGTGACGGCCAGATCGGCCGAGGCCGCCCGGGCGTTGCGCTTCAGCAGGTTGAACCCGTACGACGGGTCGCGCGTGAGCCGGTTGACCGCCGACTGCCACATCCCGAACGGGTTGTGCTCGGCGAGCAGGTGGTGCTCGCCGCAGACGGTCAGGCCGTGGCGCTCCAGCAGCGCGCGCAGGCCCACCGGCGTGAAGTGGGTGCGGTGGCGCGGCAGGTCCAGGTGGAACCAGCGCTCCCCGCCCACACGCGCCTGGACGCTGGCGAGGTTCGGCACCCCGGCGACCAGCGCGCCCCCGGGGGCGAGCCACGACGCGACGCGCGCGACCGCGGCGTCGGGGTCCACCACGTGCTCGAGCACGTGCCACAGGGACACCGCCGACAGGGAGCCGGCGGCCACCGTCGCCTGCTCGATGCTCGTGCGCTCGAGCGCCACGCCGTAGGCCGCGCGCGCGGCGTCCACGCCGCGCGCCGAGGGCTCGATCCCGCGCGCGTCCCAGCCCGCGGCGCGGGCGGCGGTGACGAAGCGCCCGCGGCCGGCGCCCGCGTCCAGCAGCACCCCCGGCGGCCTGGCCACCGAGGCCAGCAGCGCGAGGCGCCGGCGATCGAACGCGCGCAGCACGGGCGCGGCCGCGCGCGACAGGCGCGGGACGGTCGTCGCGTACGCGCCCGTCTCGTGGGCGGTGCCGAAGGCGGGGGCCGCGCCGTCCGTGACCGCCGTGCCGCACGATCCGCAGCGCAGGAGGCCGAAGCGCGTGCCCGCCAGCGCCGGCTCGGAGGCCGGGGCGCTACGCCAGGGCGCGAGCGTGCCGGCCGCGCACGCGGGACAGCGATCCCTCGACGAGCCCGCATCGCGGCCCTCCATCGCCGCCGGACTCTATCCGCCGCGCAGCGGGCCGGGTCGCAGGCGCCGTCGGGGCTACCATTGCGCCCTTGGCACCCCCGTCGAAGAAGCAGCTGCTATGGCGCGGGCGCATCGAGAGCGCCTTGCGGATCGCCGCGCCGGTCCTGGACCTGGTGCTCGTCGCCGGCGATCGCGTCTCGCGCCTCGTGGACCGCGAGCCGCCCGCGCCCTCGCTGGCCGCCCGTCCGATGGGGTCCCTGCCCGCTCAGCGCCGCGTCGGGCCAGGCCCGGCCGAGCCCGGGCGCGAGTAGCCTCCGCCCTCTTCATGACCGAGACGCCGCGAAGCCCGACGCCCGAGACCGCCCTTGCCTGGGAGGCCGAGCAGCGTGCGCGCGCCGGCTACTCGGCGCTGGGCGCGGCCGTGCTCACGATCATCGGCTCGGTGGTGACGGGCCTCGGCCTCAAGAACCTGCCCAAGTTCGACGACCGGATCGTGACCATCGTCGACGCGCTGCGGCTCACGGCGGAGGGCCGGCCGATCCCGCCCGGGCGCCTGGCCGCGCAGGCCGAGTGGCTTGGCCATCACGCCACGCTCCCGATCATCGGGGCGCTCCTGTTCGGCCTGGGAACGCTGCTCATCTTCCCGCCGCTGGCCTATCTCTTCCGCGCCACGCGGGCCCGGCGGCCCATGCTGCCACAGGTCGCGCTCGTCCTGGGAGCGATCGGCGTCGTGGGGTTCGGCGTCGGACGGACCGTGGCCGAGACCTCGCGCTACCTCGGCGCCAAGGACTTCATCCACGCCGCCGACCACACGAACTCGGCGGCGGCCGACGCGCTGGGCGGCTCGACCTTCCTCATCGGCCAGATCATCTGGCAGGCCGGGGCGCTGGGCCTGGGCTTCGCGTTCGTGCTGCTGTGCCTCAACGCGATGCGGGTCGGCCTGCTCACGCGCTTCATGGGCATCCTGGGCCTGATCGTCGGCGTGACCTTCGTGCTGCCGCTGGACCAGCAGGGCATCATCCGCGTCTTCTGGCTGGCGGCGCTGGGCGTGCTGATCCTGGGCCGCTGGCCGGGCGGGGCGCCGAAGGCGTGGGAGACGGGGAAAGCCGAGCCATGGCCCACCCAGCAGGAGGTCCGCGAGCAGCGCGAGGCCGCGCGGGTCGCCTCGGGCGGCGAGCCGAGGCCGCGGCGCGAGCGCCGCCCCGCCGCTCAGCCGCCGCCGGCCCCGGCGCGTCCCGAATCGTCCGAGCGCGTGGTCCATTCGGGCTCCAAGAAGCGCAAGCGCAAGCGCCGGAGCTGAGTGGCCCGTTGAGCGATCCTGTCCGGTGGCGAACAGCCGGGCCGGTGAGAGGGTCACCCCCGCGGACGGCGCGGGTAGCCCCACGGGGATCGGTCCCCGACCGGAGGAGTGGGTCATGGAAGCTTCTACCACGCGCCGCGCTGGCGCTGAGGTCCGCGATTCGGACGCGACGCAGGCGCGGCCCTTCACCCTCGTCCCCGCGATCGCAGATCCAGGCCCTTTGGGCCTCGCCGCCTTCGCGCTCACGACGTTCGTTCTGAGCATGTTCAACGCCGACCTGGTCGGCAAGGGCGGTGAGCCCGTCGTCCTCGGGCTCGCCCTCGCCTACGGCGGCCTGGCGCAGCTCCTGGC
>JAOPZW010000492.1 GCA_025963905.1 Solirubrobacterales bacterium | reverse complement strand
TCGTAGCCCCAGACCTCCTCGAGCAGGCGCTGGCGGGGCACGACGATGCGCTCGTTGCGCATGAGGTACTCCAGCAGCTCGAACTCGCGCTGGGTGAGCTCGACCGGGCGATCGGAGCGGCGCACCTCGTGCGTGTCGGGGTTGAGGGCGAGGTCGCCCACGACGAGCGACGCCGAGCCGCGCGGCGGGCGCCGGCGCAGCAGGGCCCGCAGGCGGGCCAGGAGCTCCTGGCGCTCGAACGGCTTGACGAGGTAGTCGTCGGCGCCGGAGTCGAGCCCTTCGACGCGCGACTCGACGGCGTCGCGGGCGGTCAGCATCAGGATCGGCACGTCGTCGGAGGCGCGCAGGCGGCGGGCGACCTCGATGCCGTCGATGCGGGGCAGGCCGAGATCGAGGATGACGAGATCGGGGTGGTAGGCGGAGGCCTCCTCCAGCGCCGTCTCGCCATCGGCGGCCAGGCGCACCTCGTAGCCGTCGAGGCGCAGGGAGCGCTGCAGGACCTGCGCGATCTCCTCGTCGTCCTCCACGACGAGCACGCGGGGGTCGCGATCGGAGCTGGGCATCGAAGCCGATGGTAGAAGATCCATCGGGATAGTCACCAAGGCCGCGGCGCCTTGAACAGGCGGACGTTGCGGTCCCTGGGCCGGCCGGCTTCGTGGTAGGGCCGTCCGCCCTGCGCGTCGAGGTAGGCCAGGCGCCGCGCGATGTCGGCGCCCGCCGGGTCCGGAGCGGTGTCGAGCATCCAGGTCTCGAGCACCGCGCCGCCGCCCGCGGTGGCGCGCACGCGCAGCATCCGCGCCTGCTGGGGGAAGTCGGCCAGCGCGGCGGTCTGCACCACCCAATAGCCGCCGCCGGGCGTGTGCCGGGCCGCGATCCGGTTGTGGTGCTTGTCGCCGTTGAGGATCGCCAGCACGTGCGGGTCGCGGTCGAGCAGGCGCAGCACGCGCTCGCCGCCAGCGGCCTCCATGAGGGGCTGGTGGGAGAAGACGAGGACCCATCGGTCGCCGGCCGCGGCCAGGGCGCGGGCCACCCAGCGAGCCTGCGCGGCGCTCACGACCCCGCCGGAGCCGGCCGAGCGGCGCACGGTGTCGAGCGCGATCGCGCGCACGCCCGGCCCGACGTCGAACGCCTCGTCCATGCGCGCGCCGCGCCCGCCGTGCCCGCTGGCCCGGCGCAGGCCCGCGACCGCCTCGGCGGGCGACAGCTCGCGCCGGCCCGGGTCGGGTGTGACCCTGAGGCTGCGGCCCGGGAGCCCCGCGGCGAGCAGGCGGTCGATCCCCGCGCGGCTCAGGCCGGCCTCCGAGTGCGGTACCGCCAGCCCGGGGTCGGGCGCGACGACCATGCGGTCGCCGACGGCGACGGCGTTCGTCCGGGCGGTGCGCGCGATCTCGCCGGCCACGAGGAGGTCGTGGTTGCCCGGGATGGGATACCACGGCGCGGCGAGGCCGGGCGAGCGCAGGGGGCGCTGGGCGCGCGCAAGGAGCCCCGGCTCGACCGGCGGGTCGACGTCGGGACGGTAATAGGCCGGGTCGGGGTTGGAGGCGGCCTGCGGGCCCTCGTACCGGGGGCCGCCGCTGGCCGGGCGCACGATGCCGCCGTTCAGGGCGGTGGTCGCCATCCGCAGCTCGTTGGCCTGGGCGTTGTCGATGAGGTCGCCGGCGATGACAGCGGCGGCCGGCCGCGCGGCGTCGATCGCCCGCACCGCCTGGACGAGCACGCGCGCCGAGAGCGCCTCCTGCGGGCGGAAGGTGGACGTGAACGGCGTGCCGAGCCGGTCCAGGAAGGCGACGCGCGCCGGCGACTCGACGTCGCGCACGTGCACGTCGGTCAGCACGGCGACGCTGCCCAGCGTGCGCCCGGCACGCGCGACCGGGGCGAGATCGGTGCGGTCGAGCAGGGCCTCGCCGGAGCCGCGCTCGAGCCTGCCGTCGCCCGCGCGGTCGATCCACGTCGCGCTCAGCGTCGAGCCGTCCTCCCGCGGGGCGGGAGCGCCGCCGGCGCCGAGGGCGGCGACCGCGAGCAGGACGGCGAGCGCGCAGAGCGCGAGCAGCGCTCCGAGATGGCGGCGGGCGGGCACGCTCACGCCTCCCGCAGTCCGGCGACGGGCGGTTCGCGGACCACGCTGCGCGCGACCCACGCGGCCGCCACCAGACCCAGCGCCGCCAGGCCGGCGGCGACGAGCAGCGCCTGGCCCGCTGCAGGCCGCGGCGTCAGGTCCGCGTACCCGGCGGCCAGCCCCCCGACCGCCGGCGCCAGCACCCAGCGCTCGAGCGCCAGCGCGATCGCCGCCGCGGGGATCGTGACGACGAGCGTCGCGCCGGCCAGCACCGCCGCGATCGTGCGCGCCGGCGCGCCGGAGGCGCGCAGGAGGGACAGCGTCGGGCGGCGCTCGCGTGCCGTCAGGGCCAGCGCCTGCACGAGCGCGTAGAGGCAGACCAGCCCGTCGATGGCGGCGACGGCCCGCAGCAGGGCGGCCAGGACGGCGAGGAACGAGCCGTCGTGCGTCGTGGCGCCCGCGGCGGCGCTGGCCTCTGCGCCCAGCCGCCGCAGGCCGCGGCGCACGGGGGCGGGGTCGGCCCCCGGCGCCAGCGCCACGGCGAGGTCGGGGCGCAGCGCGGGATCGGCCGCCAGCAGCCGGCGCGGGCGCACGTACGCGACGCGCCCGTCGTCGTCCAGCGAGCGCACGACGCCGACGACGCGGAAGCGCGCCTCGGTCCCGGAAGGCAGCTGCGCCGCGAGCACCCCTCCGACGCCGACGCCCAGGGCCTGCGACAGGCCCAGGCCGATCTCCGTCTCGCCGTCGGTCACGAGCCGCCGCCCGGCGGCCAGGGGCGGGTCCTCGAACCGGGTGGGCCGCGCTCCGAAGGCGACGAGCGTCAGGGACTCGCCGAGCGCGAACGAGTCGGCGGCGCCCACGGTGTACCGGGTGGTCGCGGCCTCGACGCCCGGCAGCGCGCGGACCTTCGCCAGCGCCTGCGCCGGCAGCGCGGCGGTGAAGGCGTAGCGCTTCCCGACCGCGCCCGGATCGTCGCGCAGCGACTGCACGAGCGTCGCCAGGCCGAGCATCAGCAGCACCACCGCTGCCGAGACGCCCACGACGGCGACGGTCGCCGCGGTACGCGCTCGGCGCGCGGCGCTCAGGCGCGCCCCCAGCGCGACGGACGCGGGCCGCCCGGGCCG
>JAOPZW010000216.1 GCA_025963905.1 Solirubrobacterales bacterium | reverse complement strand
GATGAGCGACTGGCAGTCGGCCGGATCGTCGAGGCGGCACGGCTGCATGGAGACCATCTCTCCCCCCGCACAGCGCACCATTTCAACGGTCGACTCCGCGGGCTCGACGGTCACGTCGCAACCGACGACCGACGCACCCTCGCGAGCGAACGCAAGAGCGGTTGCGCGGCCCATGCTCCCGCCTGTGCCCGTGATGACGCCCACTTTTCCTTCGAGCCTACCTGGCATTCAGTGTGCTCCTTGGCGCTGCGCGGCGAGCTTTGTCGTTGCTCTCCACGACCATCGCATCGTGGCGCTCCTGCCGGGCGTTCGAATCCTTGAATCCTTAGTCCGTGACCCGAGCGTGGCCCTCAGTCATGCTTGGGCGCAATGTCGCCACCGGTTCTCTTGTCAGGAGGGCAGTTGGTCGGCCGGGAAGGCGAACGCGAGGTGCTCGACCGGGTGCTGGACGGCGTGCGCGGCGGGCGCGGCGGCGCGTTGGTGGTGCACGGCGAGGCGGGCGTCGGCAAGACCGCCCTCCTCGAGTACGCGGCCGAGGCCGCGCGCGAATTTCGGATCGCGCCGACGTCCGGGGTCGAGGCGGAGATGGAGCTCCCGTTCGCGGCGGTTCAGCAGCTGTGTTCCCCGTTCTCCGAGCTTATGGAGCACCTCCCACCGCCCCAGCACGACGCGCTTGGCGTCGCCTTCGGACTGAGCACGGGGCCGGCGCCGAATCCGTTCCTCGTCGGACTGGCGGTCCTCGGACTGCTGGCCGAGGCCGCGGAGGAGCAGCCACTCGTATGTGTCGTCGATGACGCGCAGTGGCTCGATAGTGCGTCGGCGCGGGCTCTGGCCTTTGTGGCCCGCCGTCTCTTGGCGGAGAAGATCGCGCTCGTGTTCGCGACACGGGAGCTGGGCGACGCGCTCGCCGGTTTGCCGGAGCTCCACGTCGAGCCCTTGGGTCGTCGCGATGCGCGGGCGCTGTTGGAGTCGGTCTTGCCGGCTCCGCTGGATGAACGCGTGCTGGAGCGGATCGTTGCCGAGACGCACGGAAACCCGCTCGCCATGCTGGAGCTGCCGCGCGGGTTGAGCCCGACCCAGCTCGCGGGCGGGTTTGGCCTGCCCCAGGCCGTGCCGGTGTCCGCCAGCATCGAGGAGACCTTCATGCGGCGGCTGGCGGCGCTTCCTCTCCAGGCGCGCCGCTTGCTGCTGGTGGCGGCAGCGGACCCCGTCGGCGATCCGGCGCTGGTGTGGCGCGCGGCTGAGCGGCTGGGGATCCCCGAGGCGGCTGCCCACACCGTCGAATCGGAAGAGCTGCTGGTGCTATCTCCCCGAGTCGTGTTCCGCCATCCGCTGGTTCGCTCGGCCGTCTACGGAGCCGCCGGGCTGGACGAGCGGCGCGAGGTCCACCGCGCCCTCGCGGAGGCGACCGACCCAGAGATCGACCCGGACCGGCGCGCCTGGCACCGCGCGCACGCCGCGGCCACGCCCGACGAGGAGGTTGCTGCCGAGCTCGAGCGTTCCGCAGCACGGGCGCAGGCGCGCGGCGGTTTCGCGGCCGCCGCGGCCTTCCTCGAGCGCGCGGTCGCGCTCACGCCCGAACCCTCGCGCCGCGCGCAACGCGCCCTGGCCGCCGCGCAGACCAAGTTCCAAGCAGGAGCGCTCGACGACGCCCTCGGTTTCTTGGAGACCGCCGAGTCAGGCACTGCGGTCGACGATCGTGTGCGCGCCCATGTGAACCTGCTGCGCGCTCAGATCGCGTTCGTCTCGAGGCGTGGTAGCGACGCGACCCCGCTCCTGCTCGCGGCTGCGCGCGAGCTCGAGGCGGTCGACCCCAGCCTCGCCCGGGCGACGTACCTGGAGGCCCTCTCGGCAGCCACGTTCGCGGGACGGCTGGCCCACGGCGGAGGCGCAGTGAAGGTGAGTGAGGCCGCGCTCGCAGGCCCTCCGATGCCGCAGGCCCCGGGCCCGTCCGATCTCCTGCTCCGGGGGTTGGCGGTCCAGTTCACCGAGGGGTACGCGCGGGGGGCGCCACTGCTCAAGGAGGCGTTGAGCGCCTTCCAGTGCGAGGCCGTCCTGTCACCGAAGGAGGCCCACTGGCTCTGGTTTGCCAGCTGGATCGCCTTGTACACGTGGGACGACGCGAGCTGGACGGTGCTTTCGACACGACAGCTCGAGCTCGTCCGACAGACGGGTGCGCTCTCCGCGCTGCCGTTCGTCCTCACAAATCGCAGCTGTGTCTATGCGTTCATGGGCGAGCTGAGAACGGCAGCACTCCTCGAGGAGGAGCTGAGAGCGGCGACGGAAGCGACCGGAATCGCGACCGTCCCGTACGGTCGGCTGGCGCTTGCTGCCCTGCGCGGTCGCGAGGACGAATTCTCGGAGTTGATCCGAACCACGGTCGGCGAGGCGGAGGCGCGGGGTGAGGGGCTCGCGCTGACTGTCACCGAGTTCCTGAGCGGAACCCTCTACAACGGGCTCGGTCGCTACGACGATGCCCTGGCCGCGGTTGCACCCGCCGAGCGGTTCTATACGGAGGGTCCGGCGGTATGGACGCTGACGGAGGTGATCGAGGCGGCCGTCCGGCTGGGCCAGCCCGAGCGTGCGCGACATGCGTTCGAGCGGGTGCAAGAGACGACGCGCGCCGCGGGCACCGACTGGGCGGTGGGGATCGAGGCCCGCTCGCTCGCGCTGCTCAGCGAAGGCGATGATGCCGAGGAGCTGTACAAAGAGGCGATAGCAAGGCTGCGTCGCACGAGCATCCGCGTGCAGCTCGCTCGCACCCACCTCCTGTACGGCGAGTGGCTGCGGCGCGAGCGCCGGCGCCTGGACGCTCGCGAGCAACTGCGAACCGCTCACCAGCTCTTCAGGGATTTTGGGGTGGAGGCGTTCGCCGAGCGCGCGCGGCTCGAGCTGCAGGCGACGGGTGAGCGTGCCCGCAAACGGACCGTGGATACGCTCGACCAGCTCACTCCGCAGGAGACGCAGATCGCTCGGCTCGCGGCGGAAGGCCATACCAACCGCGAGATCGCCGCGCGGCTCTTCATCAGCGCGAGCACAGTCGAGTACCACCTGCGCAAGGCGTTCCGCAAGCTCGACGTCAAGTCGCGCACGCAGCTCGAAGGCCGGCTGAGCTGAATCACCGGGATCCGGCGATGACGCGTCACCCGCGCGCCGGCGACGCTGCGATGCGATGCCCGACACGCAAGGGAAGCAGCGAAGTGCGGTGGTGTTCGGAGCGCGCAATCTGGGTCGCGCGGTCATCGAGCTGCTGGTGAGCGACGGCTGGGCGGTGGCGGGGGCGGCGCGGTCGCAGAGCACCCTGGATGGCGTCAGCGCGTCCGGCGCGCTCGCGCTGAAGGCCGACGTGACGGACCCCGCGAGCGTGTACGGCGTGCTGGAGCAGGCGGCCGCTGCTCACGGTGGAGTCGAGCTCGTGCTGAACGCGGCCGCTGCATACGGCGGCGAGCGCGCGGGGCCCTTCGGCGGCGGCCCGATTGCCGAGGCCGACCTCGACGGCTTTGACTCGTGGGCGGCGGCTCCGGCCCGCGCGGCCTTCTCGTTCCTGTCCGCCAGCGGACGATTCGCGATCGCGCAGGGCCGGGCAGCGACTCTGGTGCAGGTCACCGGCGGCTCGGCACGGCGCGCGATGCCGGGCCGCGGTCTCTGGTCGGCAGGATCGTTCGGCGTGCGAGCGATCACCAACGCGGTCGCGCTCGAGCTGCGCCCCCACGGCATCCAGGTCGCGTTGCTCATCGTCGACGCTGGCATCCAGCCGCTCGACGGGTCCACACGCGCCGGTGTCTCGCCGGAAGCGCTGGCCGACCCGCGCAGGATCGCTGATGCCGCCGTCTTCCTCGCCAACCAGGACGCGCGCTCCGCGACACACGAGCTCCAGGTCACCCCGCTCGCCGAGAACTGGACGCCCTGAACCCCGCAGGCGGCGCTGGCGATCGGGTGGCGAATCACCGGGATCCGGCGAGGACGCATCACCCGCGCGCTGGCGACGCTTGGGTTGCGAGTCATCGACCGAGGAGAACGAGATCCATGTCCGATATCGGCAACGGTCGCGCCGGTCGCGCCGACGTGATCATCGTGGGAGGGGGCTCAGCGGGCTGCGTCCTGGCCAGCCGTCTGAGCGAAGATCCAACCCGCTCGGTCCTGCTGCTCGAGGCAGGCACGGCGTACGGGGTGGACGGCTATCCGGACGACCTGCGCGACCCCGCGCACGTGCCGGCCAACCCCGAGCACGAATGGGGCTTCACCGCCCGCGGTGGAGCTGCCTCCCCGGAGATCGAGGTCCCGCGCGGCAAGGCGCTCGGCGGCTGCTCGGCCCACAACGCCACGGTGGCGATGCGAGCACGGCCGAGCGACATCCGCGATTGGCAACGTCATGGCCTTGACGATTGGACGATCGAGGACGTCGACGCCACGTACCTGGAGACGGAGAACACGCCCGATGGCGACGACGCCTACCACGGACGCACAGGGCCGTTCCCGATACGAACGCGCAAATACGACGAGCTGACGCCCTCGATGCGCGGGTTCATCGACGCGACCGTGGCCGCGGGGTTCCCCTGGTCGAGGACTTCAATGGGCCCAATCCCAGTGGCGTAGGCGGGTACCCGGTCAACGTCGTCGACGGCGTGCGACAGAACACCGGCTTGGTCTATCTCACCGAGGAGGTTCGCAACCGCCCCAACCTCAAGATCTCAGGCGAAGTGCTGGTCGATCGCGTTCTGTTCGAGCAGCGACGTGCGGTCGGCGTTGTCACGGCAAGCGGTGCTGAGATTGCTGCGGGCGAGGTGATCCTCTCCGGGGGCTCATACGGGAGCCCGGCGATCCTGCTGCGATCTGGCGTCGGTCCGGCGGCTGATCTGGCGGAGCTCGGGATCAGCGTCGTGGCCGATCTGCCGGTCGGGCAGCGCCTTCAAGACCAGCCCTTCTACTACAACGCCTACGCCCTGAAATCGGATGCGCTTGCCATGCGGCCAGCGGTCGGCGCGTTGCTGTGGAGGCAGTCCAGCGAAGCCCGCGGCGACGAACTGGACATGCACGTCGCGGTCACGCACCTTCTGCCGCCGGAATACAGCCCAACCGGCGGGGCGATCGTGCTGAGTACGGCCGTCGTCAAGCCCGACTCCCGCGGAACCCTCACGCTGCGTAGCCGCGACCCGCGCGACCAGCCCGAGATCGACTGCAATTACCTCGCCACGGACCGGGACGCGCGCCGGATGCTCGAAGGGGTGAAGCTGACCCGCAGGCTCGGCCGCTATCCGGCGCTAGCGCAGTTCGTCGAGCTCGAAATTCTGCCAGGCGACGGAGTCGGGGATGACCAGCTCGCAGACGTGATCGCTTCGAACCTGGCTTCCTACGGGCACCCGACCGCGACGGCGCCGATGGGCGGTCCCCAGGATCCGTGGGCCGTCGTGGACTCGCATGGCGCCGTCAAGGGGATCGACGGACTTCGTGTCGTCGACGCGTCGATCATGCCCGTCGTTCCGTCGGTGGCGCTGAACCCCACGACGATCATGATCGCCGAGCGGATCGCGAAGGCGGTCTACAGCCAAGAGCAGCGAGGGTCCATCGAGGCCCCCGAACCGTCCGCCCCAACGACAGCGAGAGGCGATGCCCAATGACCAGCCAAGCGATTCGCGACCCGCTCGCAGACCATCTCATCACCCCGCAGAACGCAGCGCTCGTGCTGATCGATTACCAGCCGTCGCAGTTCGGGACGGTCCGCTCGATGGACCCCGATCTGCTGCGCAAGAACATCGTCTCGACGGTGAAGACGGCCAGAGCGTTCGGGCTGCCGATCGTCCACTCGACGGTCAACGTCGCGTCAGGCCAGCAGGAGCCGACCGTTCCTGAGCTCGGCGAACTGCTCGAGGACAGCCCTCCGCTCGACCGCACGACCGTCAACTCGTGGGAGGACATCGAGTTCGTGCAAGCCGTCCACGCGACCGAGCGCCGGAAGCTCATCTTCTGCGCGCTCTGGACCGAGGTCTGCATGGCGTTCACGGCCCTCGACGCGCTTCGCGAGGGCTACGAGGCCTATCCCGTCGTCGACGCGATCGGTGGCACGTCGCTCGACGCCCATCGCGCCGGGCTCGAGCGGGTCGTCCAAGCCGGCGCGCAGCCGATCGGCTGGGTATCGCTCGCCTGCGAGCTACAGCGCGACTGGGCACGCGTCGAGACGGTTCCCGCGGTCGTCGAGATCGTGCTCAGCGACCGCCTGCTGAAGGAATGAGACGCGTGCTCCGGTAGCGCGAATCACCGTGATCCGGTGACGCCTCCTCACCTGCCTGGCGGCAAAGCTGGCAGTGGCCCGCGCTGCCAGACCAAACCTCAACCGACGGGAGATCCTCCGTGAGCGCCGAGCAGCAAGCGATGGTCGACGGAATCCTGCGACACGCAGCATTCCCCGTCGACAGCGATGTCAACGAGCAACGGCGACTGCTCCGAGAGGCGCTATCGGCGCAGCCGTTGCCCGCCGACGTGACCGTGACCGCAGCCGCACTGGGCGGCGTCCCAACCGCCGAGATCACAGTCGACGGAATCGAACCTCGCCACGTTGTTCTGTACTTCCACGGCGGCGTGTACGTGATGTCGGACGCCTTCCTCGCCGCTGACCTGGCCTCGCAGGTCGGCCGGCGGACGCATGCCAAGGTCATCTCCGTCGACTACCGGCTCGCCCCCGAGCACCCGTATCCGGCGGCGGTTGACGACGCTCTTGCGGCCTATGAAGCCCTTCTGCACAACGGCATCGCCCCTTCGGACATTGCCTTCGCGGGAGAGTCCGCCGGCGGCGGACTCGCCGTCGCCACGCTGGTCAACGCCCGCGATCACGGGCTGCCCCTGCCAGCCGCGGCCTTCGTCATGTCACCGTATGTCGATCTCACCCTGGCCGGGACGACCATGGAAACCAGGCGCGAGGTCGACCCGCTGCTCAGCCGGGAGCTCCTCCGACCCCGAGTCACCGACTATACGTCGGGACAAGACGCCGCTCTCGGCCTCATCAGCCCCCTATTCGCCGATCTGTCGGGCCTGCCGCCCCTGATCATCCAGGCCGGCACTCACGAGGTTCTCCTCGACGACGCCGTCCGCCTCGCGGGACAAGCCGTCACCGCCGACGTCGCGGTCACGCTCGACATCACCCCTGGGGTGCCCCACGTCTTCCAGGCCTATCACCCGATGCTTGACGAAGCGACCGCGGCACTGGACAGAGCCGGACGGCTCCTGTCGGCGCATCTCGCCGGCGCAGAACGCGTCACCGCCTAGCGTGCGACGCTGGTCGTAAGGGAGATCCGCATGTCCGCCGACGTCATCTCGGTCCCTCGCACGTCCCGCGTCAACCCGAACGCCGTACTGGCCGTCGTCGCCGTCGCCCAGTTCATGGTCATCCTGGATGCGAGCGTGGTCAACGTCGCGCTGCCGACCATCAGGGTCGACCTCGGGTTCTCCGAGCAGAGCCTCTCCTGGATCCTCAACGCCTACACGCTGGTCTTCGGGGGGTTCCTCCTGCTCGGAGGGCGCCTCGCCGATCGTCTCGGCCGGCGCCGGTTGTTCGTCACCGGGATCGCGCTCTTCGCAACGGCCTCGCTGATCTGCGGCGTCTCGCAGTCGGAGGGGATGTTGCTCGTCGCCCGCGGTCTGCAGGGCCTCGGCGGCGCGCTGGTGTCACCGGCAGCGCTCTCGATCATCCTCACGACCTTCGCCGAGGGGTCGGAGCGCAACCGTGCGCTGGCAGTGTGGGGCGCCATCTCCGGCGCCGGGGGGGCGATCGGGCTGCTCCTCGGCGGGGCGATCGTCGAGGCGCTGACCTGGCGCTGGGTCTTCTTCATCAACGTCCCGATCGGGGCTGTCGTACTCGCGCTCGCTCCGCGGATCGTGCCCGAGAGCCGCGCGAAGTCAACCGCCGGGACCGGTTACGACGCGGGCGGGGCGGTCACGATCACCCTCGGCACGATCGTGCTCGTCTTCACGCTGATCAAGGGCAACGACTGGGGCTGGACCTCGGGGCGGACGCTGGCGGGGTTCGCCGCGTCCGCGCTTCTCCTGTTGACGTTCGTCCTCATCGAGCGCCGCCACGAGGACCCGCTGATCCCGCTGCGCATCTTCACCAACCGCAGCGTCGCCGCTTCCAACGCGACGTTGCTAGTCGTGGTCGCAGCGCTGTTCGGGATGTTCTTCTTCTGCACGTTGTACCTCCAGCAGGTGTTGGGCTACAACGCACTCAAGACCGGCATCGCCTACATGCCGCTGAGCGTGTCGCTCATCCTCTCATCGGGGCTGGCCTCGAAGCTCGTCGACCGCTTCACGCCGAAACCCATCCTCGTCGCGGGCTTGCTGGTCGCAACGGGCGGCTTTGTGCTCTTCGCGCGCGTGACGGGTCATGGTGACTACGCAAGCCACGTGCTCCCGGCGATGCTCATCCTCGGGGTGGGGTTCGGCTTCGTGTTCGTGCCGATCACGATCGCCGCGACCACCGGTGTTGCGGCGGGAGACTCCGGGCTGGTCTCCGGGCTCGTCAACACGACGCAGCAGGTCGGCGGCTCGCTCGGTCTGGCGATCCTGGCGTCCGTGTCCACCAGCCGCATCTCGAATGCGCTTGATGGCGGCTCGCCGCTCCCGGATGCGCTGACGCACGGGTTCAAGGGCGCCTTCACGGTCGGAGCAGTCCTGTGCGCCGCCGGCGCCGTGCTGGCGATGACGTTGCTGCCGGGCCGGCCGCGCAGGGCCGAGGACGAGCAGGTCGAGGCGCTCTCGATGGCCTTCGCCCGATGCCCGGGAGCGCCGTACTGCGGTCACCTCGCTCGGCTCGTCGCGGTGGGCCGGCGCGTGCGGGCCGCCGCCGGCCGGTGACCGGCGTCACTGCCGGCCGACGGAGTCGTGTGGTCGCGAGTCCCAGCGACCACCCAAGATCGCCGATCGGTGCTGACGTCGCGCCGTGTCCTCGGACGTGGCCCGATCCGTGGCCCGATCGGACACACCGGCGATCAGCGCCGGAAAGCAGAGAACCGCGACGTGCTCGCGGTTTTCGAGCGGCGAGACCCGGACTCGAACCGGGGACACCACGATTTTCGGGGGTGGGAACCGAACACTCGAACAGGCGCGGAAATGCCTGCAAATCCGCCAGTTGCATGACCTGCCCGACGCGAGCGAGATGTTCGCAAATAGCGCGTGGATGTAGCGTCGATTAGGACACCGATCGGGCCGCGTGTCCTAATCGCGCGGCGCTCCCGGCGATCGTCCACCGACCTCAGCGGGTTGAGCTAGGTCGTGAGGGTGACCCGGCCGAACGCCTTGCGGCTCTCGATGTATGCGTGCGCCGCGGCGGCCTGGGCGAGCGGGTTGCGCGTCCACAGAGAGCGCGCCTCGATCGCCGAGCCTGCCCGGGTGGCGACCCCGACGCTCACGAGGGTCCCCCGGTACGCGAGGCGCCGATGCTGTCGACGAGGTTCTGGCGCCAAGCGCCGCGGCAAGCCGTGGCGCACGACGACCCCGGATCCCACTGCCGCGCGGCCGGCGGACCTGGTCAAGCGTGACTTCACGGCCGACCGGCCCGACGCGCTCCGGGTGGCCGATTTCACCTACCTGCGCTGCTGGGATTGCCTGGTGTTCTTCAGCTTCGTCCTCGACGCGTTCTCTCACGCCGCGTGGTCGGCTGGCATTCGCGTCGCACATGCGCACCGACCTCGTCCTCGACGCGCTGCGGGTGGCGCTCACGCGCCGCGACCAGGCGCCGACGTGCAGCTGGTGCACCACTCCGACGCCGGTTCGCGATACACCAGCTATGACTTCCGTCAGGTCCTCGACGACCACGGCGTGCTGGCGTCGATCGGCTCGGTCGGCGACGCCTATGACAACGCGATGGCCGAGAGCTTCTCGCCCGCGAGACGGGCGCACTCGGCGAGCTGCCCCTCGCCCTCAGCCAGCGCGTCTACATGCACCTCTTCGCGGGCGAGTGGCGGCGGCGGCATCGCTCGTCGACGAAGCCCAGGCGGCGATGGAGGCGACGGGCAGCAACCTCGCCCCCTACGGCGCGGTGGGACTCGTTGCCCTGCGCGGCCGTCAAGCGGAGGCCGCGTCCGCTCACCGAGCTCGGCGCCGGCCAGCTGCGCGATCTCGGCCTCCATGATCTCTCTGACCATCAGCGCCACGCTCTCGCCCAGCGCATCGGCGTGCTCGAGCGCCAGCACCTGCTCGGCCGCCCCTCGGGCGGTCACACTGTTCTTCCCGGCCATCGTGGTGTCGCTTCGTCAACTTCTTGGCAGAAGCCGACGATCATCGGGCCCACGGTGGCCGGAACTGTTCCGGCACGGCCGCCAGGCCCGAGCTACACGACAACTACCGACTTGACCCGAAGGAGCGATGAGGGTCGCTCGAGCTGCGCCTAGGTTGTGCCTTCCGCCAGCGACGAAGTAAGGAGAGAGCCGTGGAATTCTGGACTACGGAGCAGCGTGACCACGTGACCGTGGCCATTTTCTCGAATCCGGCGCGGAACTACCTCGTCAAGCCGGCGATCGACGAACTCGAGCAGCTGGTCGAGCAGTGGCGCGATCCGTCGATTCGCGCGGTCGTCATCCAGTCTCGCCCCGAGGACGCAGGCTTCATGACCCACTACAGCGTCGACGAGTTGTATGGGCTGATCACTGATCCGGCCACCGCCCGCTACTCCGCGGCGATCGTGCGCGGCTACAAGGCGATCTTCGACCGGCTGCAGGCGCTGCCCAAGGTCATCATCGCTGCTCTCAACGGGGACACGATGGGAGGCGGATTCGAGCTTGCGCTCGCCTGCGATCTGCGGATCGGGCAGAAGGGCGACTTTCGCTACGGCAACCCCGAGCTGCGCGTCGGCGTGATTCCGGGGGCGGGCGGTACGCAGCGGCTGACGCGGCTCGTGGGTCTCGCGCGGGCGGTCGAGTGGGTGCTGCGCGCTCGCATTGTCAAACCCGAGGTCGCGCTCGAGCTCGGCCTCGTCCATGAGGTGGTCGAGGACGCACCCGCTCGTGCGCTGGAGCTGGAGCTGGAGATCGCGTCCTTCCCGCCCAAGGCGGTGGGGAACGCGAAGATCGCGCTCTACCGTGGTGCGGACAGCAACCTGCAGGGTGGTTTCGAGATCGAGAACATGATGTGGACCGAGGTCATGCAATCCGACGACGCGCAGCTCGCGCTCAAGACCTACATCGACGTGGACCTCGATTCGCGCCGCGACTGGTTCGAGTCCGAGAGCTCGAAGAACTACCCCGCCTACTCCGGCCACTGAGGTCTCGGA
>JAOPZW010000453.1 GCA_025963905.1 Solirubrobacterales bacterium | reverse complement strand
GCCGACGGAGTCGTGGGTGTAGACCCAGCAGACGGGCAGGCCCATGAGCGCCGACAGGCGCACGGCGCCGCGCATGTAGTCGGCGAACTGCAGGAACGTCGAGCCGTAGGGGCGCACGATCCCGCCGTGGCCGGCCATGCCGTTGACGGCGCCGCCCATGCCGTGCTCGCGCACGCCGAAGAAGACGTTGCGGCCGGCGTGGTTGCGCGTGTAGCGCTGCTGGTCGCCGCCGGGGAACTCGGTCTTGGTCGACTCGCTGAGGTCGGCGGCGCCGCCGACCATCGTCGGGACGTAGGGGTCGAAGGCGGCCATGGCCTTCTGGCCGGCCACGCGGGTGGCGAGCTTGTCCTTGCCCCAGTCGATGTTGGCCAGCGCCTCGGCCACGCCGGGCAGCGGCTTGCCGGCCCAGGCGGCGTCCCACTCGCGGGCGCGCTCGGGGTTGGCCTCGCGGAAGGCGCGGAACTTCGCCTGCCACTCGGACTCCAGGGCGGCGCCGCGCTCGCGCTGGTTCATGTGCTCGTAGACGCCCTCGGGGATCACGAACTTCTGGTCGGGATCCCAGCCCAGGACCTCCTTGGTGAGGCGGACCTCCTCCTCGCCCAGCGGCGAGCCGTGGGCCTTGCTCGTGCCCTGCTTGTTGGGCGAGGGCCAGCCGATGACCGACTTGACGCGGATCAGCGAGGGGCGATCCTCCTCGCGCATCGCCTGGTCGATCGCGAGCTCCAGGGCCCGCACGTCGTTGGCGTCGTCGACCGTCTGGACGTGCCAGCGGTAGGCGTCGAAGCGCTTGGCGACGTCCTCGGTCTCGAAGCTCCACTCGGTGGGGCCGTCGAGCGAGATGTCGTTGTCGTCGTAGAGGTAGACGAGGCGGTCGAGCGCGAGGTGGCCGGCCAGCGAGGCGGCCTCGGAGGCGATGCCCTCCATGAGGTCGCCGTCGGAGACGATCGCGAAGATGCGGTGGTTCTGCAGCTCGGCGCCGTAGTGCTGGCGCAGGAACTTCTCGGCCATCGCCATGCCGACGCCGTTGGCGAAGCCCTGGCCCAGCGGGCCCGTGGTCATCTCGACGCCGGGGGTCACGTGCACGCGGTCGCGCTCGGGGTGGCCGGGCGTCAGCGAGCCCCACTGGCGGAAGCGCTTGATCTCGTCCAGCGAGAGGTCGTAGCCGGTGAGGTGCAGGACGCTGTAGAGCAGCATCGAGCCGTGACCGGCGCTGAGGACGAAGCGGTCGCGGTCGGGCCAGGTGGGGTCGGCGGGGTTGTGCTCGAGGATCCGCGTGTAGAGCAGGTAGGCGGCGGGCGCCATCCCCATCGGCAGGCCCGGATGGCCGGAGTTGGCCTCCTGCACCGCGTCCATCGACAGGGTGCGGATCGTGTCGATGCTCAGCTGTTCGATGTCGCGTGTCATAGATCCTTAATATCAGAAGCCTGATGCCCGAACGGATCCACCTCTGCCTGGTCGAGATCCCCAGGGGCTCGCGCAACAAGTACGATTGGGACGAGAAGCTGCAGGCGATCAAGCTCGATCGCTTCCTGTTCTCGTCGGTCGTCTACCCCACCGACTACGGCTTCATCCCGGACACCTTGGCCGAGGACGGCGATCCGCTGGACGCGATGGTCTGCGTCAGCGAGCCGACGTTCCCCGGCTGCGTCATCCCCGTGAAGGTCATCGCGCTGTTCCGCATGCGCGACGACAAGGGCATCGACGACAAGGTCCTGTGCGTGCCGCTGTCGGATCCCAACTGGAACCAGATGGAGCGCCTGGACGACATCCCGCAGTTCCTGCGCGACGAGATCTCGCACTTCTTCTCGATCTACAAGCAGCCCGAGGGCAAGCACGTCATGGTCGACGGCTGGTATCCCAAGGAAGACGCGCTGCAGACGATCGAGGACGCATTCGAGCGCCGCGAGCGGGCCCAGGGCGCCGAGGGCTGAGCGTGCCGACCTGGCGGCGGCCGCGCGCCCGGCAGGCGGCCGCAATCGGTGTGGGCGTGGTCCTCGCCGTGGTGATCGCCGGCGAGCTGCTGCTGCCCGGGATCGCCGAGCGCCGCGTGCGCGACCGCCTGACGAAGGGCGGCGGTAGCGCGCAGGTCAGCGTGAGCTCGCGCCCGGCGCTGCGCCTGCTGTTCAGCGACGGCGACCGGATCGCGATCCGCGCCCGCGGCGTGCGCTTCGAGCTGCCGGCGTTCGGCAGCTCGACGCGCGACGACGTCTTCTCCAAGCTCGACGGCTTCGCCACCGTCGACATCCGCATGGACGACCTCACGGCGAGCCCGTTCCACGCCGATCGCCTGACGCTCACGCGCGCGTCCGGGCAGGCCGGCTATCGCCTGCGCGTGAGCGCCACCGCCACGCCGGCGGAGCTGGGCTCGTACGTCGGCGGGCCGCTCGGGGGAATCGGCGCGGGGCTGCTGGGCGGCGGCGCGCCGGTCGCCGTGCGCGGCGACTACGTCCTGCGCTCCGACGGCGGCCGGCCCCGCACCGTCAGCGGGACCGGATCGGTCGCCGGCATCCCGGTGGGCACGCTGGGCGCGGCGTTCGCCGACGCGGTGCTCGCCGGGCTGTGAGCCTCAGTTGTTCAACAGCGCCATCATCTCCTCGGGGTAGCGGCTGCCCCGCACCGCCTCCGGCGCGATGGCGTGGTCCAGCTCCTCGATGTCTTCGGCCGAGAGCTCGACCTGAGCCGCTGCGGCGTTGTCCTCCAGACGCCGCGGGCTCTTGGTTCCCGGGATCGGAACGACGTCCTTGCCCTTCGCCATGACCCACGCAAGGGCCAGCTGCGCCGGGGTGATCCCGCGCCGCTCGGCGAGCTCGGTCACGCGGTCGGCGAGCTGGAGATTCTCCTGCAGCGCCTCCTCCTGGAAGCGCGGGTTCGTACGGCGCCAGTCATCTTCTGGGAGGTCGGCGACGGAGCGGATCTGCCCGGTGAGAAACCCACGCCCAAGAGGCGAATACGCGACCAGTCCGATCCCGAGCTCGCGCAGCGTGCTCAGGACATCGTCCTCGGGCTCGCGCGTCCACAGCGAGTACTCGCTCTGCACCGCGGTGAGGGGGTGCGTCGCGTGCGCGCGGCGGATCGTCTCCGATGAGGCCTCCGACAGACCGAGATAGCGCACCTTGCCGGCCTCGACCAGCTCGGCCATCGCGCCAACCGTCTCCTCGATCGGCACGTTGCGATCGACGCGGTGCTGGTAGTAGAGGTCGATATGGTCGACCCCGAGTCGCTTCAGCGAGCCCTCGCAGGCGCGCTTGACGTTCGCGGGACTCCCGTCGACGTTTCGATCGCGCGGATGCTCGGGATCGATCGCAAAGCCGAACTTGGTCGCGATCTCGAACTCATTCCGGCGCCCGGCGATCGCTCGGCCCACGAGCTCCTCGTTGGTGTGGGGCCCGTAGACCTCCGCGGTATCGAGGAACGTGATTCCGAGCTCGAGCGCACGATGGATCGTCTCGAGCCCCGACTGCTCATCGCCGCTGCCGTAGGCATGCGTCATCCCCATGCAGCCGAGTCCCTGGGCGGAGACCTCGAGTCCCTGGCTCCCTAGCCTTCTCCTATCCATTCAGCTTCTCCTCGTAGATCGCGATGAGGCGCCGACCCCGCTGTGACGCGCCGCGTCCGCGATGGTCAGCGCTGCTTGAGTCGCCACGAGACCCAGAATAGGAATGAGAGCGCGCTCTAGGTCAAGGGCGTCTCGTCCGGCCCGCACCGCGCTCCTGATTCCGCGGCGCCGCATCGCTTCGCACGCGTGCCGCGAGAACGTCGAGCACCGCTTCGCACCAATCGATCTGAAGCTGTTCGTACAGGCGACCGCCCATCAGGGTGAGGTAGGGACCGATTCGCTCTGCGTCTCGCAAGTAGTCGTCTTCTGTGCGGCCCTCGAGCATGTTCTCGTGGAGCCGGTCGTAGAGGGCCAGCTTCCCTTGCGCGTGCTCCAGCCGTGTCGCGAGGGCCTCGCGAACCGCGTCGCGGTCGCCGACGTCGACGGCTTGGACCTTGACGAGCAGGTCGTCGCGGAGCGCGGCCGGCCTGGTCGGTTGTGCGGTGAACTCGTGGAGCTGCCGACGGCCTGCGGCAGTGATCGTGAAGGCGCGCTTGTTGGGCCGCCGGCGCTGCTCGATGAGGCGTGCCCGCAGCAGCCCTTCTTCCTCCAGGCGCTCGAGCTCGCGATAGAGCTGCTGGGGGGTGGCTGACCAGAAGCCGGCGACCGAGACGTCGAATCGCTTGGAGAGCTGGTAGCCCGAGGCCTCGCCCTCCAGGAGGGCGGTGAGCACGGCATGACGCAACGCCATCTAGACGACTGCCAAGAGCCGGAGTAGTCTCATCTGCACCTATTCAACTCCTTGCATATAGGGAGGTCAAGCCTTGCACCCCTTTGGCAGCGCCATGAAGGCCGGGGACGTGGATGCCGCGGTGGATCTGCTGTCCGATGACGTCGTCTTCCGGAGCCCGATCGTGTTCAAGCCCTACCGCGGCCGCGACGCCGCGCGGGTGCTCCTGGCCGCGGTCTCGCAGGTGTTCGACGACTTTCGCTATGTGCGCGAGATCGGGGCAGCCGACGCCCGCGACCACGCGCTCGTCTTCGAGGCTCGCATCGGCGACAAGCAGATCGAGGGAAGCGACTTCCTGCACCTCGACGAGAACGGCTCGATCGACGAGTTGATGGTCATGGTGCGCCCGATGTCCGGCGCGCTCGCCCTTGCCGATGCCATGACGGCGCAGCTCGCCGCAGCGCAGGCGGGTCGGGAGACCTGACGACGACGTCGAGACGCGCGGCGGCCGGCGACATCGGTCGTCGCCCGGGTCAAGGGCGTCAGTACTTCATGCGGCCCGTCACGATGACCTTGTAGTGGGCGTTGGCGTCCTGCGACCCCGTGAACGTGATCGAGCCTGTCACGCCGTGGTACTTCCCGGTTCCGGCGGTGATCTTGCCGCTGCCCGTCGTCGATGTGGTGCCGTTGGCGTCCGGGGTGCCGAACGTGATCGTGCCCTTGGTCGTGATCGAGCCCCCGGGGTAGAAGAGCGTCCCCTCGATCGTGGACGGGGTGGTGACCGTGACGATCGCCGCACCCCTGCCGATCGCGGCGTCCTTCGCCACGGCGGCCGAGGTGAACACCGGGCCGGTGTTGCCGAGCACCGCGCCGGTGAGGGTCGTGCTGAGCTCGTGCGCGTGCTTCTGCCGGGAGGCCGCGAGCGCCGTCGCGGGGACGACCGTGACCGCGACGAGGGCCAGGACTGAGAAGTGTCGCTTCATGCGAAGCGCCTTTCGTCGGACAGCCGGAAACACGACGCTAACGGGCGCCCGCGCCGAGCGTTCGTACCCTGGTCCGCATGCCTACTCCCCAGCACCACATCGACTCCGGCTTCGGCGCGCAGAGCACCGCGACCGAGGTCCTGGAGGGGATCGACCTCTCCGGCAGGCTCGCGATCGTCACCGGCGGCTATTCCGGCCTCGGGCTGGAGACCGTCCGCGCCCTGACCGGCGCCGGCGCGGCCGTCATCGTCGGCGCGCGGCGCCCCGCGCACGCCGCCGACGCGCTTGCCGGGCTGCCCGGGGTCGAGGTCGACGAGCTCGACCTCGGCGACCTCGACAGCGTTCGCCACTTCGCCGAGCGCTTCCTCGCCCGCGGCCGCAGCATCGACGTCCTCGTGAACAACGCCGCCGTCATGGCCTGCCCCGAGACGCGCGTCGGGCCCGGGTGGGAAGCGCAGTTCGCGACGAACCACCTCGGTCACTTCGCGCTTACCAACCTGCTCTGGCCCGCGCTCGCGGCCGAGGGCGGGGCGCGTGTCGTCGCGCTGTCGTCGGGCGGCCACCGGCGCTCGGCGATCCGCTTCGACGACCTGCAGTTCGACACCGGCTATGACAAGTGGGAGGCCTACGGCCAGTCGAAGACCGCCAACGTCCTCTTCGCGGTGCAGCTCGACGTTCTGGGCCAGGATGCCGGCGTGCGGGCGTTCGCCGTCCACCCCGGCGGCATCATGACCCCGCTGCAGCGCCACCTGGCACGCGAGGAGATGGTCGCGGCGGGCTGGATCGACGACGACGGCAACCCGATCGCGGACTTCAAGACGCCCGAGCAGGGCGCGGCGACGTCGACGTGGGCGGCCACCTCGCCACGGCTCGCCGGGATGGGGGGCGTCTACTGCGAGGACTGCGACGTCGCCGAGCCGGCCGCCACGGAGAGCGAGCCCGCACGGCCCGGCGGCGTCCATGCCCACGCCATCGACCCCGGCGCGGCCGCGCGCCTGTGGACGGTCTCGGCCGAGCTCACCGGCGTGAACGCGTTCGCGGGCGCCTGACGGCGCCCGTCAGCCGACCGTCGGGGCGCCGCGATCGGCGTCCTGACGCGGGGGCGCGACGGCCAGGAAGCGCCCCTCCAGCTTCACGGCGCCGGCCACGCCCGCCGCGTCGAGCGCGGCTCGGCCGAGCTCGCCGGCGGACTGGTGGCGCCCGGCGGGGTCCTTGGCCATGGCGCGCCGGACGATCTCGTCGAACGCCGCCGGGGCGGCCGGCAGCACGTCGGTGACCGACGGTGGCGGCTCGGTCGCGTGGGCCATGATCTTCGACACCTCGCGGTCGCGCGGGAACGGCACCCGTCCGGTGAGCGCCTGGAAGAGCACGCAGCCCAGCGCGTAGACGTCGGCGCGCGCGTCGACGGTCATCGACTGGATCTGCTCGGGTGCGGCGTAGTCGACGGTCCCGACCCACATCGAGGTCTTCGTCAGGCCGCTGGCCGAGCCCACCTGCTTCGTCAGCCCGAAGTCCGTCAGCCACGCGTGCGCCTCGCCGCCGGGGCCGCGCTCGACGAGCACGTTGGCGGGCTTGACGTCGCGGTGGACGAGTCCGACGGCATGAGCGGCGTCCAGCGCCGCGGCGACCTGCCCGATGATGGCCGCCGCCAGCTCCGGGCTCAGCGCGCCCTCGCCGGCGATCATCGCCTCGAGGTCGGTGCCGTCGACGTAGCGCATGGTCAGGAACAGCATCCCCTCGGCCTCGCCGGCCTCGAAGACCGGGAGCGCGTGGGGATGTTCGATGCGGGCGGCCAGACGCGCCTCGCGCTTGAAGCGCTCGCGGAAGAGGACGTCGCCCGCGTACTCGGGCACGATCAGCTTCAGCGCCACCGGCCGCTCGAGCGCGAGCTGGGTGGCGCGGTAGACGAGCCCCATGCCGCCCCGGCCGAGCAGCGCCTCGATCCGGTGCCCCGCGAACTCCGTGCCGGGTGCAAGCGCGACGGCCATCGCGCCGGTTATACCGCGCTTGGATGGTCAACAAAGCGGTCCATCGCCGCACTGGCAAGGCGTAATGCGCCGCACTAGTGTGAGGCGGTGACTGACCTCTCGTTGGGCGTGACCGGGTCGCTGCTGCACGCCGGCCGGCGGGTGATGATCGGCCCCGATGGCGTCGTGATCGGGCGCGGCGAGGGCGCCGATGTCGTCATCGCGCTCGAGCGCGTCTCCCGCGAGCACGCCCGCGTGACCTCGGAGGCCGACGGGTTCTACGTCGAGGACCTGGAGTCGCGCAACGGGACGTTCCTCAACGGCGAGCGCCTGGAGGACGGCGCGCGGCTGCTGGCCAGCGGCGACACGATCACGATCGGCGGCGAGGCACTGCGCTTCCTCGGCGGCGAGTCCACGCGGATGGCCTCGCGCCAGCTGCCGATCGTCGGCACCCAGCTGGTGCAGTTCACGGGCGAGCGCCTGACGATCGGACGCGACCCGTCCAACGACGTCGTGCTGCCCGACCCCAACGTCTCGCGCTTCCACGCCGAGGCGGTCGAGCGCGACGGGGTCGTCGAGCTGACCGACCTCGCCTCGCGCAACGGCACGCGCCTGGACGGCGAGCTCGTCGAGGAGAAGGCGG
The DNA here is from genome assembly GCA_025963905.1 of Solirubrobacterales bacterium. Taxonomy (GTDB): domain Bacteria; phylum Actinomycetota; class Thermoleophilia; order Solirubrobacterales; family Solirubrobacteraceae; genus JAOPZW01. The sequence goes on along the minus strand of JAOPZW010000453.1, from coordinate 4,828 downwards.
TCCTGTCGCCGGGCTCGCAGATCGGCATCGGCCCGTTCCGCCTGGTCTTCGACGGCACGACCTTCCTCGCCCGCGACGACCACGGCGCGCTGCGCCTGGACGCCGAGGAGCTCACGATCGACGTCAGGGACAAGCGCATCCTGTCGGGCGCGACGCTGTCGATCGAGCCGGGCGAGTTCGTCGCGATCATCGGCGAGAGCGGCGCCGGCAAGAGCACGCTCATCAAGGCGCTGGCGGGCGTGACCGCGCCGTCGTCGGGGCGCGTGCTCGTCAGCGGCGAGCCGGTCGCGACGCGGCTGACCGACATCGGCTACGTCCCCCAGGACGAGATCGTCCATGGGCTGCTCGACGTCACCGAGGCGCTGACCTACGCGGCGCGCCTGCGCCTGCCCCAGGACGCCTCCGCGGAGGAGATCGCGGCGACGATCGACCGTGTGCTCGAGGAGCTGTCGCTGCAGGAGCACGCCCACACGCGCATCGGCGCGCTGTCGGGCGGCCAGCGCAAGCGGACCGGGGTCGCCGCCGAGCTGCTCAGCCGCCCCAGCCTGCTGTTCCTCGACGAACCGACGACGGGCCTGGACCCTGGGCTCGAGTCGCGCCTCATGGCGTTGCTGCGCAAGCTGGCCGACAACTCGCGCGCGGTGGCGGTCGTCACCCACGCCACGAAGAACCTCGCTCTGTGCGACAAGGTCGTCGTCATGGGCCGCGGCGGGCATCTGGCCTTCCACGGGCGCCCCGGCGACGCGCTGACGTTCTTCGGGGTCGACACCTACGACGCGATCTACAGCGCGCTCGAGGAGGGCGGCGCGGAGCACTGGCGCGAGCGCTTCGACGCCGCGCGCGTCGAGCGGACCCACGCCGGCACCCCGGTCGACGCGCCGCCGGACGCGCGGCGCCCCAAGGACGAGCGCCGCGTGCTGCCCCAGGTGCGCGTGCTGGCCCATCGCTACGTGCGCCTGCTCGCGCGCGACCGGCGCAACCTGGCGCTGCTGCTCGGCCAGGTGCCGGTGCTCGCGCTGGCGATGGTGGGCCTGTTCAACTCGGGCCTGTTCCGGCATCCCGGCGGGGAGCCCAGCAACGGCCTGCAGCTCCTCTTCCTGCTGGTGACGACCGTCATCTGGCTGGGATCGATCGACGCCTCGCGCGAGCTCATCAAGGAGAAGAGCCTGTTCCTGCGCGAGGCCGCGGTCGGCACGCGGCTGAGCTCCTACCTGATCGCCAAGGCCGTCGTGCTGTTCGGGCTGGCGGCGATCCAGACGCTCGCGCTGACCGCGATCGTCTCCGTCTTCCAGCCGCTGCACGAGCCGGTGGGCACCTACCTCGCCGTGGCGGCGATCCTCGTGCTGACCTCGCTGGTCGCGGTCGGCATGGGGCTGACGGTCTCGGCGCTGGTCGAGAGCCAGGACCAGGCGACGAGCTTCATCCCGCTCGTGCTGATCCCCCAGCTGCTGTTCGCGGGCTCGATCGTCAGCGTCAAGTCGATGGGCGAGCCGGTCCAGACGCTGTCGAACCTCGTGTTCTCGCGCTGGTCGTTCGCGGGCACGGGCTCGGCGGTGGACCTCAACAGGCGCATCGCGCAGGACCCGAGCTTCGCGCGCTTCAACAAGTACGGCACCGACTTCTTCACGCTGTCGATGGCGACGACGTGCCTGATCCTCGCCGTCTTCCTCGCCGTCTTCTTCACCGCCGTCGCGGTCCTGCTGCGACGGCACCTGCGCCGCTGACGCGGGCGGCCGGTCAGGCGGCCTCGGCAGCAGCCGGCCCCGACCGGCGGCATGGGGCGCAGGCGATGTAGCCGCCGCCGCCGAAGACCTCGTCGACGACGATGTCTTCGACGAAGTGCTCGAGGTGGCTCCAGGGCCGGCTGAACCCCTCGAACGTGGTGACGCACTGGCGGTTCATCCGCCACGTGCTGAAGTTCGACGAGAGGCCGTCGGAGCGCCGCCAGCTGGCCCACTTCGGGCCGCCCGCCACGATGCGGGCGCCGTCGTGCAGGTGGTCCAGCACGTTGGCGAGTGCGGACGGCGAGCGCATCACGTCGTGGACCGCGCACAGCAGGGCGGCGTCGGCGGTGGTCGGGATGTCGGCCTCCGCGACGTCGGCTTCCACGACCTCGACATTGGCCCAGCCGTGGCGCTCGATGCGAGCGCGCGCCACGTCGAGCATCCGGGGGCTGAGCTCGACGCCGATCAGCCGTCCGCTGGGCCCGATCCCATCCCGGATCGCCTTGAAGTTGAGCCCGGTGCCGCAGCCCACGTCGAGGATGACCTCCCCCGGCAGCGGCGCGAGCCGCGCGACGATCTGACGACGGAAATGGTCCCCCGTCTCCGTGCGCTGGTGATACTTCTCGGCCAGCGCGCCGTAGTGCCGCAGCGCGAGCTCCCGGTCAGGCGCACCGGTCCGGACGAACCGTCGCGCGGTGTCCATCGCGGCCTTGGATCTGCGCGCCATCACGTTCTCCATGCGCCAATGGTGCGCCGATCCGGATCCCGGCGAGCTGGCCTGGGGAACGGACTCGGCTGGACGCTGGTGGTGACGGCGTGGACGCCCGACGGCTTCGCGGGCCAGGTGACCGCGCCTACCTGCTCGCCGCGGCGCGCAAGCAGCGCGCCTGACGCCCTCAGCGCAGCGCCGCGACCGCCAGGTCGGCGAAGAGCCCGGCGCGGGCGAGGTGCCGGGAGCCGAAGGCGCGCCCGTCGCGGCGATCGAGGACAGTCAGCGCCCCGACCGCGGCGCCGTCGCGGCGCAGCGGCGCGAGCAGCATCGTGTGCGGGACGTAGCCCGTGCCCGCGGCGATCTGGGCCGCGAAGCGCGGGTCGTTGCGCACCTCCGGGATCGCCTCGCCCTCATCGCGCGCGATGACCGAGCCGGCCAGCCCCGCGCCGGGCGGCAGGCGCACCCCGACGATCTCCGCGGCAGAGGCGCCCCACGCTGCCTGGTAGACGAGCTCGCCCGTCGTCGGGTCGATCAGCGCGATCGACGCGGCGGCCGCCTCGAACACGCCCGCCGCCGCCTTGACGATCGCCTCGAGCAGCGTGCCCTCGGCGGCGGGCCCGGCGACGCTGAGGGCCAGCGACGCTCCGGCGCCGCGCGCCAGCGGCGTGCCGAGCGCCCGGGCGAACGCCGTCACCGAGGCGATCCGCTTCTCCGGCATGAGCTCCAGCGCGTTGCGCAGCGTGGCCTCGAGCTCGGCCGTGACGCCCGGCACGCGGTCGGCCAGCGGGGTGCGATCGCCGAACGCCGGCGGCGTGCCCGCGACCATCGTCCACAGGGTCGCGCCGAGCGAGTAGACGTCGCTGCGCGGGGAGATCCCCTCGCCGACGAACACCTCCGGGGCGATGTAGTGGGGGGTGCCGATGGCGCGCGTGCCACCCTCCCCGGTCCCGATCTCGCGGGCGATGCCGAAGTCGACGAGCACGATCCCGTCGCCGCCGACGATGAGGTTCCGGGGCTTGACGTCGCGGTGGACGATCTGCTGGTCGTGGACGTACTGCAGCGCCTCGCAGGCCTGCATCGCGTACGCGATCGCCTCGGGCACGGGGAGTCGCCCGCCGCGCTGCTCGAGCAGGTCTCCGACGTCCGTTCCCTCGATGAGGTCCATGACGAGGAAGCGGCCGTTGTCGTCCTCGAAGTGCCCCGAGACGCGCACGACGCGCGGGTGACGCAGCCCGCCGAGCAGGCGCGCCTCGATCTCGAAGCGCGCCGACTGCGTGCGGTCGGTCAGGTGCTTGAGCGCGACGAGCGCGCCGGTCTCGTCGTCGCGGGCACGGTAGACGGCGCCCATCGCCCCATGGGAGATCGGCGCCAGGACGGTGTACCGGCGACCGGCGCGGGCGCCCCCGCCCAGCGCGCCGGGTCCGTTCACGACCCGGTGGACTCGGTGAGCCCCTTGGGCTCGGCGCCCGGCTCGAGCCCGGGCTCGGAGCGCGCGGCGCGCAGCTCGTACTCGCGGCGCGCGCTCGTGTCGATGTTGGAGAGGATCTGATCGGCCTTCAGCGCGCGGGCCACGAACTCGCGCCCGCTGCGCGGGAGGATGCCGGCCACCTGGTTGATCGGGCCCACCGAGCGCGGCACGAAGACGTCGAAGCGCGGCACCTTGAGCGCCGAGACGATCTCGGCGGCGACGTCCTCGGGCCGGATGCTCTTGACCCCGCGGGCCTCGCCCAGCCCGGTCGCCAGCTCGGTGCGCACGACGACGGGCATGACGCACGAGACCTCGATGGCGGTGTCGCGCAGCTCGCCGCGGACCGCCTCGCTGACGCCCACGACGAAGTGCTTCGTGCCGCTGTACGTGGCGCCGCCCGGATAGCCGGCCTTGCCGGCCGACGACGCGACGTTGACCAGGTGGCCGCGGTTGCGCGGGCGGAAGCGATCGAGCGCGATCTTCATCCCGTGCAGCACGCCGTGAACGTTGATGTCGACCATCCGGCGGGCGGTCGCGTCGTCCTCGTCGGCGAACGGGCCCAGCTGCATGATCCCCGCGTTGTTGACGAGGACGTCCAGCGGCCCGAGCGCGTCCTCGGCGGCGGCGGCGAAGCGCTCGAAGGACTCGCGATCGGTCACGTTGAGCTCGAAGGCGACCGTGCCCCCGCCGAGCTCGTCCGCCGTCGCCTGCGCGGCGGCGAGGTCGAGGTCGCCGATCGCCACCTTCATCCCCTCGCGCACGAAGGCCTGCGCCGTGGCCTTGCCGATCCCGCGGGCGCCGCCGGTGATCGCGGCGACCTGGCCGACGAGGATGCGGGGCTGCTTGGCCATGAAGTGACGTCCACCTGGTGGTACGGGGTCCGGCGACGCCCAAAGGTACCCGAAGGTGACGCAGGCGTCACGA
>JAOPZW010000485.1 GCA_025963905.1 Solirubrobacterales bacterium | reverse complement strand
AGCCCGGCCGCCGGGAGGCCGAGCCCGGCCGCCGGGAGGCCGAGCCCGGCCGCCGGGAGGCCGAGCCCGGCCGCCGGGAGGCCGGCGCCGGGGAGCGCAAACTTCGGAGGGGTGGTTGGTGTGACCGCAGCGCTCGCGCCGGCTGCCGGCGCGAGGATGCCTATCGTGCCCAGGGCGGCCACGGCCGCCAGGCGCTTCATCGTGGACTGCATCGGGCGTGCCTCCTCTTCCGGGCGGCCGGGTGGCGCACCCGTGAGATGTGTTTCGGGCTCGGCGCCTCTCCGTGCCGTGCCCCAGCCGAACTCCGGCTGAATAGTGGTGGCGCCTGAGGGTTCTCCCACCTGTCCGGCGGAACTGTTGCCTCCCGCCGACGGGCCGACCGGGGAGTAACGTTGAGGCGTGTGTCGCCCGGCACACGCGTCGTCATCGGAGAGGATGACGTGCTCATGCGCGAGGGCCTCGCGCGGCTTCTCGCCGAGGCCGGCTTCGAGGTCGTCGGGCAGGGCGGCGACGCCGACGACTTCCTGCGCAAGGCGCTCGCACACCGGCCCGACGTGGCGGTCGTGGACGTCCAGATGCCCCCGGACCGCGCCGACGACGGGTTGCGGGCGGCCATCGAGCTGCGGCGCCAGCGTCCGGACACCGGGGTGCTCGTCCTCTCGAAGTTCTACGAAGAGCACTACGCGATGCGCCTCATCGGCGAGCGCCCGGAGGGTGCGGGCTACCTGCTGAAGGAGCGCGTCGCAAACGTCAAGGCGTTCATCGAAGCCGTCGCGCGTGTCGCCGACGGCGGGAGCGTCCTCGACCCGGAGGTGGTCGGGCGCATGCTCGGTCGCCACCGCCTGCAAGAGCCGCTCGGCCACCTCACCCCTCGCGAGCGCGACGTCCTCGCCGCGATGGCGGAAGGGAAGTCGAACCACGGGATCGCCGAGGCGCTCGTGATCACCGACGCCGCGGTCGAGAAGCACGTCACGAGCATCTTCCGCAAGCTGCACCTGGATCGCAGCGCCACCGAGCACAAGCGCGTCCACGCGGTGCTGACCTACCTCCGCGGCGCCCGCGCGTAGCGGCCCGGGCATGACTGGGGCCCCGTCTGCCCGGGGCATACGCCGTTCGTAGTAGTCGCAAGAGTCCCCGCTGGGCGGACGACACGCCGCGATGCGATCGCGACGATGTAGGGCTGGCCCTCCATACGAGGGAGAAGCCCCCTTTGCCCAGATCAGTACGCGCGCACCGCTGGAGCCCGACCGTGGGTGCGTCCGCCCCCGGGGTCCTCGACGCCGCTGCGCAGCCGATCTGCGTGGTGGACGCGAACGGGAGGATCCGCTTCGCGAACGCCGCTGCCGTCGCGGCGCTCGGATATGACGACGCCCACGAGCTCCTCGGGCACGACGGCTCCAGGTTGCCCGTCGCCTGCGTGTCGGTGCCGCTGGACATGCCGGGGGGCAGCGGGGCGCTCCTGGCCTTCGCCGACACCCGCGAGCGGCCGCGCACCGACCGGATGCGCAAGCGCGCGGTGCGCCTCGCAGAAGAGCAGGACTCGCTGCGCAGGGTGGCGGCCCTCGCGGCGCAGGGCGCGCCGGCGGCCGAGATGTTCGCGACCGTCGCCGCGGAGGTCGCCCGCGTGATGCACCTCCCGATCGTCGCCGTGTGCCGCTACGACGCCGATGGCGCGACGATGACGGTCATCGGCGAGTGGGGGGATCGCTCGCACCCGTTCGGGCCGGGTACGCGCTGGCCGATCGGTCGTGCGTCGGTGTCGGCGCAGGTGCTGCGGACGGGGCGCCCGGCGAGGGTCGACGACGGCGCGGAGCTTCCGGGGAGCATCGCGGCCGGGGCTCGCGACTGCGCCGCCGAGACGGTCGCCGGCGCCCCGATCATCGTCGACGGCCGGGTCTGGGGGGTGATGGCGACCGCGTCGCCGGACGCGCCGATCCCCGACGGCCTCGAGGACCGCCTCGCGGACTTCACGGCCCTGATCGCGATCGCGATCTCGAACACCCAGGCGCGCGAGGACCTCCGCGGGCTGGCGGACGAGCAGGCGGCTCTGCGGCGCGTGGCGACGCTGGTGGCCGAGGGCGGGACGCCGGCGCAGGTGTTCTCCGCCGTCGCCCGGGAGGTCGCCGCGGTGATGCGCCTCCCGATGGCCTGCGTGAGCCGCTATGACGACGACGGCGCGGCGGCGACGGTCGTCGGCGCCGGCGGCGACCGCCCCGGGCTGTTCCAGGCGGGGAAGCGCTGGCCGCTCGACGGCCCGTCGATCGCCGAACGCGTGCTGCGGACCGGTCGCCCGGCGAGATTCGAGGATTACACCGGGATCCCGGGGACGGTCGGCGACGCCTGCCGCCGCCTCGGGTTCCAGGCCGGAGTCGGCGCGCCGATCGTGGTGGACGGGCAGCTGTGGGGCCTCGTGGGCGCCGGCGCCGATCCGGGTCAGCCGATGCCGGCGGACGCCGAGCGCCGGCTGAGCCAGTTCACGGCGCTCGTCGCCACGGCGATCTCGAACAGCCAGGCGCGTGAGGACCTCCGCGGGCTGGCGGATCAGCAGGCGGCTCTGCGGCGGGTGGCGACGCTCGTCGCGCAGGGTGCGATGCCGGCGGAGGTGTTCTCCGCCGTCGCGCGGGAGGTCGCGCTGGTCCTGAAGCTGCCGATGGCGGGGATGTACCGCTACGAACCCGACGGCACGGCGACCGTGGTCGGCTCCAGGGGCGAGCAGGCGTTCCAACCCGGCACCAACTGGCCGCTCGACGGTGCGTCCCTGTCGTCCCTGGTGCGCACGACGGGCCGCCCGGCGAGGATCGACGACTACGCGGACGTCACGGGCACCATCGGCGAGGCGGCCGCCCGCGCAGGCGTCAGGGCCGGCGTCGGCGCTCCGATCATCGTCGACGGCGAGCTGTGGGGGATGGTGGGCGCCGGCGCCGATCGGCGTGAGCTCGTACCCCCCGACGCCGAGCGCCGCCTCAGCCAGTTCACGGCGCTCGTCGCCTCGGCGATCTCCAACACGCAGGCGCGCGAGGACCTCCGCCGGCTCGCCGACGAGCAGGCGGCGCTCCGGCGCCTGGCCACGCTCGTGGCGCGGGCGGCCGAGCCACAGGTGGTGTTCGATGCCGTCTGCGAGGAGACGGGCCGCCTCCTCGGCGCGTCCTCGGTCCACCTCGCCCGCTCCCTGTCCGACGGCCTGCATCACGCCGTGGCGGGCTGGAGCGAGCGCGACGATGCAGCCCGGCGCGGCGGGGGGCTGTCGCCGGACGGCCAGGTCGTCGTGGCGCTCGTGCGGGACACCGCCGCGCCCGGGCGCGTGGAGAGCGACGGGGGTCCGGGGAGCGCGCGTGCGGATCTCGGCCGGCACTCGAGCGTCGGAGCGCCGGTGGTCGTCGAGGGCCGGGTTTGGGGGGCCCTCGTCGCGGCGAGAACCGGGCCCGGCCGGCTGCCGGCCGCCACCGAGCATCGACTCGCCAGCTTCGCCGAGCTCATCGCCACGGCGGTGTCGAATGCGGCCGCCCGCGCGGAGCTCGTCGCCTCCCGCGTGCGGATCGTGGAGGCGGCCGACGAGCAGCGCCGGCGCGTCGTACGGGACCTGCACGACGGCGCCCAGGAGCGCATGATCCACGCGATCTTCGCGCTCCAGCGGGCGCACGACCGCGATGACGCGCCGCCGGACGTGCGGTTGCTCGTCGAGGAAGGCGTGACGCACGTCCGGTCGGCGATCGCCGAGCTGCGGGAGCTGGCCCACGGCATCCACCCCGAGATCCTGACCCAGCAGGGGCTCGCCGCCGCCGTCCAGCCGCTGGCCGACCGCGCGTCGCTGCCGGTGGAGATCGAGGTCCCGGAAGAGCGCTACCCCACCCCGGTCGAGTCGGCGGCCTATTTCGTCGCCGCGGAGGCGCTGACCAACGTCGCGAAGTACGCGCGTGCCTCGACGGCACGCATCACGGCAACCCGCACACCGGCCGGCCTGCGCCTCGTGGTCGAGGACGATGGTGTCGGTGGCGCGAAGCGGATGCCGGGCAGGGGGCTTGCGGGCCTGGGCGACCGGCTGGCCGCGCTCGACGGCGCCCTGTCCGTCGACAGCCCGCCCGGCGGCGGCACGCTCATCCGGGCCGAGATCCCGCTCCGTGCACGGGGCTAGTCCCACCCGAGCCTCGGGTCTTCCGGAGTGAGACTCCGGCCCGCCCGGATTCCGGGACCCGCGCGTGCGCAGGACACTGCGCTCCCGTCCCGCGTGAGCCCCAGCCGTCCACGGGGGCGGCCACCCGGAGACGGAGGAAGAGATGGAGACATGGGATTGAGCCCCGCCGCGCCGACTGCTCGCAAGTCGCTCCACGGCGCGCCGCGCAAGCTCCCGCGGATCGGCGGGGGGACGATCCGCGTCCTCATCGCGGACCGCCAGCCCGTCGTACGCGGCGGCCTGCGCGCGCTCTTCGAAGGCGAGGACGACATCACCGTGGCGGGAGAGGCCGCCGACGGCCACGGCGCCGTGGCGGTGGCGCAGGAGATCCGCCCGGATGTGGCCCTTCTGGGCGCCGATCTCCGAGGCCTCGACGTCGTGGAGGTCACCCGGCGGATCGTCGACCGTCGCCGGCGGACGGGTGCCAGGGTGATGATCCTCGCCGAGCACGACACGGATGCCTGCCTCTTCACGGGCCTGCGGGCCGGGGCCAGCGGGTTCCTCGTGAAGAACAGCGAGCCCGCCGACCTCGTGGAGGCCGTGCGCGTGATCGCCACGGGCGAGGCGCTGCTCTCGCCGAGCGCCGCCCGGCGCCTGATCGCCGAGCTCGCGTCGCGGCCCCAGCCCCAGCTGCCGCGCGCCGAGCAGCTCGCGCAGCTGACCGCCCGCGAGCGCGAGGTGGTGAGCCTGCTCGCCATGGGCATGAGCGACGACGAGCTCGCCGCGCGCCTGACGATCAGCCCAGCGACCGCGAAGACGCACGTCACCCGGGCGCTCTGCAAGCTCGACGTGCGCAACCGGGCGCAGCTCGTCGCGGTCGCGTACCAGGTCGGTCTCTCGCGGCCTGTCGATGGCCGAGCACCGCGCGCCACCGCGACCGCCCGACTGGCGCTGGTGGCCGCCTGATGGCTGCCAGGCCGCCCGCGGGGAAGGCGAACCCCGCCCGCCCGAACCCCGCCCGCCCCGCCAGCCTTCCCACCAGCCTGTACGCCGCCGCCCAGCTCTACACCGGCGAGCGGCTCCAGGACCTGCTCCTGGCGACGATCGATCTCGGGCTCGTGGTGGACCACGCGCATTGGAACGTGCGCGGGCCCGGCTCGCACCCGCTGCAGCGGCAGTTCGACTCGCTGAGCGTGGCCCTGGCGGGTCAGCGCGCCCTCCTCGCACGACGTGCCGCCGAGCTCGGCGCCGCACCAGACGGGCGCACCGGCACCGTGGCGGCCGACAGCTCGCTCCCGGGGCTGCGCGAAGGTCCGCTCCGGGCCGCCGATGCGGTCGCCGCCGTCGTGGACGGGCTCGACGAAGTGGCCGATCTGGCGCGCGAGCAGCTGAGCGGCCCGGGCGCGAGCGATCCTGAGGCGCGGTACGTCGTCACCGGGCTCACGCGACTCATCGAGCGCCACCGCGGGATGCTGCAGCGCGTCGCCGCCTAGGGCCCATCGTCGATGCCGATCATCGGTCGAGATGCGGAGCGTTCGGCGCTCGACGTCGTGCTCGACGACGCGCGGTCGGGCCGCAGCGCGGCGCTCATCCTGCGCGGGGACCCCGGCGTCGGCAAGACCACGTTGCTGACCTACGCCGCCGAGCGGGCGTCGGACATGCGGCTGATCGACGCGCTGTGCGTGGAGTCCGAGGCGGGGTTCGCGTTCGCCGGACTGCACCAGCTGTGCGCGCCGGTCCTGGGTCGCCTCGACGGACTACCCGGGCTGCAGCGCGGCGTGCTCGAGTCCGCCTTCGGCATCGGCGAGGGCCCGATGACCCCGGACCCGTTCCACGTGGCGCTCGCGACGCTCGGCCTGCTGTCGGGCGCCGCCCGCGAGCAGCCGGTCCTCTGCGTCATCGACGACGCTCAATGGCTCGACGAGGCGTCCGCCGATGTGCTGGCGCTCGCGGGCAGGCGACTGGGGGACAACGCGATCGCGTTGCTGGTGGCGACGCGCGAGTCCGGCCCGGGGCCGGCCTTCGCCGGGCTGCCGGAGATGGTCGTCGGCGGCCTCGGCCGGGAAGACGCCGGCGAGCTGCTGCGCGCGGCGATTCCGGGACCGCTGGACGCCCGCGTCCGGGAGCGCCTGGTCGCGGAGACCCGCGGCAACCCGCGGGCGCTGCTCGAGCTGCCCGCGGGGCTGACCCGCGCGGAGCTCGCCGGCGGCTTCGGCGCTCCGTCCCCAGGGCCGGCGTCCGGGATGGAGTGCCTCGTCGCTCGTCTGCAGCGTCTCCCGGCCGGCACGCGCCGGCTGCTGCTCGTCGCCGCCGCGGATCCACTCGGAGACCCGCGTCTCGTCCTCGGCGCCGCCCGCCGGCTCGGGATCGCCGTCGAGAACCGCGACGCCGCGGACCTCGGCGGGCTGCTCGAGCTGGGCGCCCACGTCCGCTTCCACCATCCGCTCGTTCGCTCGGCGACCTACCAGGCAGCCACGCCCGAGGAGCGCCGCATCGTGCATGAGGCCCTGGCGGAGGTGACCGACGCGGCGACGGACACCGATCACCACGTCTGGCACCGGGCGCAGGCTGCGCAGCGGCCCGGGGCGGACATCGCCGATGCCCTCGAGCGCTCGGCCGATCGCGCGGCCGCGCGTGGCGGCTTCGCCGCCGGCGCGGCGTTCCTCGGGCGATCCGCCGCACTGACGCCCGATCCAGCGCTACGAGGGCGACGCTACCTGGCGGCGGCCCAGGCCGAGCACGACGCCGGAGCACCGGACGCGGCGCTCGAGCTCCTGGCCCGCGCCGAGGTCACCCCACTCGGCGACCTGCACCGGGCGCGGATCCGGGGATTGCACGCACGCATCGTGTTCACCGTCCGGCATGGCGTCGCCGCGGCGCCGCTCCTGCTTCGCTCGGCGAAGCAGCTCGAGCGGCACGACCGCGCGCTGGCACGCGAGACCTACCTCGACGCGCTTGCCGCGGCGCTGGACGCCGGCCGCCTGGCCGACGAGGCGGACGTCTCCACGGTCGTCGAGGCGATCCGCACAGCCGCCGGCCCGAGCAGTCCCCCCACCGCGACGGATCTGCTGCTGGACGGTCTCGCCGCACGCCTCAGCGGCGGCCTGGCGGCCGGGGCGCTCCTCATCGGCTGGGCGCTGGAGATGCTACGCGACGAGCCGGCGTTGTCCGCGCACGTGCTCGCCGCCCCGGCCGCCGCAGCGCTCTGGGAGTTCGACGCGGCCCGCGATCTCGCGGCGCGCCAGGTGGAGGCGGCCCGCAAGGCCGGGGCGCTGACGATCCTGCCGGTCGTCGCCGACCACCTCGCGGCGCTGCATGTGCACGCGGGCCGGTTCGCCGACGCTGCGGCCGGCCTCGAGGAGGCGGCGGCCGCGAGGTCCGTCACCGGCAGCGCCCATGTCGAGGGCGGCACCCTGGTCCTCGCGGCCTGGCGCGGCGACGAGCAGGCCGTCAAGGCGGCGGAGTTCGCCGCGGCAGAAGCCTCGGCGCGAGGCGACGGGCTGCAGCTCACGATCGCGGAGGGCGCGATCGCCGTGCTGCACGTCGGGCTCGGTCGCCACCGGACGGCGCTGTCGGCGGCCCAGCAGGCGCTTCAGCACGACGAGCTCATGAGCGGCTGGCTGCTGCCGGAGCTCATCGAGGCGGCGGTCCGAAGCGGCGAAGCCAACGTCGCCGAGGACGCGCTCGAGCGCCTCTGCCGCACGACCGGCGTCTGTGGCACCGACTACGCGCTGGGCATGGAGGCCCGCTGCCGCGCGCTGCTGGCCCGCGGGCGGGCCGCCGAGGACCTGCACCGAGCGGCCGTCGATCGGCTGGCTCGCACGAGCGTCGTCACAGCACTGGCGCGAGCGCACCTGCTCTACGGCGAATGGCTGCGCCGGGAGCGCCGGCGCGCCGAGGCGCGCGCCGAGCTTCGCGTGGCGCACGAGATGTTCGCGTCGATGGGCGCGGACGCCTTCGCCCGGCGGGCGCGGCGCGAGCTGCGGGCCGCCGGGGAGCGAGCTCGCGGCCTGGCGGTCCAGACGGACGGCCGGCTCACCGTCCGCGAGGTGCAGATCGCGCGGCTCGCGGCGCGCGGGCACACGAACCCCGAGATCGGCGCGCAGCTGTTCATCAGCCCTCGCACCGTGGAGTACCACCTCCACAAGGTGTTCCGGAAGCTGAGCGTCACCAGCCGCAGTGAGCTGATCCACGCGCTGCCCGCCGACGCGGAGCGGCTATCCGCGGTACCACCGGCCATCCCGCGGCGCCAGGCCTTCGAGCGTGGTGAGAGAGCGGCATAGGAGCCTCAACCCAGCTTGAACGGGTCGCGCGTGGCGCCGCTGAGCTCGACCCAGCCGCCGCATGAGGCGCGCGCGATCGGTCCCCGTGAGCCTGCGCCACGGTCCGTCGTCGAACGCCGCCCGCGCGGCGCGCACCGCCGCGTCCACGTCCTCCGGGCCGGCGCGGGGGGTCTCGGCCCACGCCTGCCCGGTGAACGGGTTGACGGGCTCCAGGGTCGCGCCCGAACGGGCGTCGACCCACTCGCCTCCGATCAGCATCGGGTACCGGCGGAGCGCAGCGGATCCGGATGCCACCGGCTCGTCCGCCACTCGGCCGGTTGTCATCGCGGACGAGGCTGGCGCACCGCCTCCACCGCGTCAACAACGCTCCAACATGCTGCGAACAATCGCCCTTTGCCCCATGGGTGCAGGCGCGCTAGCCTCAGTTCTCCGGGGCGCGGGTCTCCGCCGCGTCGAGTCGCGGCGACGTCCCCGGGGACTGGAGGAACATGAGCTCCAAGTCGTGGCTGGCCGTCGAAGTCGCAACGGCGCCGACGCTGCGAGCGCTGGAGCTCCGCTCGGCATGGGAGCGGTTCGTCGCGGGCCTGGGCCGCCGCGAGGAGGAGCAGGAGGACGATCCGGACGACGTCCGGGAGCCGATCGTCGAATCGTGGCGCCGCTCGTTCGCCGCGGGCATCGACCCCGTCGGGCACAAGCTCGCGCCGGTCGTCGCCGACGAGGACGAGACGCGGATGCTGTGGGAGGAGCATCCGCTGGCGCGCACGTCCAAGCTGATCCACGAGTGCCTCGCCGCGATCGCCGAGGAGGCGGATCACCTGGTCGTCGTGACCGACGCCAAGGGCGTCCTGCTGAGCGTCGAGGGCAGCGCGCGCATGCGCCTGCGGGCCGCCGACCACATGAACTTCACCGGCGGCGCGCTCTGGAGCGAGCGGGGCGCGGGAACGAACGCCATCGGCACCGCGCTGGCGGTCGACCACGCCGTGCAGGTCTTCGGACCCGAGCACTTCAACGAGGTGGTCCAGCGCTGGACGTGCTCCGCGGCGCCCATCCACGACCCCGACAGCGGCCGGCTCCTCGGGGTGATCGACCTGACCGGCGACTTCTCGAACGTCCACCCCCTCAGCCTCGCGGTCGCCACCGCGACGGCGCAGGCGGTCGAGGCCTCGCTGCGGCTCGGCATGCACGAGCACGACCTGCGCCTCTGGGCCCGCTACGGCGAGCACGTCGCCGTGGCACCTGAATCGCGCGTGCTCGTCACCCCGACCGGCCGCCCGATCACGGAAGTCCCGGAGAGCTGGGGCTCGGAGGGCCGCCTGTCGTTCCCACCGGGCGGAGGGCAGGTGACCCTGCCCTCCGGAGAGGTCGCGATCGTGGAGTCGGTGGGCCGTGCGGACGAGGCGTTCCTCGTCCGGGTAGCGGCGCCCGCCCCGCGCGCGGGCGCGCGGCCGCTAGTGCGGCTGCAGCTCCTCGGTCGTGAGCGTGCGCTGCTCGAGCTGCATGGCCGCAACACCAAGCTCCGGCCAAGGCTGGGCGAGATCCTCGCGTTGCTGTGCGCGCACCCGGAAGGCCTGAGCGCCGACGCGCTGTGCGCCGACCTGTACGGCGACGCCGGTCGCTCCGCCAGCGTGCGCGTGGAGGTCTCGCGCCTGCGCAAGCTGCTCGGCCCGTGGATCGACACGGACCGCTACCGGCTGACGTGCGACGTGGAGACCGACGTGCGCCGCGTCGAGGGGCTGCTCCGCACCGGGTCGGTGCGCGAGGCGGCCGAGGCGTACCCGGGCCCGCTCCTGCCCGACTCGGAGGCGCCCGCCATCGTCGACGCGCGCGAGCAGCTGGACGCCTGGCTGCGCCAGGCCGTCATGACCTCCGACGACGCGGACGCGCTGTGGGCCTGGGTCACCTCCCCGTCGGGCCGCGACGACCTCGGTGCATGGAAGCGGCTCCTCTCGCACCTCGAGTTCCGCGACCCGCGGCGCAGCCTGTGCGCCTCGCGGGCGGGCGAGCTGCGCCGTTCGCTCGCCGTGGACCTCTGAGCCGGCGGCTCCCCGCGCTGCGTGCAGCGCCCGTGTAACGGTCGGGTGGTGCACTCGTTCTCCACCACCCGACCGGGCGCAAGGAGAACCGCAGGATGCAGTCGAGGAGAGGCCGACGCGGGCTCAGCACTGCAAGTGCGGCGCTCCAGGTCGTCTGGCTGCTGGCTGTGCGACCCGACGGCGTCCGCGCCGACGAGGTCGCGGAGACGCTCGGCAAGAGCGTCTCGACCGCCTACAACCTCCTGGCCAGCCTCTCCGAGGAGGGCGTCGCGGCGCACCATCCGGGCGGCGTCTACCGTCTCGCGCCCGCCTTCCGCGAGCTCGTCGCGACCGGGATGGCCGCGCCCGCGCCCCAGCTCAGCGACCTCTCGGGCGTCGTCGGCGACCTGCTCGAGCGAACGCACAAGCGCTCCTACCTAGGCGTCGTTCGCGCCGGCGAGCTGCACCTGGTGCTCGAGCGCGGCCTGCAGGGCATGCCGAAGCTGCCAGGCCTCGCGCCGCGCATCCGCGACAACGCCCACGCCCTGGCCCTCGGCAAGGTCGCGCTGGCCTTCGCGCTGCCGGAGGTGGTCTCGCGCTACGTGCGAAGCCCCGGCCTGCGCCGATTCACCCCCCAGACGATCACCGACCCCGGGAGGCTGCAGAACGAGCTCGCCGCCGTCCGGCGCCGGGGCTTCTCGGTCGAGCGCGAGGAGTTCGACGAGGACTTCTGCTCCATCGCGGCGCCCTTGCGCGATCCGCGCCGGCGGTTCCTCGGCGTCATCGGGATCTCGATGACAAGGCGGGCCTTCGACGGCGAGCACGAGTCACTCGAGCGGGCGCTCCTCAAGGTCGCTCGCACGGCGTGCCCGAGCCTCGCCGTTGCGCCGGCGGAGCGCCCTTCCACCGCGCTCGTGGAGGTCCCTTTCCAGGCATCTGCCGAAACCGGCCCGGTTCTTGATCCGGCCGCCGGAACGCGCCTAACTTCACCCAACGGAAACAACTGGGCCGTGAGCGTTTCGTGCGCCCGTCCGACCCCGAACAGAGCGCATCGAAGCGCTGTCAAAGGAGGTGTCGGCCGTGAGCCGAGCCAGCATTACTAAGGCCCATCAGAAGATCCAGGAGCTCTCCTGGGAGCCGACGTTCGTGAAGCCGGTCGACAAGTACCCGACCGACTACACGTTCGAGAAGGCGCCGAAGAAGGACCCGCTGAAGCAGGTCCTGCGCTCCTACTTCCCGATGGAGGAGGAGAAGGACAATCGCGTCTTCGGCGCGATGGACGGCGCCATCCGCGGCAACATGTTCCGCCAGGTCCAAGAGCGGTGGATGGAGTGGCAGAAGCTGTTCCTGAGCATCATCCCGTTCCCGGAGATCTCCGCCGCTCGCGCCATGCCGCTGGCGATCAACGCGGTGCCCAACCCCGAGGTCCACAACGGGCTGGCCATCCAGATGATCGACGAGGTTCGTCACTCGACGATCCAGATGAACCTCAAGC
>JAOPZW010000425.1 GCA_025963905.1 Solirubrobacterales bacterium | reverse complement strand
TCTTCAACGGCGAGAAGTGCTCGATGCTGTCCGTCTCGCGGTCGCCGACGACCATGTCGGCGCGCCCGGCCATGATCGGCTCGACGAGCTTGTGGATGTCGCGGGCGTCGTACTGGTTGTCGGCGTCCGTGTTGACGACGACGTCCGCGCCGAGCTTGAGGCTCGCGTCCAGCCCGGCCTGGAACCCGGCGGCGAGGCCCTTGTTGTTCGTCAGCCGGACGATGTGGTCGACGCCGTTGGCCCGGGCGACCTCGATGGTCCGGTCGGTCGACCCGTCGTCGATGACGAGCCATTCCACCGTGTCGAACCCGGCGACTTCGCGGGGCAGGTCGGCGAGGGTCGCGGGGAGCGTCGCCTCCTCGTCGAGGCAGGGGATCTGGATGATGAGCTTCATGGAAGGCGGGCCGCCGTGGGGGCGGGGGGTACGGCTGGCTGCTCGCCGGCGAAGGTGCCGTACACTCGCCGTCGCAGTATCCCAGAGGCCTGGCATTCGCGCCACGACGCCCGGGCTCTGACTGCACCCGCCCCCCCGATGGAGACCGCCACGCTCACCCGCTCCGGGAAGGCCCGTGAGCCGGGCCGGAACGCTGTGGCCGCGCGCATGCGCGGCCTGCCCTGGCCGCTGCTGGCACTCGCGGCGCTGTCGATCGCGACGCTCATCGGGTTCCTGGTCTACCCGACCTATCCCAACTATGACTCCTACTACTCGCTGCTGTGGGGGCGCGAGGTGCTCCACGGCACGCTGCCGTCGTTCGACGCCTACCGGGCGCCCACGGAGCACCCGCTCGCGATCGTCTTCGGCGCACTGGTGTCGCTGCTGGGCGACACGGGCGACCGCGTCATGGTGTTCGCCACGCTGGCCTCGTTCGTCGTGCTGGCCGCCGGCCTCTACCGCCTCGCGCGCGCGTCGTTCGGCACCGTCGTCGGCCTGGTCGCCGCAGGGCTCGCGTGCACGCGCTTCGACTTCCCGTTCCTGGCCGCGCGCGCGTACGTCGACATCCCCTACCTGGCGTTCGTGATCTGGGCGGCGGCGCTGGAGGCCGAGCAGCGCCGGCGCGGCAGGCCGGTGCTCCTGCTGCTCGCCGCCGCCGGCCTGATGCGCCCCGAGGCCTGGCTGCTGGCCGGCCTGTACTTCCTGTGGATCGCCGTGCCCGCAAGCTGGCCGCAGCGCCTGCGCTACGCGCTGCTGGCGGTGATCGGCCCCGTCACGTGGGCGGTCGTCGACCTCATCGTCACCGGCGACCCGAAGTTCTCGCTGACCCACACCAGCGGCCTGGCCGAGGAGCTGGGGCGCACGAAGGGGCTGTCGCAGGTCCCCTCGGCGACCTACAACTTCCTCGTCAACCTCGACAAGCTGCCGGTGTTCGCCGCCGGGATGCTCGGCATCGCCCTGGCGATCGTGCTCGCGCCGCGCAGGGTGAGGATGCCGCTCGTCATGTTGGTCATCGGCGTGGGCACGTTCTTCCTCGTCGGGCTGGCCGGGCTGTCGGTCATCGACCGCTACCTGCTGGTCCCGTCGCTGATGGTCATGGTGTTCGCGGCGGTGTCGCTCGCGGGCTGGTCGATGCTGCGCGCGGGATCGCGCGTGCGCCGGGTGTGGGCCGTGGCGGCCGTGCTGCTCGTCGGCTACGGGGTGGCGTTCACGCTCACCCACGTGAAGTTCAGCGTCTTCGACCAGGAGCTGCGCTTCCGCGGCGACTCGCATCAGTCGCTGCGGTTCCTGCTGGCCCAGCCCGCGGTGCAGCGTGCGCGTCGCTGCGGCCCGGTCCTGACGCCCAACCACAAGCTCATCCCGGACGTGCGGTGGCTCCTCAAGGCGGGGGTCAACGACGTCGTGGCCCGCAGCGACCCCGCGCAGCGCGCGCGCATCGGCCGCGGCGTGGCCATCGTGCCGGTCGACCGCCTGTCGCTGCTGCGCCAGGGGTTCACGGTCGGCACCGAGACCCCCGCGGACACGGCGGACGCGGTGCCGCCGCCGGGCTTCCAGCGGCTGGCGACGGCGCGGTACTACAGCGCGTATGTCCGCTGTTGATCTGCGCGA
Organism: Solirubrobacterales bacterium; assembly: GCA_025963905.1. Lineage (GTDB taxonomy): Bacteria > Actinomycetota > Thermoleophilia > Solirubrobacterales > Solirubrobacteraceae > JAOPZW01. Next base: position 3,743 of record JAOPZW010000425.1, on the reverse strand, counting down.
CGAGACGGCCGGTCGCGGGGTGACGCGTCCGCCTCGCGATGGGGCGGCCGCGTGGCGGGCCCGGGACGAGCGCGGGGGAAAAGTGGGCTGGGGGCTTGCCGTGGTGGCGCTCATGGCGGGCGCGCTGGCGCTGCGCCTGTGGGGCATCGGCCACGGGATGCCCTACGCCTACAACACCGACGAGAACGCGCATTTCGTCCCCGGGGCGATCGGGCTCTTCGGACACGGCTGGAACCCGAACTACTTCGTCAACCCGCCCGCGTTCACGTACCTCCTGCACGCGGTCTTCGCGGTGTGGTTCGGCGGGCGCAAGGGCGTCTCGGACGCGTACGCCACGCACCCGACCGAGGTGTTCGTCGTGGCGCGCATCACGGCGGCGGTCGTCGGCACGCTCGCGCTCTGGCTCGTCTACCTCGCGGGGGCGCGGATGCTGGACCGGCGCACCGGGCTGCTCGCCGCGGCCCTGCTCGGCGTGTCCTTCCTGCCGGTGTTCTACTCCCACCTGGCGCTCAACGACGTGCCCACGCTGGGGCCGATCGGGCTGTCGCTGTGGGGCACCGCGGGCGTGTTCCGCCACGGACGCGTCCGCGACTACGCGGTCGCCGGCGCGGGGCTGGGGCTCGCGTGCGCCACGAAGTACACCGGCGGCATCGTGCTGCTCCCGCTGCTCGCCGCGGCGGCGACGCAGTTCGCCACGCCCGGCGGCCGGGGCCCGGCGTTGCGCGGGGTCGTGCTGGCCGGGCTCGTGGCCATCGGGGCGTTCATCGTCGCCAACCCCTACGCGGTGCTGGACTTCCAGGCCTTCCGCGACGGGCTCAACCACCAGGCGACCGCCGCGGACGCCTCGCTCGGCAAGCTCGGGCTCCCCCAGGAGTCCGGCTGGCTGTACTACCTGTGGACGTTCACGTGGGGCCTGGGCTGGGCGCCGCTGGCGGCGTCGGTGGTCGGCCTCGGCCTGCTGGCGCGCGACGATCGCCGGCTGCTGGCGATCCTGGCCCCCGCGCCGATCGTCTATGTGCTGTTCATGGGCACCCAGGAGCGCTTCTTCGGGCGCTGGCTGCTGCCGGTGTTCCCGCTCGTCTGCCTGCTCGCCGCCTACGCGGTGGTCCGCCTGGCGGGGATGGCCGCGGCGCGGGTGCCGGCGCTCGGGCCGGCGCTCGGCGCCTGCGCGGTGGTGGTGCTCTGCGGGCAGGGCGTCGTCTTCAGCATGCACGACGGGATGGTGCTTGCGGGCAACGACACCCGCAACGCCACGCGCGACTGGCTCGTGGCCCACGTGCCGCCGCGCGGGAAGATCGTGGTCGAGCCGGTGGTGCCCGACGGGTGGGCGACCGACATCGGCCGGCCCTCGCCGCTCACGGCCAACGGCGCGCGCTGGGTGAAGTTCGCCACCAGCCGCTCGAACATCAACAACGACGGCTCGTCCAGCCCGGGGCCCGGGCGGATCGTGAACGTCGAGGACTACGAGCGCACGCTGGTGCCCGCGCTCGTGGACCGCTACGAGCGCGAGGGGTTCTGCTACGTGGTGACGGGCTCGACGCAGCGCGGGCGGGCGGAGGCCGAGCCACAGGTCGTGCCCCGCGCGCTGGCGTACTACCGCGAGCTCGCGCGTCGTGCCGACCTCGTCTACGCGGCGAGCCCATACGGCTCCGGATCGCGTCCCGTCGCCTTCAGCTTCGACTGGTCGTTCGACTACTACCCGCTGGCCTACCGCCGGCCCGGACCGCTCATGCAGGTGTACCGCCTCAGGGGCGGTGCCTGTGCACGACTATCCTGAGGGATGGCGCCCCTCCGACCACCCCGGGCGCGGCGCCCCCTTCATGCAGCACACCGAGACCGATCACGCCCACCTCGCCCGAGCCGTCGAGCTCGCTCAGCGAGGCCTGGGACGCGTGAGCCCCAACCCGGTCGTGGGAGCGGTCATCGTCCGCGACGACGTCGTCCTGGGCGAGGGCTGGCACGACGAGTACGGCGGCCCGCATGCGGAGGTCAACGCCATCGACGCCTGCGGCGGCGCCGACCTGCGCGGCGCCACGATGTACGTCTCGCTCGAGCCCTGCTGCCACCACGGCAAGCAGCCGCCGTGCACGGACGCGATCCTCGCCGCCGGGATCGCGCGCGTCGTCGTCGCCAGCGACGACCCCACCGAGAAGGCCGCCGGCCGCGGCCTCGGGATCCTGCGCGACGAGGGCGTCATCGTCGAGGTCGCCACGGGCGATGTCGCCGCGCGCGCGCGGCTGGCCAACCAGGCGTTTCGCAAGCTTGCCCGCGCCGGTCGCCCGTGGGTCCTGTTCAAGTCGGCCATGAGCCTCGACGGCAAGGTCGCCACCCAGACGGGCGACTCCAAGTGGATCTCGGGCGAGGACAGCCGCCTGCGCTCCCATCACTGGCGCGCCCAGGTGGATGCCGTGGCGGTCGGCATCGGGACGGCGCTCGCCGACGATCCGCAGCTGACCGCCCGCATCGACGGCGTCCACCGCCAGCCGCGCCGCGTGGTGTTCGACTCCACCGCGCGCCTGCCGCTGAGCTCCCGGCTCGTCTCGCACACCGGGGACGTGCCGCTCGTCGTCGTCGCCTCGCGCGCGGCCCCGCGCTCGGCGACCGACGCGCTCGAGCGCGCCGGCGCCCAGGTCCTCGTGGCCACCGGCCAGAACGAGCCCGCACGCATCCGCACGGCCCTGGACCAGCTCGGTCAGCTCGACCCGCCCGTCAGCTCGGTGCTCCTGGAGGGCGGTCCGCACCTGGCCGGCGCCTTCCTGGACGCCGGCGAGATCGACGAGGTGCGCCTGTTCATCGCCCCGCTCCTGCTCGGCGGCCGCACCGCGCGCGACCCGCTCGAGGGCGAGGGCCCCGAGCGCATCGCCGAGGCGGTCCGAGCGCTCACGCTCGAGTGCGAGAGCTTCAACGACGACGTCCTCATCAGCGCCCGTCTGCGGGAATGGTGAGGTGACGTGTTCACCGGGCTCGTCGAGGACTTGGGGACGGTCGCCGCGGTCGACGCGACGGGCGACGGCGTGCGCCTGACGTTGGAGTCGCGCCTGGCGCGCGAGCTCGGCGAGGGAGACTCGATCTCCGTCAACGGCGTGTGCCTGACGGCCGTCGGCGTCTGCGGCGACCGCTTCGGGGCCGACGTCATGCACGAGACGCTGCGCCGCTCGTCGCTGGGCGAGGTCGCGGCGGGCTCGCGGGTCAACCTCGAGCTCGCGCTGCGCGCCGACGCGCGCCTGGGCGGCCACATGGTGCAGGGCCACGTCGACGGCGTCGGGGCGGTCGCCGCCGTGCGCCCGGACGGCTTCGCGCGCATCGTGACCGTCGAGGCCGACCCTGCCCTGCTGCGCTACGTCGTCGAGAAGGGCTCGATCGCGGTCGACGGGGTGTCGCTCACCGTCGCGCGCGTCGGCGACAGCGATTTCGACGTCTCGCTGATCCCCGAGACGCTCGAGCGCACGAACCTCGGGCGCGCCGAGCCGGGCGCCCCTGTCAACCTTGAAGTCGACATCCTGGCCAAGTACGTCGAGAAGCTGGTGACCCGTTGAGCTCACAGACGCAGACGACCGAGCAGACCTTCGCCACCGTCGAGGAGGCGCTGGAGGACATCGCCGCGGGGCGCATGGTGGTCGTCGTCGACGACGAGGACCGTGAGAACGAGGGCGACCTCGTCATGGCGGCCGAGCACGTCACGCCCGACGCGATCAACTTCATGGCCACCCACGCCCGCGGGTGGATCTGCCTCGCGCTCACGC
>JAOPZW010000424.1 GCA_025963905.1 Solirubrobacterales bacterium | reverse complement strand
GTAGACAACATGAACCGCGCCCACATCCGCACAATAGAGCGATGAGCTCGCAGGTCGGCACGCTGCTCTCGGGCCGCTACCGCCTCGACGCCCACATCGGCGCCGGGGGGATGTCGACCGTCTACCGGGCCTTCGACACCGTGCTGGAGCGCCAGGTCGCGATCAAGATCATGCATCGCGACATCGCCTCGGACTCCGACCAGCTCGAGCGCTTCCGCCGCGAGGCGCGCGCCGTCGCGCAGCTCAACCACCCCTACGTGGTCGGCGTCATCGACGCGGGCGAGGACCTCGATCCGGACCATCCGACGCCGTACATCGTCTTCGAATACGTCGAGGGCGAGACGCTCAAGGACCGCATCCGCCGGCACGGCCGGCTGCCGATCGTCGAGGCGGTCGCCTACGCGATCGAGATCGCGCGAGCGCTCAGCGGCGCGCACGCGAGCCAGATCGTCCACCGCGACGTCAAGCCCCAGAACGTCCTCATTGACGAGGAGGGCAGCGCCAAGGTCACCGACTTCGGCATCGCGCGCTCGCTCGCCGAGGAGGGGCTCACGGCCGACGGGCGCGTCCTGGGGACGACGGACTACGTCTCGCCCGAGCAGGCGCTCGGCCACGCGGTCACGCCGCAGTCGGACCTGTACTCGCTGGGCATCGTCCTGTTCGAGATGCTCACGGGCGAGGTGCCGTTCCACGGGGAGAACCAGGTCGCCGTGGCGATGAAGCACGTGCGCGAGGAGCTGCCCGACATCCAGCTCCGCCGCCCCGAGGTGTCCAGCGCCTTGGCTGCCGTCCTGGACCGCGCCACCGACAAGGACCTCGCGCACCGCTACGCCGACGACGCCGAGCTCATCGCCGACCTCGAGGACGTGCTGGCGATCGAGACGGCCCGCAGCGGCCAGTCGACCGGCGAGGCGACGGCCGTGCTGCGCACGCTGCCGCCCAGCAGCCGGCGGCGCCTGCCGATGCGCGTCGCCCACCCCGGGCGGCTCATCGGCCTCGTGGCCGTGCTGGCCGCCGCCGCCGTGGCGGCCTCGATCCTGCTGGCCGATCACACGGTGCGCGGGACCGGCGCGCCGCCGCCGCCGCCGTCGGCGCCCAGCCTGCACGGCGTCTCGCTCGCCCAGTCCGGCGCGCGGGACTTCGACCCGCTCGGCAACAACCACCAAGAGCACCCCGCCGACGCGCGAAGGGTGGTCGACGGCGACACGAACACGTCCTGGTCGACGGAGAGCTACAACGGAGGGAACCTCGGCAAGGCCGGCGTCGGGATCTACGTCGACGCCAAGCCCGGTGTCGCCGCGCGGGCGATGGAGATCGTCACCCCCACCAAGGGCTGGCACGGCGAGATCTACGTCGCGCGCAACGGCTCCGGCCCGCCGCAGTCCATCGCGGGGTGGCAGAAGCTCGGCACGTTCACCGCCAACACCACCACGACCAAGGTCGACCTCGACACCGCGACGAACCGCTACCGCTACTACCTCGTGTGGATCACGAAGCTCCCGCCGGGGCAGGACAGCGCCGCGATCTCCGAGATCCGCCTGTTCCGGTAGCGGTCCGGCCGGGTCAGAACCGGTAGCGGCGCTCGGCCTCGAAGCGGTCGACGGCGATCGTCACGAGGCGGTCGACGAGCTCGGGATAGGGGACCCCGGAGGCGTACCAGAGCTTGGCGTAGACGCTCGTCGGCGTGAAGCCGGGCATGGTGTTGAGCTCGTTGAGCAGGACGTCCTCGCCGTCGACGAAGAAGTCCGCGCGGGCCAGGCCGCTGCAGCCCGTGAGGCGGAACGCGGTCAGCGCCAGCTCGTGGACGCGGGCGCGCGCGGAGGCGGAGATCCGCGCGGGCACGACGAGCTCCATCCCGCCGGGCACGTACTTGGCGTCGTAGTCGTACCAGCCGTCGGTCCCCGCGCCGGTGAGCACGATCTCGCCGGGCTCGCTCGCCCGCGCGCCCGTGGTCGGTCCCAGCACCGAGCACTCGACCTCCAGCCCGCCTGCGGCGGCCTCGACGATCGCGCGCGGGTCGTGGCCGAACGCCTGGTCCAGCGCGGGACCGAGCTCGGAGGGCGCGGCGACACGCACGATGCCCACCGACGAGCCCAGCCGCGCGGGCTTGACGAACACCGGCAGGCCCAGCGCGGCCACCTCGGCCTCGACCGCGGCGCGCTCGTCACGCCAGCGCGCGTCGTCGACGGCGGCATAGCGGACCTGCGGCAGCCCGGCCTGCGCCATGAGCTCCTTGAACAGGACCTTGTCCATGCAAAGGGCCGCCGCCAGGACGCCGGCGCCGACGTAGGGCACGTCGAGCACCTCGAGCAGGCCCTGCACGGTGCCGTCCTCGCCGAAGGGCCCGTGCAGCACCGGGAAGGCGACGTCGGCGCCGAGCAGCCCGCGCCCCGCCCGTAGCTCGACCTCCGCCCCGTCGTGAAGCCAGGTGCCGTCGCGCGCCAGCTCGACGGCCATGACCTCGTGACCGGCCGCGGCCAGCCCCCCGCCGACCGACGCCGCCGAGGCCAGCGATACCTCGTGCTCGGACGAGCGGCCGCCGCCCAGGACAGCGACCCTCACGGGGTGGTCGTGGTCGTCGGAGGCGTGGTGTCGGTCGAGGTGGTCGGAGGCGGCGCCGGGGTGGTCGGCGTCGTCGGGTTGAGGCTCGGGTCGTACTTGCCGACGGTGATCGTCACGGTGGAGCCCTTCTTGGCGTTGCCGCCCGACGGGCTCTCGGTGATGACGACCCCGTCGCCCTCCGGCGAGTTGACCGCCTTCTGCTTGACCTTGATCGCGAACCCCTCCTTGGAGAGGCGCTGGGTGGCGACGTCCTGCGTCTCGCCGGTGATGTCGGGCACCGCGACCGTGCTGGGCGCCTTGGCGACCGTGATCGTCACCGTCGACCCGTTGTCGGCCATGGCGGCGGCAGGCGGGCTCTGCGCGAGCACCGTGCCGGGGTCCTTCGTGGACTCCTGGTCCTTGGTGACGACCTTGAAGCCGGCGTTCTCGAGCGTCGCGGTCGCCGCGTCGGACTTCTGGCGCACGACGTCCGGGACCGCGATCTGCTGCTTGCCCTTGGAGACGATGAGCAGCACGGTCTGACCCTTCTGCAGCTGCTGGTTCTCCTGCGGGCGCGAGTCGATCACCCGCCCCGCGGGCACCGTGTCGTCGTTCTGCTGGCGCTCGGCGACCTTGAAGCCCGCCTTGATCAGGCGCGCCGCCGCCGACTTGGCGGTGAGCCCGACCACCTGCGGCACGGCGCTCGTGCCCGGTCCCTGCGAGACCGACAGGGTCACCGTCGAGGCCTTGTCGGCCTGCACGCCGCCCGAGGGGTCCTGGCCGATGACCTCGCCCTGGGGCCGGTCGGACGTCTTGCCCACCGTGTCGATCCTGAAGCCCTCCTGACGCAGCTTCTGCTCGGCGGACGCCTGGTCGGCGCCCACAACGTTGGGCACCTGGGCCTTCTGGGCGCCGCCCAGGAGCGCCAGGCCGCCGATGATCGCGCCGACGATCAGCAGCAGCGCCAGCACCCACCACCACCAGCGGCCACCATCGTCGCCGGGACCGAGTGGCTCCAGCGGCTCCAGCGGCGGCTCGTCGTACACCGCCACCTCGTGGTGCACCGGGAGCGGCACCACCGGAGCGGCCATGACGCTCGTGGCGCCCGTGGCCGCGGGCGCCGGCAGCCCCGCCCGAGCGCCCTCGAGCGCCGCGATGAAGGCGTCGGCGTCGGCGAAGCGCCGCGCCGGGTCCTTCTCCAGCGCGCGCATGATGACGGCCTCCAGCGCCGGCGTGACGGCGGCGTTGAAGGCGCTGGGCGGCACGGGGTGCTCGTTGACCTGCTTGAGCGCGATGGTCACCGCGCTCTCGCCCTCGAATGGCACGCGGCCCGTCAGCAGCTCGTAGAGGATGATCCCGACCGAGTACAGGTCCGAGGCGGCGCTGACCGCATGCCCCTGGGCCTGCTCGGGCGAGAGGTACTGCGCCGTGCCCATGATCGAGCCGGTCTGGGTCATGTCCGACGCGCCGGCGCGGGCGATGCCGAAGTCGGTGACCTTGAGGCGGTCGTCGGCGTCGACGATGACGTTGTGGGGCTTGAGGTCGCGATGGATGATGCCGCGGCGGTGGGCGAAGCGCGCCGCGCGCAGGATCTGCGTGGTCAGGTCGATCGCGCGGTCGGGGTCAAGCGGCGCCTCCTGCTGGACGACCGCCTTCAGCGAGCGCCCGTCGAGGAACTCCATGGCGATGTAGTAGGTGCCGTCCCACTGCCCGCGGTCGTAGACCGAGACGACGTGCTGGTGCTGGAGCCCGGCGGCGCTCGATGCCTCGCGGCGGAAGCGCTCGACGAACTCCTGGTCCTCGGCGAAGCGCCCGTAGAGCACCTTCAGCGCGACCTTGCGCCCGAGCTGCAGGTCCTGGGCGCAGTAGACGTCGGCCATCCCGCCCGACCCGACCCGGTGGAGCACCCGGTAGCGGCCGTCGACGATCGTCTCGGCATCGAGTCGCTCGGTCACTTGAGCAACTCCTGCATGACGGCCTTGGCGATCGGCGCGGCGACGGTGCCACCGGTGCCCTGGCCGCACTCCACGGTCGCGGCGACGGCGACCTTGGGGTTCTTGGCCGGCGCGAACGCGATGAACCACAGCTGGTTGGGGCCGCACGAACGGCCGACCTCGGCGGTGCCCGTCTTGCCGGCCACGTCGATGCCCTGCAGCGCGGCGGCCGTGCCCGACCCCTCGCGCACGACGTTCTGCATCATCTGGTTGACCTTCTGCGCGCTCGCCGCCGACATGACGCGCGACTGCTGCTGGGGCTGGACGCGGTCGACGGTGCGCCCGTCGCGGTCGACGACGCGGTCGACGAGGTGCGGCTTCATCAGGCGGCCGTCGTCGGCCACCGCCGAGGCGACCATCGCCATCTGCAGCGGCGTGACGTTGAGCTTGTCCTGGCCGATCGCCATGCGCCCGACATCGACGAACCGGCTGATGGGCGGCAGGAGCGCGCCGTTGCGGAACTCGCCGCTGGCCCGGAGCTCCCCGGAAGGCAGGTCGAGGGGCGGCTGGGCGTCGAAGCCGAGGCGGTCCATGTACGTCTTCATCGTCTGCTTGCCCAGCTTCTCGCCGACCTGGGCCCAGACGGTGTTGACCGACTGGGTCAGCGCGGTGGTCAACGTGATGTCTCCGAACTGCTCGTTGTTGAAGTTGCTCAGCGGCGTGCCCGAGATGATGTGCGGGCTCTTGCCGTTGAGGATGGAATCAGGGGTGTAGCGCCCCGAGTCGATGGCGGCGATCGCGGTGACGACCTTGAAGGTCGAGCCCGGCGGATAGCCCGACTGCGTCGAGCGGTTCAGCAGCGGGGCATCCTGGTTGCTCTTGCTCGTCAGCTGCCCGTAGACGCGCGCGTCGGGGATCTTGTTGGGGTCGTAGCCCGGGTCGGCGGCCATCACCTTGACGGCGCCGGTGCGCGGGTCCAGCGCGACGACCGCCCCCTTGCGGCCGTTGAGCTGCTGCAGGGCGATCCGCTGCGCCGCGGGGTTGAGCGTCGTCAGGACGTCGTCGCCCGCGCGCTCGCTACCGGTCACCTGCTGCAGCAGCGAGCCGAACTGGCCCTGGTTGCCCGTCAGCTGGGCGTTGCGCGACTTCTCCAGCCCGGTGCGCCCGAGCGTCGTGTAGGAGTAGCCGACGGCATGGGCGAAGAGCCCGTTCTGGGGATAGCGGCGCGTGTAGGTGCCGTCCGAGCGCCGGACCGAGCGTGCCAGCACGGTGCCGTCCGCGGCCCGGATGAGTCCGCGGTGGATGCGCTGCTCCTCCAGGACCGCGCGGAAGTTCTTGGGGTTGTGCTGCAGCTTCTGGGCGCCGAACACCGTCCAGCGGGAGGTGAACACGACGAGGATCGCGAACAGCCCGACCACGACGAGGAACAGGCGCGTGATGGGCGTGTTCACGAGCGCACCTCGCGCCGCGCTCGGTCCGACACCAGCAGCAGGAGCGCCAGCAGCACGAAGTTCGCCAGGATCGACGAGCCGCCATAGGAGATGAAGGGCAGCGTGACGCCCGTGAGCGGGATCACCTTCGTGACCCCGCCGACGATGACGAACACCTGCAGCGCGAAGACGGCGGTCAGGCCGGTGGCCAGCAGCTTGGAGAAGGAGTCCTTGGCCAGCGTCGCGATCTTGAATCCGCGCTCGACGGCGAGCAGGTAGGTGCAGATGACGCCCACCGCGCCCACGAGGCCCAGCTCGTTGGTGATGACCGCGTAGATGAGGTCGGTCTGGGCGGCCGGGAGGAGCTGGACCATGTGGCCGCCCTGACCGCTGACCTGGATCAGCCCCTGGCCGAAGCCCTGGCCGAAGATCCCGCCGTCGGCCTGGGCGAACAGGGACTGGGCGAGCTGGTAGCTGCCCCCCACCCGATCGTAGAGGGGGGTGTTGAACGGGTGCAGCCAGGCATCGACGCGGTTCTGGATCGTGGGACGCATCTGGTACAGCGCCCACGAGCCCGCGGCGAACATCCCCAGGCCGATCGTCACGAACGAGAGCCGGTTCGTCGCCACGTACAGGAGCGCCAGGAACCCCCCGAAGAACATCAGCGACGAGCCGATGTCCTGGATGAGGAACAGCATCGCCATCGCCGCTCCCCACACGACCAGCAGTGGGCCGAGGTACTTCAGCGGCGGGAAGGTGATCCCCGCGAAGCGCCGCGCCCCGATGACCAGCAGCTGGCGCGTGTCGCGCAGGTAGCTGGCCAGGAAGATGATGATCGCGATCTTGGCGAACTCGGCCGGCTGGAACGTCAGCGATCCGAGCCTCACGCCGAGATAGGCGCCGTTGACCTGCGACCCGATGCCGGGCACCCGGGGGAGCAGCAGCAGCACCAGGCCGGCCGCGGCGATCGTGTAGCGGTAGCGCTCGAGCACGCGGTAGTCGTCGCGCAGCAGCACGATGGTGCCGGCGAAGAGGCCCAAACCGATGACGAACCACTGCGCCTGCTGGCGCGCCAGCGTCTCGTCGATGCGGTAGATCATCACCAGGCCCACGCAGGCGAGGACGGCGAACAGCGGGAAGAGGTAGGGGTCGGCGTCGGGCAGCGTGAAGCGCAGCAGGACGTGGGCGGCCAGGCACAACCCCAGGAACACGAGCCCGTAGGTCAACGATCCGTTCGAGAGGACGTTGTGGCGCTCGATGAACACGGCGGTGAACCCGCCGGTGACGAGCAGCGAGGCGGGGATGAGCGCGAGGAGCTCGCGGTTGCGGGCGCTCACGAGGCCACCAGCGCTCCGGTCTCCAGCTGGCGCACGAGGTCCTGCGCGTCGTTGTGGGAGCGCAGCTTGTGCGACGCGAGCATCGTGCGCTGCCCGGGCGTGAGCTCGCCGACGGGCACGCCGGACTCGTAGGTCCGGGTGTAGAGGCTCAGCCCGGCCGGAAGGTCGTAGGGAACGCCCCGGTAGACGGTGACGAACCCGTTTGCGTCGGTGCCGAGGAAGTAGACGGTCTGCGAGGCGTAGTAGCCGCCCAGCAGGACCGCGGCGACGATGAACAACCCGACCACGAGACCGGCGGGGATGCGGGGCCGGAAGCGCCGCCGGGCCCGCGTCGCGGGCGCCGGCTCGGGCGCGCGCGGCAACCGGCGCTCGACGCGCGCGCTCTCGGCTTCGGCGACGGCGCGGCGCACGTCCTCGGTATGCGGCGCCGTGGCTCCCGCGCTCGTCTTCTGGTGCCGGGCGGTCGGCGTCGCGACGGCCGGCCCACCGACGTCCTCGAGCCGGAACAGCACGACGGTGATGTTGTCGCGGCCGCCCGCCGCGTTGGCTGCCTCGATCAGGGCGCGGCCGGAGGCGGCGAGCGAGCCGCCGTCGCGGATCGTCCCTTCGATGATCTCGGCGATGCGGCCCTCGGCGACCATCGACGTCAGCCCGTCGCTGCAGATGAGGTACAGGTCGCCGTCGCGAGCGGGCCACGTGCGGGTGTCGGCCTCCACCTCCGCCTCGGGCCCCAGTGCGCGCGTGATGATCGACCGCTGCGGGTGCTCGTCGGCCTCCTCGGGCGTGAGCTTGCCCTGACGCACGAGCTCCTCGACGAGCGAGTGGTCCTCGGTGAGGCGCTCGAACGAGCCGTCGCGCAGGCGGTACAGGCGGCTGTCGCCGACGTGCGCGACCGACAGGTCGTCCTCGCCGACGTACGCTGCGGTGAGCGTCGTCCCCATGCCCGCGCGCTGGTCGTCGGAGCGCGCCAGCTCGTTGATGCGCGCGTTGGCCTCGCGGACGCGCGCGGCGAGGCGCTCCTCGACGCTGCCGCCGCTGTCGGGCAGCCCCTGCTCGAGGACCTCCACCGCGAGCCCGGAGGCGACCTCGCCGGCCTGCGCGCCGCCCATGCCGTCAGCGACGGCGAAGAGCGGGGCGCGCGCGAAGAAGGCGTCCTCGTTGCCCCGGCGCTGGCGGCCGGTGTCGGAGCGCTCGGAGTGCTCGGCGACGCGCAGCATCAGCGGTCCTGGAAGACGAACTCGCTGTCGCCGATCCGCACGCGGTCGCCGGGGTGCAGCGGCTGGGGGCCGGTCACGAGCTCCTCGTTGAGGTAGGTGCCGTTGGTCGAGCCCATGTCCTCGAGCACGACGATCGCGCCCTGGCGCAGCAGCCGCGCGTGGCGTGCCGAGGCGAAGGGGTCCTCCAGGCGGATCTCCGCCTGGTCGCCGCGGCCGAGCACGGCGCTCTCCCCGACGTCGTACTCCATCCCCGGGCTGTGCCCCGGCGCCCGGGCCACGACGAGCCGCGGGTCGAGGTCCTCACCGCCGCCGTGGATCGCCCGCGACGCCGCGTGCAGGCCGGTGGCGTCGGGCGGCGGCTCGGGCGAGGCCGCGCGGCGGCCGCCGTAGTCGCCGCGGCGCAGGTCCTTCAGCGCGCTGCGCGAGACCCACAGGAGGAACAGGTAGATCACGGCGAGGAAGCCGAACTGGATCGCGACCGACACGGGCTGGAGCATCAGGCCACCTCGAAGCGGGCGTCCACGGTGCCGACGTCGAGGCGGTCCCCGGACTTCAGCGGATGCGCGCCGGTGATCGGGCGGCCGTTGACCTTGACCCCATTCGTCGAGCCCAGGTCCGTGATCGTCCAACCCTCGCCCCCGCCCGGACGGATCTCGGCATGGCGGCGCGAGACGTTGGAGTCGGCGAGCACGATGTCGCACTCGCGGCTGCGCCCGATGACCGCGCCGGAAGGCCCGATCGCATAGCGCTTGCCCTCGGCCAGGAGCATCGGCCGGCCATGGCGGAGCACGCGCGACTCGTGCAGCTCCTCCTGCACCCGCCCGGCGGTCGAGTAGACCATCGTGTGCCCGTGGTCGGCCTGCTCGACGCGCCCGCCCGCCGGCGCGCCGGCGTCCGCGGCGCGCACGAGCCGCGCCTGGATGCCGAACTCGCCGAGGTTCAGCCGGTCGTCCGTCTGGAACTCGATCGCCGGGCGCGACACCAGCGCGAGCTTCTCGCGGCGGGCATGCTCGAGCAGGTAGGCGCTGAGCTCGTCGATGACCTCGTGCTCGACCCCGTCGAACCGCTCGTGGTCCTCCGGCGAGAGCCAGACGACGTACTCGTTGGGGACGTAGGTGCGCGACACGGAGATGGTCTTGTGCTCCTCCATCTCCTTGACGAGCTTGCGCGCGATCTCGACCGGGCGCACCTGCGTCCGGAAGACACGGCCGAACGTGCCCTCGACGAGGTCGGCGATCCTGCTCTCGAGGTTGCGGAGTACGCTCATGAAAAGGGTGCAATGCCCGCCGCGAGGGATTGCCACGCGCTGCGGCGTGCGGCCATGCTACGCAGCAAAACGACTCTAGGCCCCGCCCCGTGACGCCTGTGCCGCGACGGCGAGCCCTCCGGCGGCGACCGCGCCCGCGACGAGGCCGCGCATCGAGGGTGCCCCGCCGTTCCAGTGCAGCGTCGCGACCAGCGCCTGGCTCGCCGAGCCCAGGCCGGCGGCCCAGACCGTGGCGCCCACGAGGTCCAGTGCGAAGGCGCGCCCGCGCACGAGGATCGGCAGCACGATGGCCGCGGCGGCCCACAGCGCCGCGACCGCCAGCGCCCCGCCGCTGAGCAGCGGCCAGACGGCGTGCTGCAGCGCGCCGGCCGCCGAGGCCTCCCAAGCGGGGCGGGCGGCCGTTCCCGGCGTCGCGCCCAGCGCGAGGCGATCGCCCGTGAGGGCCTCGGCGAGGGCCAGCCACCAGAAGCCCAGGGCGCCCAGGGCGGCGCGGCTCCACGGCCGCGCCGCCTGGCCCGCCAGCGCCGGCCAGGCGCCGGCCAGCCCGGCGACGCCGAGAACTGGGGCCGCGGCGGGCACGGACCACAGCGTGGGCGCGCTGCGCAGCAGGAGGACGGTCGGAACCGCGGCGACGGCGACGAGCGCCGCGACGCCCGCCAGGCCGACGCTCCCGCCGAGCAGCCAGGCGAGCACCGCGCCGGCAGCGGCCAGCCAGCCCAGTCGCGGCAGGGCGGCGACGGCGAGCGCCGCCAGCGGGCCGGCGGCCAGCGGCTGGAGCGGCGGGTGCGGTCCCAGCCACGCCACAGCCGCGGCGGTGAGTGCCCCGGCGCCGAGGCCGGCGAGCAGCCGCGCCCGCGGGCGCACGGGGGCGCGCGCGACCGGGCCTCCGAGGCCCTCCAGCGGACTGCCGGCGATCGTGCCCTGCGCGTCGTCGGCTCGCGGGAGCGCGTCCGCGAGCGCCGCGCGCAGATCGCCGAGGCGGGCGCGCTGCTCGGGCCGCGGGAGGACCGCGCGGTCGAGGGCCGCGCACAGTGTGGGGTCGAGGTCGCGGCGCAGGCGGCCGAGCGGCGGCAGGCGTGCTCCGACGCGGCGCGCCGTCGACGCGGCGCCCCGGCCGCGCACGGGGTTGACGCCCGACAGCGCCTCGTACACCACCAGCGCCAGCGCGTAGAGGTCGGCGCTCGCGTCGACCTCGCGGCCCTCGGCCTGCTCAGGGGCCATGTAGGCCAGCGTTCCCACGACGTCGCCGGTGAGCGTCAGCGCGTCGTCGCCGACCACGCGGGCGATGCCGAAGTCCGTGAGCTTGACCACGCCCGCGCCCTCGTTGGGGTGATCGGGGACGATGACGTTGCCCGGCTTGACGTCGCGGTGGATGACGCCGCGCTTGTGGGCGTGGGCCAGCGCATCGCAGAGGGCCACCCCCACCCGGAGGACGTCGCGGTCGGAGAGCTCGCCGTCCTCCATGAGCTCCGCCAGCGTGCGACCGCGAACGAGCTCGGAGACGAGGTAGACCGCCTCGTCGTCGCGGCCGGCCTCGTAGAGCGCGACGATCGCCGGGTGGCTCAGCCGCGCGGCGGCGATCGCCTCGCGCTCCGCGCGCGCCGCGGTCGCGGGGTCGTGCATGGGCACGCGCTTCACCGCCACGGCGCGATCCAGGCGCTCGTCGTGGGCGAGCCAGACCACGCCGAAGCCGCCGGCGCCGAGGCGGCGCACCAGGCGATACCGGCCGAGGACGACCTCGGCCGGCGCGGCTCGAGTCGGGTGGTCGGCGGTCTGCACCATCTCCCCCGTTCGCCATGAGGACCCTGCCGTCCTGCCGCCCTGCGGACGGGAACCAAGCGATGACGGCAAACTTGCAGCGAGCAAGGGGTCGGGCGCGATGGTCATACTGACCCCCTTCGATTCCGCAAGGAGCGAGCGTTTGTCGTTCTTCGACGAGGGTGACGAGCCCACAAGAGTGTCCCGGCCGGCCCGCCCGCGCCGGCCGGCGACGCGGTCGCATGCGTCCGGTGGCCCACCGGACCGTCAGACCCTGCTCGTGCGCCAGGCCGTCCTGCTCGGTGTCGGGCTGATCCTCATCATCCTCATCGTCCTCGGCGTGAACGGGTGCCTAAACAACCGCAAGGCGAGCGCGCTCAAGGACTACAACCGCAACGTCACCGCGATCATCTCCGACTCCGACGACCGGGTGATGAAGCCGTTGTTCGAGCTGCTCGCCACCGGCGCGAGCCAGGGCAATGACCTCCAGGTCCAGGTCAACCAGCTTCGCCTCGCGGCCGACGAGGACGCCAAGCGCGCTCGCGGCCTGAGCGCGCCCGGGGACGTCCAGAACGCCCAGCGCTACCTCGAGCAAGTGCTCGACTTCCGCGCCGAAGGCCTGCGCAGGATCGCCGACCGGATCCCGACCGCCCTGGGCACCGGGGAGCCGGCGCGCCTGGCGACGAACCAGATCGCCGGGGAGATGCAGATCTTCCTGACGTCCGACGTCGTCTACTCCCAGCGCACCGCGCCCCTGATCAAGCAGGGGCTCGACGCGGCCGGCATCCACGGTCAGACCATCAGCACGAGCTCGTCGCTCCGCGACCTCGCGTGGCTGAGCCCGGCCGTCGTCGCGAGCCGGCTCGGCTCCGGGGCCGCCGGCGCCAGCGGGGGCGGCAGCGCGGTCAAGCCCGGCGCCCACGGCCACGGCCTGACGAGCGTCGCGGTCGGTGCCACGACGCTCCAGCCGGGCAGCGTGGTCAACCGGATCCCCGCGGGCCCGGTGACCTTCACCGTGAAGTTCGCCAACCAGGGCGACAACGACGAGACGAACGTCCACATCAACATCACGGTCAAGGGCGGCCCCAAGGACATCGTCGTGCGCAAGACGGTGCCCCAGACGAAGGCCAAGACCACATCGACCGTCGACATCCCGCTCGGGCAGGCGCCGCCGGTCGGGGCCGCCGTGACGGTCACCGTCGCGGTCGCGAAGGTCCCCGGCGAGAAGAACACGACGAACAACAGCCAGGACTACACCGTCCTGTTCCAATAGCGGCCGCCGCGTGCGTCACCGCCAGTCCTATCCTTCGGCGACGTGAACGACCTGACGACCACCACGGGGATCGTCGCCCTCGCGGCGGTGGCGGTCGCGCTCATCGCGCTCGCGGCAGTCGTGGTGCTCTCCCGGCGCCTGGGGCGGATGCGCGACGATCAGCGCGTGCTCCTCGGCGAGCACGAGCGCCAGGACCTCGTCGAGCACGGGGCGGTCCTCGCGCGCGACTTCGCCTCCCTGCACGCCTACGTCGCGGATGTCGCCACGCGGCTGGAGGCCCGGCTTGCGTCCGCCGAGGCGCGCCTCGACGGCGCCGTCGCGTATAGCGGACTGGTCCGCTACGACGCCTACAACGAGATGTCCGGGCACCAGTCGACCTCGATCGCGCTGCTGGACTCCCACCGCTCGGGCGTCGTGCTGTCCTCGATCCACCACCGCGACCAGGCCCGGCTCTACGCCAAGCAGGTGACGAACGGGCACTCGCAGCTCGAGCTGTCCCCGGAGGAGCTCGAGGCCGTCCGTGTCGCCCTCGCGGGCGAGGCCGGCGGCGGCCCCGAGCCCGGCTGATGCGGCTGGGCTACCTCGGGCCGCCGGGGACGTTCAGCGAGGAGGCGGTGCGCGCCTCGGGGCAGGCCGACGGCGCCGAGCTCGTGCCCTTTGGCTCGATCTTCGACACGGTGATGGCCGTCGAGGCCGGCGACGTCGACCGGGCGCTCGTCCCGATCGAGAACGCGCTCGGCGGTGCCGTCAACGCGACGCTGGACGCCCTGGCCGTCGAGACGCGCGAGGTCGCGATCGTCGGCGAGACGGTGCTCGCCATCCGCAACTGCCTGGTCGCTGCGCGGCCGATGGACCTCGGGGAGATCCGCGTCGTCGTCTCCCATCCCCAGCCGCTGGCGCAGTGCGCCCGGTTCCTGCGCCTGGAGCTCCCCGGCGCCGAGGTGCGCGCGGCGACGTCCACCGCCGAGGCGGTACGCGGCGTCGCGGCGTCGCGCGAGCCGTGGGCCGCCCTGGGCACGCGCCTGGCGGCCGAGCTCTACGGCGGCCACGTCCTGCGCGACGGCGTCGACGACGACCCCGACAACGAGACGCGCTTCGTCTGGCTGGCGCGCACCGGCTCGCCGCCCCCAGGCGACGCCGGCGAGGTGGCGTGGAAGACCTCCGTCGTGTTCGCCGGCGCCGGCGACGCCTCGCCGGGATGGCTCGTGCGGTGCCTGTCGGAGTTCGCCTTTCGCGGCGTGAACCTCACCAAGATCGAGTCGCGCCCACGGCGAGGGCGCCTCGGGCACTACCTGTTCCTGGTCGACCTGGAGGGGCGCGCCGACCAGGGGCCCGTCGCCGAGGCCGTCGCGGGACTGCGTGGGCATTGCGAGGAGGTCCGCGTCCTGGGGACGTACCCAGCGGCCTGAGCGGGCCGTGCTTGCCGCTACACTGCGCCCAGGTTTTCGCCATGGGGAGCGTGACGCCACCACCAGGCCACGAGGAGTCCGCGCCGGTTCTCGAGCACCGGCCGCGCGGACGTGATGCTGGCCGGGTGCTCGTCCTCAACGCGACCTTCGAGCCGATCAACGTCTGCTCGGTGCGCCGCGCCGCCGTCCTGCTGCTCAAGGCGAAGGCCGAGCTCCTGGAGCACGCGACCTGGGAGCTGCGCTCCGAGCACACGGCGATGCCCCGCCCCGTCGTGATCCGGCTGGTCAGCTACGTCAAGGTCCCGCGCGACACGCACCGGCGCAAGATCACCCGCCGCGCCGTCTTCGCCCGCGACGGCTGGGCCTGCCAGTACTGCGGCTCGCGCTCGAACCTCACCGTGGACCACGTCATCCCGCGCTCCAAGGGCGGCTCCTCGAGCTGGGAGAACATCGTCGCCTCCTGCGCGCCGTGCAACCGCCGCAAGGGCGACCACCTCCCCGCCCAGGCCAACATGCACCCGCGCCACAAGCCCGC
>JAOPZW010000397.1 GCA_025963905.1 Solirubrobacterales bacterium | reverse complement strand
CGAACGGCTGCGCCGCCCCAGGGTCGAGAAGGTCGCCGCGCGCGCCGCGAAGACCAACGGCAGCAAGACGCTCGGGCCGGTGGCCACCACGGTGATGAGCCTGCTGATGCCGATCGCGATGAGGACGTTCCTCACCCCGGAGCGGATGCTCGGGCCCGAGCAGCGCCACCGGATCGACTGGAGCGAGCTCGTCACCGCATAGGAACCGGGCCGCGGCGCGATCCAGCAGCTTTGGAGAAGACAGTGCCCTGGCGCGCGGCTACCTTCGCCGCTCGAACGTGGGGCGGTCAACGATGAGTTCCGCCGTTCGTCGCGATCTACCCCTATGAACGCACCGACGAAGATGAGGAGCACGGACGTGGATGACTTGGGAAGCGTGGTGGCCCGACGGCCGCCCGGATACGAGCCCGCCGGCACCAGTGCCGCAGTGCAGGCCGAGGCGCTCGTGAAGCACTACGGCGGCCGCACGAGCGTCATCGAGGCGGTTCGTGGCGTCGACCTCACGGTCGAGGCCGGCGAGGTGTTCGGCTTCCTCGGCCCCAACGGCGCCGGCAAGTCGACGACGATGCGCATGCTGACGACGCTGCTGTCGATCACGTCGGGCACCGCCCGGGTGGCCGGCGTGGACGTGGCGGGCGATCCCGACGCGGTGCGCCGCCGGATCGGCGTGGCGCTGCAGGAGGCCGGCCTCGACCCCCGTCAGACGGGGCGCGAACTGCTCGTCCTCCAAGGGCGGCTGTTCGACCTGTCCGCCGCCGAGGCGGCGGCACGCGCCGAGGAGCTGCTTGCGCTCGTCGAGCTCGAGGAGGCGGCCGACCGCTGCATCAAGGGCTACTCCGGCGGGATGAAGCGCCGGCTGGACCTCGCGTCGGCGCTCGTGCACCGGCCCGAGGTGCTCTTCCTCGACGAGCCCACGACCGGGCTGGATCCCGCCAGCCGGCTGACGATCTGGGACGAGGTGCGGCGGATCAACAAGCGCGGCACGACCGTGTTCCTGACGACCCAGTACCTCGAGGAGGCCGACCAGCTGTGCGACCGGCTGGCCATCATCGACGGCGGCCTCATCGTGCGCGAAGGGACGCCCGCCGGGCTCAAGTCCGAGTTGCGCGAGCGCCGCGGCCTTGCGAGCGACCCGACGCTCGACGACGTGTTCCTGGACGCGACCGGCCGCACCCGCGACCGCGCCGCCGGCGACGTGCAGGAGGTGGCGCCATGAGGCAGACCTGGGTGCTGGGACAGCGGGCGCTGCGCGAGGCGGCGCGGACCCCTGAAGCGCTGCTGCCCACCTTGTTCATCCCGCTCTTCTTCCTGGTCGTCAACGTCGGCCAGGCCGGGAAGATCTTCCCGGCGGCCCATACGTCCTTCCTGCACGGCCAGGGCTACGGCGCGTTCCAGTTGCCCAGCTCGCTGCTGCTCGCGGGATCGTTCGGGACGGCGGCGCTGTTCCTCGTCGAGGACATCGAGGGCGGCTATTTCGACAAGCTGCGCGCGTCGCCGGTCCCGCGCACGGCGATCGTGCTGGGCCGTCTCATCGCCGAGTCGGTGAAGGGCCTCGTCATCGCGACCGGGCTGGTGGTGCTCGCGCTCGTCTTCGGCATCTCGATCGCGAGCGGTCCGGCCGGCTTCGTGATCCTCATCGCCCTGACCGCGTTGTGGTCGGTCGTGTTCGTCGGCTTCATGCAGCTCATCGCGCTGAAGACGCGCAGCGCGGCGGCGACGCAGTCCGCCGGGCTGGTGTTCTTCCCGCTGCTGTTCCTGACGCCGAACTTCGTGCCGCGTCACATGCTCACCAGGCCGATGGAGATAGCGGCGACGCTCAACCCGGTGACCTACGTGATGGAGGCGGTCCGCTCCCTGATCCTCCAGGACTTCGTGTGGACCAGCATCCTGCGCGGCTTCGGCGTCGTCGCCGTCCTGGGCGCCGTGATGATCGCCCTCAACGTCCGTCTCATCCAGCGCTACGACTGACACCCGGCCGAGCGGGGCTCCCGATAGGGGCGCCCCGCTCGCCGCTTCTCACTGGGTGGGCGTCTCGAGGAACCCGGTGACGGACCGCAGGCGGCCGTCCTCGGCGAGCGTGCCGAAGTCGTAGCCCGTCGCGACCGGCGCGCCGCCGCCGTTGCCCACGAGGTGCCACGAGAAGCGCACGCGATCGTTGTGCGCGTCGGGGGCGCCCGCGAGCTCGAAGCGGTAGTCGGCGTACTGCTGCTGGACGCCGGCGATCATCGCGTCGATGCCGTCCTGCCCTGCGCCCTGCATGAGCGGGTCGAGGTAGTCGGCGTCGTTCGTGAACGTCTCGGCGACGAGCGCAAGCCGGCGCTCGGGGTCCTTCTCGTTCCAGGTCGCGATGTAGCCGTCGATGAGGGTGGCGACGTCGGTCATGTCCATGCCTCCTGTAGGTGGTCGGTGAAGACATGAAGCTGCCATGGCGGGGTCAGCCCGTCGATGACCTCGGAGGTAGGTGGGGCGACGCGCGGCCGCGGGTCAGCCGGCCTCGAGCCGGGTCCGGAACGCCTGGGCCGGCTCGACGCCGGCGCCCGCGGCCCGCACCTGGTCGGCCAGGACGCGGTCGGAGGTGACCACCCGCAGCTCGCCGGGCTGGGGATCGGCGGAGAGCCGGCGGACGATCTCGTCGTCGGCGGCGTTGGGGCGCGACCGCGGCGCGTGGGCCACGTTGACGACGGTGGAGGAGATCGGCGGCGACGGCGGGCGCTCGAAGACGACGGTGATCTCGTCGCCGGTGTCGGCGGCCATGCGCTCGAGCAGGCCCACGAGGCGGACCATCGCCGCGTGGCGGTCCCTCCACCACCCGTCGGGCCGGGTGCCGATCACGTTCATCCCGTCAACGATCCAGCGCACGAAGGTCAGCCTAGATGGTTGATTCCGAATCATTCGTGGTCGGGGTGGCGTGGATCGTGATTCGGTCCCGCCCACCCGGCGTCCGGTGGCGCAGCCCATGGCAGCGCCATTGGCAAGTCCGCCGGACGGCGATCCAGAGCGGCGAGGCGCGTCAGCCCG
>JAOPZW010000392.1 GCA_025963905.1 Solirubrobacterales bacterium | reverse complement strand
GCGCTCGCCGGGCCGTGGCCGGCGAGGTAGCGCCGGGCGAGCTCGGCCAGCGCCGCGTCGCGCGCCGTACCGGTGAGCGGGGCGGGCGGCGCAGCTTCCAGCCAGTCGCGGGTGAGCGCGAACGCCTGCGTGCCGTCGCGCAGCGGTCCGAGCACGGCGATGCCGCGCAGCGCTGCGAGCATCAGCAGGTGCGGGGTCGCCTGGCCCTCGGTGCGGATGCCCTGCGCCGCGATCCGCTCGGCGAGCTGGGGGCGGGTGAGCGGTCCCTCGGCACCGAGCGCGCGCTCGACGATCGCGACGGCACGCTCGGCGTCGCGCGGCGAGACGCCCTCCTGCCCCAGCCGCCGGGCGCTCGTCGCCGAGCGGGCGGGCGCCGTGAGCCCCAGCAGCCACGGGTGGTCCTCACGGCAGACGAGATGCAGCGTGCCGCGCCCCAGCCAGGCCACGACGAGCGAGCGCTCGTCGCCGAGCGCGGCATCCACGCCGGCGGCGGTCAGTCCCTCGCCGCGAGCGCGCAGCGCCAGCCGCGCCGACCGCAGGTCCTGGGCCTGGACGGCGAGCAGCCCGCGCACGAGGCCCGCCGGCGAGGCGCCGGCGGGCCGGTGCAGCAGCTGCCGGGCAGCCCGGCGACGGCGGAGGTCGGCGCACCCGTCCACGGGTGCGCCGGAGCGTACCGCCGGGGGCGTCAGGCGACGTCGGCGAGCACGAGCTCGCGGTGGCCGCGGGCCACCGCGGGACGGCGCACGGCCGGGACCAGCGCGTAGGCGCTGCCGGCGACCGCCACGACGGCCCCTTCGACGAACAGGCTCGCGAGCCCCAGCGGCTCCTTCCAGTTGCCGATGTCGCCGGTGGCGTTCGGCAGCCCGGTCGAGCGACTCAGGATGTAGCCGATCGCCGCGCTCGCGGCCAGGCCGGCTGCGGCCAGGAACGCGATCCGCGCGCGGGTGAAGAGGATCGCGGCCGCCGTGGCGAGGCTGGCGGCCATGAGCGCGATGTACATCCAGAACAGGTAGCGCGTCTCGCTGTACTTGCCGATCGAGTCGAGGAGGTGGATCAGCGCGATCCCGGCCAGGCCGGTCGCGGTGACGGCACGGGCGGCGATGTCGCGAACGAGGTCGGTGGCATGGATCGCGGGTGAGCGGGTTTCGGACGGCACGGTGGTCTCCTTTGTGTGGGGGCCTCCGAGCAGGGTTGCCCTCCGGCGGTCACCGCCACGCCAGGGCAAGGTAAAGGTTCGGCAATGGGCGCTCGCCCGCTACCTCGCCCCTACCATCAGGCTGTGGCCCGGATCCTGCTCGCCGAGGACGACGAAGGGATCCGGCTCCCGCTCGTGCGGGCGCTCGAGCGCGAGGGCCACGACGTCGAGGCGGTCACCACCGGCACGGAGGCGGTCGCCGCGGGCGTCGGCGGCGAGCACGACCTCCTCGTCCTGGACATCGGGCTCCCCGGGGTCGACGGCATCGAGGTCTGCCAGCGGGTCCGCGCGGGGCGCCCCTCGGTGCCGATCGTCTTCCTGACCGCCCAGGACGGCGAGATGGACACGGTCAACGGCCTCGACGCCGGAGCCGACGACTACATCACCAAGCCGTTCCGCCTCGCCGAGCTGCTCGCGAGGGTGCGCGCCCAGCTGCGCCAGGCGACCGCCGAGCACCTCCGGGCGGCCGACGTACGCGTCGACGTGGCCGCACGCAAGGCGTGGCGCGGCGACGACGAGCTCGAGCTCTCGCCCAAGGAGTTCGATCTCCTGGCGCTCCTGGTCCGCGAGGCCGGCCGGGTCGTGACCCGCGAGCGGATCATGTCCGAGGTCTGGGACGAGAACTGGTTCGGATCCACGAAGACCCTCGACATGCACGTCTCCTGGCTGCGGCGCAAGCTCGGCGAGGATGCCGAGGACCCGCGCCGGCTCGTCACGGTGCGCGGCGTCGGGCTTCGCTTCGAGGCCTGACCTTGCGCCGCCGGCTCATCCTCTCGACCGCCCTGATCTCGCTGGCGGCGGTGATCGTCCTCGGAGTCCCGCTCGCCCTGGTGGAGGCCGCGCGCGTGCGCCAGGACACGACCAGCCGGCTCGAGCGCGAGGCCGACGCAGCGGCCGGCGCCGTCGATGACCTGCTCGAGGCCAACCGTGCCGTCAGCCCCGCGCTGCTCGCCCGGTTCGCCCGCGCCCCGCACCGCATCGCCGTCACCACCGTCGGCGGCCGCACGATCGCGACGGGGCCGCCGCTCACCGGCTCGGTGCTGCGCGCGCACGCCGGGACGGCCCTCCGCGGCTCGGTGCTCGCCGAGGCCTCGACGCGCGAGCTGAACGACCGCATCCGCCGCGTCTGGCTGCTGATCGCCGGGCTGGGCGCCGGGGGCGTGGTGACCGCCACCGGCCTGGCGGCGCTGCAGGCCCGCCGGCTGGCCCGCCCGCTGGAGGCGATCGCGCGCCGCTCCGCGCAGCTCGGCGACGGCGACTTCTCGGTGCGCGCCGGGCACTTCGGCGTGCCCGAGATCGACGCGATCGCCCAGGGCCTGGACAGCAGCGCCGGTCGCATCGCCAAGCTCGTCGCACGCGAGCGCGAGTTCTCGGCCAACGTCTCCCATCAGCTCCGGACGCCCCTCACGGCGCTGCGCCTGCGCATCGAGGAGGCGGGCCACGGCGAGGACGCCGAAGCGCGCGCCCGCGAGCTCGAGGCCGCGTTGGTCGAGGCCGACCGGCTCGAGGCGACGATCGCGGACCTGCTGGCCCACGCGCGCCAGGCCAGGAACGGCGGGCGGATCGTGATGAACCTCGGGGCGGTCGCCCATGAGCACGCCGGGACGTGGAGGCCGGTCTTCGCCCGCGCCGGCAGGGCGCTCGAGGTCGTCGCCGCCAAGAACGTGGTCGCCAACGCCTCGCGCGGCACCGTCGGCCAGGTGCTCGACGTCCTGCTGGAGAACGCCCTGCAGCACGGCCGCGGGACGGTGCGCATCACGGTCGCCGACGGTGGCCGTGCCGCCACGATGACCGTGAGCGACGGCGGCCCCGGTGTCGCAGAGCCCGACCGCGAGCGCATCTTCGAGCGCGGCGCGTCGCGCGCCGGCGGGACCGGCATCGGGCTGCACCTGGCCCGGACGCTGGTCGAGGGCGACGGCGGGGCGCTTCACCTCGCCCGCGACGGATCCGCCGCCTTCGAGCTGCGCCTCCCGTTGAGCGAACCGGCGCGCTGATCGGCGGCGGACACCGTGAGCGCCAGCTTCGGGCAGGCGTCGGCGGCGCGGCGGGCGTGGGCGAGCAGCTCCTCGGGGATCGGGCCGTGCTCGATGATCGGATAGCCCCACTCGTCGAGCTCGATCCACTCCGGGAACAGCTCGGCGCAGAGGCCGTGGCCGGTGCACGCGATCGGGTCGACGCGCAGGTGGCGGCTCACGCGGCCACCCTTCGCCCGGCGGGCGCGGCAAGCACCGTCGGCTTCGGGCACGCCCGGCACGGGCCGCGCCGGGCGTGCTCGTCGAGCTCGGCCGCGAAGACGCGCAGCCCGCTGGCGAGGAACCGGACCGCCCCGTCGGGCAGCCGGCACGCGCCCCTTCCGGTGACCTGCTTGCCCCAGAGCACCAGCCGGTCGCCGGCGTCGGGCGGCGCCGTGCCCGAGGCGATCGCAGCGAGCATCGCGGCGAGCGCCGGGAGGCCGTGGCTGCAGGGCCCGCATTGCCGGGCGCTCTGCTCGGCCAGCCACCACATCGTCTGCGCGAGTTCCTGGACCGGGCAGGCCGACTCGCCGAGCGCGACGACGACGCCGGCCGCGAGCGTCGCGCCGTACGCCGACAGGCCCTCGTCGTCCAGCGTGACGGCGCCGATCGCCCGCGCCGGGATCCACGTTCCGTGGTAGCCGCCGATGAGCACCGCGCGCAGGGCCTGCGTCGCACCGCCCGCCGCGGCGATCACGGCGTCGAGCGGCGTCCCGCACGCGACCTCCTGGACGCCCGGGCGGGCGACCTCGCCCGCCACGGTGACGAGCGCCGTGCCGGAATGGGCGGGCGTGCCGAGCCCTCGGAACCACTCCGGACCGTGGCGGGCGATCAGCGCGAGGTGGGCGAGCGTCTCGGGATTCTGGACCAGCGTGGGCCGGCGGCGCAGCCCGCGCTCGAAGGGCAGCGGCGGGACGACGACGGGCTTGAGCGGCCCGCCGTCGAGGTGGCGGATCAGCGCGCTCTCCTCCCCCGCGAGGTAGGCGACGGGCACCGTGACGATCGTCGAGGCCGGATCACCGGCGCGCTCCGCCAGCGCGCGGCGCAGCGACTCCACCGCGCCGGCGCCGTCGGCGCGGACCGCCACCACCACCTCGCGCGCGCCCACGGCCGCGGCGGCGGCCATCGCGCCGTCGAGCACGAGGTGGGGCGCCAGCCGCATGAGGACGCGGTCCTTGCCGCTGAGCGGCTCGCCCTCCGCCCCGTTGACGAGCACCGAGCGGGGGCTCCGCTGCGACGCGACGCCGCGCAGCTTGACCGCCGTGGGGAAGGCCGCCCCGCCGCGCCCGCGCAGGCCGGCGAGCTGCGCGGCCTCGATGAGCCCGGGGCCGGGGCCGGGGGCGGGCGCCGGCCCGTGCACGGCCTCGTGCCCGGCGAGCGACAGCGGCGCGTCGCCGCGCACCCCGGCCAGCAGGCGGCGCGCGCTCACGCCCGCACCGGCGTGCCCCGCACCTGGCCCGTCACGCTCGTCTGACCAAGCGACAGGTTGACCTCCAGGCGCACCGCCCGGCCGTCCGCCGACCCCACCAGCGCGCGCAGCACCGTGTTCTGGAGGGACTCGATGCGGCCCTGGAACTCCCCCGGTTGCGCGCGCGGTCCCAGCGTCACCGCGCTGCGATCCATCTGCAGCCCGCCGTTGGGCAGCGCCTGGCCGCCGAGGCGGATGCGCAGCTCGCCGGCGGGACCGCTCAGGTGCAGGCGCAGGTCGACCACCGCCATCCCCCCGGCGCTGACGCCGTTGCGGATCGTGCCGGTGAGCGCGGCGGAGAACGGCCGGGCCAGCGGATCGACGGCCACCGGTCGCGCCGCGGCCCGGGCCGGGCGCGGGCTGAAGGCCTCGAGCACGCTGGGCGGCGTTCCGGCGCGGCCGGCCCACCCGCTCGCCAGCGGGCCCTGGACGAGCCAGGCCACCAGGCACACCACGCCCAGCGCGGTGGCCGCCGACGCCCCCGTCCGCACCCCCG
Source organism: Solirubrobacterales bacterium (assembly GCA_025963905.1). Lineage (GTDB taxonomy): Bacteria > Actinomycetota > Thermoleophilia > Solirubrobacterales > Solirubrobacteraceae > JAOPZW01. The sequence continues at coordinate 993 of JAOPZW010000392.1, read as the reverse complement.
GAGGCGTCGCCGCCGCCGCCAGCCGGCCGCCGAGCGCGACCACCACCGCGACGACGCAGGTCATGGTGAGCACGAGCATCCACGTCGCCTTCGTGTCCGAGCCCGCGCCGAGGCCGTGCAGCAGCGCGACGGGCCAGCACCCGTACGCCAGCCAGTGGAGTCCCCGCCAGGCGCGGTAGCCGAGCCGCCCGCGCACGAGGCTGGTCAGGACGACCGCGACGAGCATGTCCGAGGCGAGCGTTCCGAACCCGATCCACAGCGGGCGATAGTTCGTCACGAACGGGATGCCCGCGTTGAGCACGCCGATGCTGGGGAACGGATCGAGCAGCGTCGTCACCACGTGGACGCCCAGCAGCGCCAGCGCGACGAGCGAGACCCAGCGATGCATCGCGGCGATCGCGAAGTGGGGCGCGCGCGCCGGCTGCCAGCGCCGGAACTCGGCGATCCCCAGCACGACGCTCGCCGTCAGCAGCACGAGGGTCATCGCGCCGGCCCCGCGCGTCGCGTACCAGAGCGCCGAGGGCCCGTGGGCGGCCGCGACGATCATGCGGCGACCTCCTCCCGCGGCCAGCCGGCGATCTCGAGCACCCTTCCATCGCGGCCAACGAGCCGGGCCGGCATGCGCCGCTCCGCGAGCCACGACACCGCGGGCGCGCCGCGGACGATCGCCGCCGTGCTGGCGATGTTGGCGTCCACGCACGAGCCCGCCGCGACGGTCGCGGTGCGCCACGGTCCCCCGGCGGGCAGTCCGGTCGCCGGATCGATGATGTGGTGGGCCCCCCGCCCCCACCGGCGCACCGTCGTGCTCGACGTCGCCAGGCCTCCGGACCGCAGCGTGATCGTCTGACCCGGCGCGTCGGGGCCGGCCCGGTGGTCCTCGGCCACGCGCACCGCCCACCCGCCTGCCGGTGCGGGGCCCGCGAGGGCGATGTCCCCACCCAGGCTGACCAGCACCCCGGCGCCGCCCGCGGCGCGCGCCGCCGCGGCGGCGGC
>JAOPZW010000359.1 GCA_025963905.1 Solirubrobacterales bacterium | reverse complement strand
CGCGCTCGTCCGCGACGGCGCCCGGACGCGTGGGGCGACGGTCGTCGTGGTCGCTCCCGCCGGTCCCGACCTCGCCAACCACGCGCTGCTGACGGTCGAGGCGGCCCGCGCGGCCGGGCTCGCGGTCGCGGCCGTCGTGGTGGCGGGCCCGGGCGCGGGCGAGCAGCGTGAGCTGCTGGGCGCTCGTGGCGGCGCCGACGTCGTGGAGCTGCCCGACCCGCAGGCGCCGTCGACCGCGGTGGCGGGCTGGCCGCTGGGCCGGTGGGCGGCGTCCGAGCCGGTCTCCGCCGGCGCGGGCCCGGGCGACGTTGCGCTGGCCCCCTACGCGTCGTGGGAGCCGCACCCGGTGATCGACCCGCGCAGCGCCGGTCGTGGCGTGGTGGACCCGGTGCTGCTGGAGATCGTGGCCGCCGAGGGGCCCATCCTCGCCCGGCGCGCATACGGGCTCTACAACCGGGCCGCTGGCGGGCGCAAGCTCACCTCGATCGCCCGCGCCCCGCTCTCGGGCGCCGCCTACCGGCTGCGGATGGACGGGCGCATCGAGCTCGTCAAGGCGGCCGACTCCCCGGAGGACGACGACCTCCTGCATCTCGCGGGCCAGCCGCCGGTGCGCGTGCGCGAGCTGGGGCCCCGCGCGCTGGACGATGTTCCCGTGGCGGAGATCGCCGAGCTGATGCGCCGCCTGCGCGCGGCCGGCGCCGAGGGCGACCTCCGGCGTGCGGTGCTCGACCGCTACGGCCTCGTGCGCCTGACCACCAAGGCCGAGGAATACCTGGGCCGTGCGCTCGCATTGGCCGCGGCGGAGTGAGAGGATCGGCGCACTCGACCAAGGGGGCCTGACCCATGGCACGCAAGATGGCCGACTGCCGGCGCTTCGAGAGCGACTCGAACTGCACGCTCACGATCATCGGCGAGGAGGACGAGGTCGTCCTCGCGGCCGCCCAGCACGCCGTCGCCGTTCACGGGCACGAGGACACGCCGGAGCTGAAGGACGGCCTCCGCCGGATGCTCGAGCCCGCCGAGGAGTACACGCCGGGCGAACGGACGCCGGAGCCGTTCCCCGCCTGAGCCTGAGCGGCCGTCTCAGCGGCGCAGGTTCGAGGTGTCCACGACCTCGAAGTCCGCGCCGCTGAGGCGTCGCAGCGCGGCGAGCTGGCCGTTGTCCCAGCCGCTCGACGGCGCGCCCGAGACGAACCAGTCGGAGCCGTTGTCGGCGACCACCATGCCGTAGGTCTTCAGCGCCTGCGCGATGACGCGGGCCTGGCCCGGGAGCCCCGAGATGTCCACCGACGCCTTCAGGCGCAGCCGCTCGCCCATCCGCGGCAGCGCCGGGTCGGTGAGCGACGACGCGAAGTGCCGCGCGGGGTAGACGTAGGCCCGGCGCGTGCGGCGGACCGTGAAGCGCAGCGCATGGTCGATGGTCCCGCGGCGCACCTCGTCGTAGCGCGCCAGCCCGGGGAGGATCGGCAGCCCGGCGGCGTCGGCCGACGTCCAGCCCGCCGGCCGCACGCGGTTGGAGCGCAGCGACCAGCTCGCGCCGGACCCGGCGTGCCAGCTCCCCCCGCGGCGCTCGAGCGCGTAGAGCTCGTACAGGCGGCACGCGTCGCGGTCGACGAGGATCGCGTGGCGGTCGCCGCCGGCGCCCGCACCGCCCTCGATGTGCACGCCGCGCGGGATCGGATAGCCGATGCGGTCGGACTCGCCGGCGTAGTCGAAGCTCACCTGCGAACGCGCCGTGCGGCGGCCCACCACGTCGTAGGGGATGCCGATCGGACGGCCCTCGTAGGTCCCCGATCCGAAGTCGGCGTGGAGGGGCTCCCCGGCTCCGATGGCGGCCACCATGGCGGCCGACCCCGCCGCCGCCGGCAGGCCGTCGACCCGCTGGTTGAACGCGTTGTCACGGGGGAAGACGGGGCAGCGCGGGGCGCCGGGGACCGGCCGCGCCGGTGCCACGGAGGTCCCGGTCGCGACCGCGGCGGCGACTGCGGCGGCGATCAGCCCTGAGCGTATCGGCGCCACGTCAGCGGCCTCACGACCCGGCGGCGATGCGCGCGACGCCGTCCACGAGCCGGCGGACGTCGTCGGCGTCGTTGTACGCGAGGGCTCCTGCGCGCACGGCTCCGGCCGGCTCGAGGCCCAGGTGGGTCAGGAGCTCCAGCGCGTAGTAGTTGCCATCCCAGACCGCGACGTCCTCGCGTGCGAGCGCCGCCGCGACCGCCTGCGGCGTGTGTCCCGCGACGGTGAACATGACCGTCGGCGTGCGCTCGCGCGCTGCGCCGTACAGGGTCACGCCGTCGATGGCGCCCAGGCCTTCGAGCATGGCGCGCAGCAGCCCGTCCTCGTGGGCGCGCAGCGCTGCGCGGTCCAGGGTCAGCAGGAACTCCGCCGCGGCGCGCACCCCGGCCAGGGCCTCGAAGGGCAGCGTCCCGAGCTCCCAGCGCTCGGGCACGGTGTCGGCCGAGGGCCGCAGCTTGTCGGGCGTCAGCTCGGCGAGCACGTCGGGCCGGGCGGCCAGGACGGCGACGTGCGGGCCGTACCACTTGTAGGCCGAGCACGCGAGGGCGTCGCAGCCGAGCGCGGCGAAGTCCAGCGGGCGGTGCGGAGTCGCGTGCACGGCATCGACGAACACTCGCGCGCCCGCGCGCCGGGCGGCGGCGACGATGCCCGGAAGGTCGGGGATCGAGCCGACCGCGTTGCTGGCCGCCGTCACGGCCACCCAGCGGGTGCGCGGGCCCAGCACCGCCTCGACGGCCGCCGCCGGCAGCTCGAGCGTGTCCGGCGCGGGGTCGGCGAACCGCACCCGCGCCTGGGCGCGTCCGGCGGCGATCAGCCACGGCGCGACGTTGGCATCATGGTCCAGGCGCGTGCACACGATCTCGTCGCCGGGTGCCAGCGTGCGCCCGACGGCGGCGGCGAACCGCATCGTCAGCGCCGTCATCGAGGCGCCGAACACGATGCCCCGGGGCTCGGCCACCAGCAGCCGCGCGACCGTCTCCCGGGTGCTCGCCACCAGCGCGTCGGTCCGCCGCGCCGCGCGGAACGCCCCGCCGTGATTCGCAGCGTCGCCGCTGCGCATCCAGCCGGCAATGGCCTCGATCGCGCTGTCGACCATCTGCGAGCCGGCAGGCCCGTCGAGGCGGGCCCAGCCGTCGTCGAGGCCCGGGAAGCGATCGCGATGCATGGCCGGCACGCTAGCTGCCGCGCCGCCGCAGGGACGCGCTGCGCCAGGATGGCCGATCGCAACGCCCCGTTTTGGCCACCATGGCGGGCGTCTGGAGGTTCACCCCTCCGGCCACCGGGTAACCGAGGCGAGTCGATCCGCTGGAGGGACGCCGTGAAAGGCTTCGAACTGGCGGTCCAGCACCTCGAGGCCGGCCCGGTGCATGTGCGCGTCCGCGGCGCGCTGGATCTGGCCCACGCCTATCGGTTCGACGACGCGATGCGCCGCGTCGAGCGCGACGGGGACCACTGCATCGTCGTCGACCTGAGCGAGCTGGACTTCCTGGACTCCACGGGGATCGCGCGCCTGGTCGCCCTGCGCCGCCGCGCCCGTCGCGCAGGGCGCCGGCTCGTGCTCGTGCGGGGCCCGCGCTCGGTGCAGCGCCTGTTCTCGCTCGCGGCCCTCACCGAGCACTTCGAGATCGTGGCCGACGTCGCCGCGGTGGTCGGCCCGGCGCCGCGCCGAACCGGGTAGCTCACAGCTCCTGCAGGCGCATGCGCACCCGTGCGCGCCGGGCCGCGAGCTCGCGCTCGAGCGTCTCGATCTCGCGGCGGCGGCGGCGCACGAGTTGCAGCTGGCGGTCGAGGTGGCCGAGCGCCGCTGTCAGGATCTCCCGCTGCCGCCCGGCGGCGACGCCCTCGCGGCTCCATTCGTCGCGCAGCTCCGCCCGGGCCTCCTCCGCCTCGAGCAGCTCCTTGAGCTCGTCGAGGGTCACGCCCAGCAGCTCCTTGAGCCGCAGCGCGTCGCGCAGGCGCTCGACGTCCCGCTCGCCGTAGACGCGGTGGCGGCCGGCCTCGCGCTCGACGCCGGGAGGGAGCAGCCCGATCTCCTCGTAGTAGCGGATCGTGCGCGGCGTGGTGCCCACCACCTGGGCGACCTCGCCGATCCGCAGGCCCGCATGCGGGGCCGCGCTCGCGCTCATGGCGCGGCCTCGGCCGGCTCGTGCGCCGGGCGCAGGAGCGACACGCCCGCACCGGCCAGCGAGACGGCGGCCAGGACCCACAGCGCGGTGTGCATGTTGTGGATGAACGGCGCCAGCTGGGCGGGGGAGAGCCCGGAGGCGACGCCCGAGAAGATCTTCAGCAGGACGTCCTTGGGCACCGCGGCCGTGACGATCGCCAGCACGAAGGCGATCGAGATGACCGCCCCGGTGTTCTGCAGCATGGTGCGCGCGCCGGCGGCGATCCCGCGCCGGTGCGGCGCCACGGTGCCCATCATCGCCGCGGTGTTGGGCGAGTTGAACATGCCCGATCCCAGGCCGACGATGAACAGCCACAGCGTGCTCTGCCAGTACGCCGTGTGGACCTCCAGCGTCGTCATGAACGCCAGCCCGACGGCGGTCACGACCATCCCGAGGGCGGCGAGTGCGCGCGAGCCGTGGCGGTCGGCCCAGATGCCGGCCGCGGGCGAGGACACGAGCATCCCGAGCGCCAGCGGCGCGAGCTTGATGCCGGCCGTGATCGGGCTGTCGCCCTGCGCGCCCTGGAAGTAGAAGACGAAGACGAACATCAGCGCGAAGCGCGACAGGCCGTTGATGAAGGCGGCGCCGGTCGCGGCCGCGAACAGGCGGTTGCGGAAGATCGCCAGGTCGAGCATGGGAGCTCGCGCGCGGTGCTCGATGAGGACGAAGAGCGGCAGGAGCACGATCGACGCGCCGATGCCGATGACGA
>JAOPZW010000331.1 GCA_025963905.1 Solirubrobacterales bacterium | reverse complement strand
GTGAACGTGACCTTGCGGTAGGTGACCTGGCCGGCCGCGCTCTGGTCGGTGCACTTCTTGCCGACCTTGGTGACCTTGCCGATCAGCTTGACGCGCGAGCCCGTGGCGGGCGGCTGGGCGACCCCGTCGCCGAAGCTGACGCGCACGTCGGTGACCGGCTGTGGGCCGGACACGGCGTTGGCGTGGTGGTTGGTCTTGGTGACGGTCAGGCCGAGCGTGCCGCTGTAGCGGTCATCGGACTTGTCGGCCGGGGTCTGGGCGCCGGCGGTCTGCTTCAGGTCGTAGCTCGTGAGCGTGCCGGCGACGATGTAACCGACGCTGTGGGCCTTGCACTTGTGCGAGTTGCCGTGAGCCTGACCGGACTGGCCATGAGGCTTGGTCTGCCCAGGGGCCTCGGGCTTGCCCTTGGCCAGCGCAGAACCGGGGATGGCCACCGCGGCGGCGACGAGAACGGCGGGGACGAGGTGCTTCTTCACTGAGGTCCTCCTTGGGAGGTGCGGGTGCGTTACGGGGATGGGAACACCGCAGGGGACCCCAGGTTGGCGGGTCAGGGCGCCGGCTCGAACAAATGTCCGGATCGCCCCTGCCCGAGCCGCCAGCGGCCTCCTTCGATGCGTCAACCCTCGGGGCCGGCCTTCGCGCCGCTGCGGAAGTGGCGCCAGGCGAAGTAGCCGGCCGCCAGGAGGACCACGATTCCCACACCGCCGAGGCCGACGTACTTGAACACGCGCTCGGCGGTGGGCCCGAGGTAGTAGGCGAGCAGGCCGACGGAGGTCGCCCAGGCGATGCCGCCCAGGGCGTTCCAGAAGACGAACACGTGCCACGGCATCCGGTTGATGCCCGCCAGCCAGGCCGCGGCGATGCGCAGGCCTGCGAACCAGCGCCCGAGGAACACCGCCTTGGGACCGTGCTTGCGAAAGAACGGCTCGCCCTGCCGCAGGATCTGCCGCCGGTGATTCTCGAGGAATCCGGGCCGCTCGAGGAGGCGCCGCCCCCCCGTACGACCGATCAGATAGCCGACGTTGTCGCCGACGATGGCGCCCGCCGCCGCGACCACGATCACCAGCTGGATCGTGAACTGCCCGTGGTGGGCCAGCACGCCGGCGGTGATGAGCGCGGTCTCCCCCGGCACCGGCACCCCGGTGGACTCGGCGCCGACCAGGGCGAAGAGGATCACGTAGCCCAGGTGGGCCGGCAGCTTGATGAGGGAGAGCATCAGGGAGTCCATGCGCAGCCCGGACGGCTGGTCAGCTTAAACCCGGCCGGTACCGCTCCCGGTAGTACGTTTGGCGGCGACCACCTCGACAAAGGGGATCCACGATGGCCATCAGGTTGCATCGCTGTCGGAGCATGTGGGTGAAGTTCGGCGGACACCCCTGCTGGAAGGTCCAGAAGGCGCTCGACGAGCAGGGCATCCCCTACGAGGTCGTGCCCGGACCCATTCGCCGCGGCCAGCGCGACGACCTCGAGCGCCTGAGCGGCCAGCGGATGTATCCGGTGATCGAGTTCGACGACGGCCGCGTCTACCGCGAGCAGGCGAAGGACATGGCCGCCCGGATCGAGGCCGGCACGCTCGACGCGGCGCCGGTCGCGCAAGCGCAGGGGGCGAACATCTGAGGGGCGGCTGGGCGCGGCTGCGGCTGCACCCCGGGGCGCAGGCAAGATGCACCCACCGGCTGACGACAAGCGCGTCCAGTGGCTCGAACATGGCATCAGCCGGCGACCGCGTCGCCGCCTTGCCCATGTTGCCCGGATCGTTGAGCGCCACCCGTGAGTGACTTCGCAGCCGACCATGGCGAGGAGCCGGTGGGCCCGAAGGTCGGCGTGGTCGGCGTGGGGTCGGTCGGCCAGGCCTGCGCGTACGCGCTCGTCCTGCGCGGATCGTGCCGAGAGATCGCGCTCGTCGACCGCATCCGTGAGCGAGCGGCCGCCGTCGCAGCCGACCTGCGCTACGGCGCGCCGCTGTCGCCCGTGGCGGCCATCGCCGACGGCGACTGGGCGGATCTCGCCGGCGCAGACATCGTGCTCGTCACCGCAGGCGTCAACGAGAAATCCGGCGGCGCGACCGATCGCGCGGATCGGCACGGCCGGTTGCGACTCCTGGACACCAACGCGGCGGTGTACCGGGAGATCATCGGTCAGGTGGTCGCGGCGGCCCCCGACGCCGTGATCCTCGTCGTCACGGATCCGCCGGACCCGCTGGCCGATCTCGCGCGCGAGCTGGCCGGCCACGACCGCGTGCTGAGCACCGGGACCGTCATCGACACGCTGCGCTTCCGCGTGCATCTGGCCGCGCATCTGGCGGTCCACCCGTCGGCGGTCGAGGCGCTGGTCGTCGGCGAGCACGGGACCAGCGAGGTGATGCTCTGGTCCTCGGTGAGCGTGCAGGGCACGCCGCTCGAGGCGGCATTGCGCCAGTGGCACCCGGACCAGTCGCTTCAGACGCTGCGCGAGCAGGTGGAGCGCGAGGTGCGCTTCGCGAACATCGCCATCATCGAGGGCAACGACGCAAGCCAGTTCGGCATCGGCGCCGTCTGCGCGCGCATCACCGAGGCGGTGCTCCGCGACGAGCGCGCCGTGCTGCCGGTGGCGGCCTACCGCGAGCGCTACGGCGTGACCGTCGCGGTGCCAACCGTGCTCGCGCGCCAGGGCGCGATCGCCGAGCTCGAGCCCGCCATGTCGGGCGAGGAACGCGAAGCGTTCGAGCGAAGCGTCGAGACCCTCCGTGAAGCCGGGCGCGGGATCGGCGTCTCCACGCCCACGTAGCCCCGTTCTGAACACGCAACCACCGGTTCCCGACAGCATCGAACGAGACGTCCTCATCGGGGCGCCCGTGGACGCGCTGGGACGAGCGCCTGCACGCGATCAAGCGCATCGCCGAGGCGATCCACCACGAGGCAGCGGTCGACGCCGAGAACGAGGAGGACTGACGGTGCGGCACTCCGATCACGGGCGCGGCAGGCGACTGACAGGGCTGGTGCCGGCCTCGTACGGGAGTCCCTGACCGAGCTCGACGAGCTGGCGCACGCTGCGCCGCAGGAAGAAGTCCCAGCCATCCCGACACGCGCCGAAGCAGTCCAGCTTCGGCGTGAGCCCTTGATGCTCGAACTCGAGGACCGTGCCCTCGCCGTCCGCGACGAGCGAGAAGACGAGGCTGGTGCCGACCCATTCGTCGGGCTGTGGGAGATTGCGGTCGTGCTGTGCGACGCAGGTCCACCGCAGCGCCGTCGGACGCTCGGCGGCGTCCACGAAGAAGATGATGTGGTCGTCGTCGGACCAGTTGAGCCGGATGTGCCGCCCGGGGATCGCCGCCGCGTCGCTGTCGCCGTCGGTGGTCCACCATCCCCCGGTGCCACCCGGCGTTGCAAGCGCGTCGTAGACCGCGCCAGGGGCTGCCGGGTAGCGGACGGCTGCGGTGAAGCTGTCGGTCGTCGGCATTGCTCGGCCTCAGGCGACGCGCTCGGCGGGTCCGGCGAAGCCGGCTGCGCGCAGGACGGCCGTGTCGTGGATCTGGCGGATGCGGGCGATCCTCCCGTCGCGCACCGTGAAGTGCTCGACCACGCGCATGATTCCGAGTCCGTCGACCTCCATGTCGTACAACAGCATCGCCTCGTTCCCGGCGCTCATCGCCGACAGAAGCTCGACGCTGCGTGTCATCGCTCCGAAGCCGCGCAACCCCTCCGCGAATGACTCCGTCGTGGGGTAGTCGTTGATCGGCACCTCCACCTCGAGGCCGTCGGCGAGCAGGGCGGTCGCTTCATCGAAGCGCATGCTCGTCCAGGCGTCGTGGTAGGCGCGGGCGATCGTCAGGGCGTCGTTCTCGGGCATCGAGCGAGCGTACATACAAGTGATCGCTTGTACAAGCGCAAGCTTGAGCTACCGCTGCTCCGGGAAGCCCTGCGGGTGGAGTCCGCCCGCGGAGCCTGAGCTCGTCACGGCCTCGATCCCCGTCGACGCGGCCTGCGTTCAGGCGGTCAGGACGATGGGCGCGCCCTGGGTGATGACGATCGTGTGCTCGACGTGGGCGGACAGGGCACCGTCGGCCGTCCGCACGGTCCACCCGTCGCCGGTCTCGCGAACCGCGCCGCTGCCGGCGGAGATGATCGGCTCGATGGTGAGCACGAGACCCTCGGTGAGCGGCTGCGACAGCTGCGGGACGTAGTGGTTCGGTACGTGCGGCGGCTCGTGGATGCGGCGGCCGATGCCGTGGCCCATCAGGTCCGTGCAGACGGCGTGCCCTCGACGGGCGACGCTCTCCTCGACCGCTGCCCCGATCGCGTTCAGTGGTGCCCCGGCCCGCGCCGCACGCATCGCCTCGGCCAGTGCCGTGCGCGCCGTCTCCGCCAGGGCTGCCGTCCCCGGGCGCGCGCGGCCGACCGGCACCGAGATGCAGGCGTCCGCGTAGAACCCGTCGAGCTCGGCGGTCACGTCGAGCTTCACCAGGTTGCCGTCGCGAAGGCGGCGCCGACCGGGGATGCCATGGACCGCCTCGTCGTTGACGCTGATGCAGTTGACCCCCGGAAAGCCGTAGTCGAGCTGCGGCCCCGAGCGCGCGCCCGCACGCCGGAACACCCGGGCGCCGACGTCATCCAGCTCTGCTGTGGTCACCCCGGCGCGCACCTGCCGGCGCATCGCCCGCAGCGCTTGCGCCACCACGCGTCCGGCGGCGCGGAGGGTTTCGAGCTCTTCCTCGGTGTCGGCAGACATGTCGCCACAGCGTAGATGCTGCACCTCGCACCTAGGCAAGCACCGAAGGCCACACGCCGGCGCCCTTCGGCCCCTACTGTGGGCCCTGTGCGTCGCTCCTTGAGCGTCTGCCTGGCCGGCGCTGCGACGGCGACAGCGCTGATCGTCGGGGCGCTGACAGCTCTCTCGCTTCACCGCGCGCCGGCGCGCGGCCCGCACCTGCAACGCGTCGCGGCGCAGGTGTCGATCCCGGCGCCCGGGCGCCATCGCGTCTTCCTGAGGCTGCCCAAGGACTGGGGCATCGAGGCGGGGCCCGTCAATGGCGTCCTGTCGCTGGGGCGCTCCGACACCTGCGCGCACGCATCTCTGCTGGCGATCCCGGCGCCCGCGGGCCCTCCCGACCAGGCCGCGCTGAAGCTGCTGGGCCAGATCGAGGGCCGTTCGTATGACCCATCCACGTTGGCCGTCGGTCGCGCTCGCCTGGCCGGCGCGGACCAAGAGCTCCGGCTGGCCGTCCAGGCGCCACTGCAGGCCGTGGTGCTGGCCCACCGCGACCGCCAATGGACGGCGATCGTGATCCAGGCCTCCTTTCCGCAGCGCTGCCGCGGCCCGCAGGACGCAGGCCCGCTGCTGCGCGCGCTTCTGGCGGGGCGCCTGGGTGACGAGCCCCGGTGACGAGTACGCCGGGCGCGCGTCGTGCACCCCGCGATCAGAGGGAGCTTCCGCGTGAGCGACAGCACGAAGCACCCCGATACCGGACCGAGCTGCTCGAGACTGCCGGCGGCGCGTGACGAAGGCGGGGACCGTCGCCGAGTCGCCCCCGGTGCCGAGCGGACCTACCGGATCTGGTCGTACACCTTGAACAGCGGCATGTACATCGACACCACGATGAAGCCGACGATCCCGCCGACGACCACGAGCATGACGGGCTCGAGGATCGAGGTCAGGGACTTGACGGACGCTTCGACCTGGTCCTCGTAGAAGTCGGCGATCTTGCTGAGCATCTGGTCCATGGCGCCGGTCTCCTCGCCCACGCCCAGCATGTGGACGACCATGCTCGGGAAGACCGGCGCGTCCTTGAGCGGGCCGCTGATCGTGCCGCCCCGGGTGACGCTCTCGATGACCGCGCCCATCGCGTCCTCGATGACGCGGTTGCCGGCGGTCTTGGCGGTGATGTCCAGGGCCTGCAGGAGCGGGACGCCGGCGGTGACCAGCGCGCTGAGCGTGCGAGACCAACGCGCGAGCGAGATCTTCTGGACGATGTCCCCGATCTTGAAGGGGATGCGGAGGCGCAGCTTGTCCCACTGGCCGCGGCCCTTGTAGCTGCTCTTCCACTTGCGGAAGCCCCAGACGGTGCCGACGGTGCCGCCGATCAGCAGGTACCACTGGTGCGTGACGACATGCGACATGCCGACGGTGACCTGCGTGATAGCCGGCAAGCTGCCGCCGAACTGCTTGAACACCCCGACGAACACCGGGACGATGAACGCGACCAGCGCGAGCAGGACGACCATCGCGAAGACCATGACGACGGTCGGGTAGACCATCGCGCTCTTGACCTGGCGGCGCAGCCCGTCCTCGGACTCGAGCTGGTCGGCGATCCGGATCAGCGAGGACTCCAGGAGGCCGCCGGTCTCCCCCGCGCGGGTCATCGCGACGAACAGCGGCGAGAAGACCTTGGGGTGGCGCTCGAAGGCGTCCGACAGCGGCAGGCCGGCCTCGACGTCCTTTCGCACGTCGACGAGGACCGCGGTGAGCGCCGGATTCTCGGTCTGGGCCTCCAGGACGTACAGCGAACGCAGGATCGTCATGCCCGAGCTGACCATGGTGGACAGCTGGCGGGTCATGATCGTCAGGTCGGTTGCCTTGACCTTGTTGCCGAACGGGAGCTTCAGCTCCTTGGAGCCGGACTTGTCCTTGATGTCCAGGACGATGAGGCCGCGCGACTTGAGCTGGTCGGCGACGCGCTGCTTGCTCTCGGCCTCGACCTCGCCGGTCGCCTTGGCGCCCGCGAGGTCCATCGCCTTGAAGACAAAGGTGGCCATGACGTCGTCGTGCTCCTAGGCGGCCATGCCCATGCCGGCAGCGGAAGAGCCGAGAAGGCGCTTGAGCTCCTCCACGTTCTGCCCGCGCTGCTCGGCGAGGCGCTGGGTGATCTTGCCGGCGCGCACGAGCTGTGCGAGCGCCGAGTCCATGGTCTGCATGCCCACGCTCGACCCCGTCTGCAGGGCCGACGGGATCTGGTGGGTCTTGCCCTCGCGGATGAGGTTGCGCACCGCGGGCGTGGGCACCAGGACCTCGCAGGCGACGATGCGCGACGAGCCGTCGGCGGTGGGCAGCAGCTGCTGGGTCATGACGCCCTGCAGGGCGACGGAGAGCTGGGTGCGCACCTGGTCCTGCTGGTGGGCCGGGAAGACGTCGATGACGCGGTCGATGGTCTGCGGCGCGCTCTGCGTGTGCAGCGTCGCGAAGACGAGGTGGCCGGTCTCGGCGGCGGTGAGGGCGGTGCCGATCGTCTCGAGATCACGCATCTCGCCGACGAGGATCACGTCGGGGTCCTGGCGCAGGGCGGCCTTCAGGGCCAGTGCGAACGTCTGGGCGTCCGCCCCGATCTCGCGCTGGTTGACGATGCACTTCTTGTGGCTGTGGAGGAACTCGATCGGGTCCTCCACGGTCATGATGTGCTCCTCGCGCGACTCGTTGATCGCGTCGACCATCGCCGCCAGCGAGGTGGACTTGCCCGAGCCCGTCGGGCCGGTCACGAGGACGAGGCCGCGGGGCTTGCGGGTGAACTCGTGGACGGCGGGCGGGAGGCCGAGCTCGTCGATCCCGACGATCGTCGAGGGGATCAGGCGGAAGGCCGCGCCGATCGCCGAGCGCTGAAAGTACGCGTTGACGCGGAAGCGCGCGTGGCCGGGGATCGCGTAGGCGAAGTCCAGCTGCCAATCCGTCTCCAGGCGCTGGCGCTGGTCGTTGCTGAGGATCGAGTAGACGATCTCGCGCGTGTCGGTGGTCGAGAGCTTGGGATAGCCCTCCAGCCCGATCAGCCGGCCGCGCACGCGGACGCTCGGGGGGGCGCCGGCGGTGATGTGCAGATCCGAGGCGCGGCGGTTGATGACGTCGAGGAGCAGTTCGGCGAAATCGAAGTCCATGGTGCCGTCCGTATCGGGCGCGCCCGGCGAAACCTTGATCGCGTGTTCTAGACGCCGGACGAACCGGTTCCGATGACGCGCGCGACCTCGGCGATCGAGGT
>JAOPZW010000301.1 GCA_025963905.1 Solirubrobacterales bacterium | reverse complement strand
CCGACGTACAGACGATCTGCTGCGGGGTCGCGATGTCGATCTCCGCGCTGTTCCTCGCCGGGGGCGCGCCGGGCAAGCGCATGTCCCTGCCCAACGGGCGCATGCTCATCCACCAGCCCTCGGGCGGGTACCAGGGCCAGTCGACCGACATCGCCATCCACGCCGAAGAGACGCTGGCCCTCCGCGGCGTGCTCGACGGCCTCTTCGCCAAGCACACCGGGCAGCCGATCGAGCGCGTGCACGACGACATGGAGCGCGACCGCTACTTCACTCCCGCCGAAGCGCTGGAGTACGGCTTGGTCGATCGGGTGGTGAACGGAAGGTGAGCTTCGACGCTGCGGCCAAGGCTCAGCCGGTAGCGTAGGACCCGTGGGCCTGGAGGAGCGCGCGCGCAACGGGACCGGCTGGGATGCCATCGACGTCGCCGATGAGCCGCAGGTGCACGCGGGTGCGGAGTGGCGCTCGGAGCTCTATCGGATCGCCTGCGCGCAGTTCCAGCGCACCGCCGACGTACTCGACCTCGAGCCGGAGTTCCGCGCCCGCCTGCTGGAGCCGCGCCGGTCGCTGACGGTGAACTTCCCGGTGCGCATGGACGACGACAGCGTGCGCAACTTCACCGGCTACCGCGTCCAGCACACGCTGACCATGGGCCCGACCAAGGGCGGGTTCCGCTACGCGCCCGGTGTCTCGCTCGGCGAGTGCGCCGCGCTGGCGATGTGGATGACCTGGAAGTGCGCGCTGCTGGGCCTGCCCTACGGGGGCGCGAAGGGCGGCGTGCGCTGCGACCCGCACGAGCTCTCCGTCGGCGAGCTCGAGCGCATCACCCGCCGCTACGCGGCCGAGCTCATCCCGATCATCGGGCCCGATCGCGACATCCCGGCCCCCGACATGGGCACGGGCGAGCGCGAGATGGCGTGGTTCATGGACACCTACTCCCAGCAGGTGGGCCACACGGTCCCCGAGATCGTGACCGGCAAGCCGCCGGTGCTGGGCGGCACCGAGGCGCGGCGGCCGGCCACCGGCCTCGGCGTGGTGTACGCGATCGAGGGCGCGCTCGAGCGACTGCGCTGGTCGATCCGCGATCAGCGCGTGGCGATCCAGGGCTTCGGCAACGTCGGCGCGACGGCGGCCGAGGAGCTCCACGCGATCGGGGCCAAGATCGTGGCGGTCAGCGACGTGCGCGGCGGGATCACGAACCCCGACGGGCTCGATGTCCGCGCCGTGCTGGCCTACAAGGCCGAGAACGAGTACGTCGAGGGCTTCCCCGGCGCCGAGCCGGTCGGCCGCGCCGCCGTCCTCGAGGTGCCGTGCGACATCCTCATCCCCGCCGCGCTGGAGCGCCAGATCACGGCGGAGAACGCCTCGCGGCTGGCCTGCAGGCTCATCGTGGAGGCGGCCAACGGCCCCACGACCCCCGAGGCCGAGGACATCCTCGCCGAGCGCGGGATCCCGATCGTCCCCGACGTGCTCGCGAACGCCGGCGGCGTGACCGTCAGCTACTTCGAATGGGTGCAGGACCAGCAGAAGTACCTGTGGGACGTCATCGAGATCCAGGAGCGCCTGCGCCGCCAGATGCGCACCGCCCTGACGCGCGTCGGCGACGCCGCCGAGCGCCAGGGCGTGACGTGGCGCACCGCGGCGCTCGCCCTCGCGATCGAGCGCGTCGCCGAGGCCGCGAAGCTGCGCGCGATCTACCCCTGACCCGGTCCGGAGACTTCCGTGGCGGCCACATGACCCCCGTCGTGCGCGTGGGGGACGCCGTGCGACGGGCCGCGGGAGCGTGGACCGAGAGCGTCCATGACCTGCTCCGGCATGTCCGTGCGCGCGGACTCGAGTGGATCCCGGAGCCCCGTGGCCGGGATGCCCTCGACCGCGGGGTTCTCGAGTTCATCGAAGGCGAGGTTCCGTCCTACGACCGGTCCCGGGCGGCGAGGCTGCGGCGCCTCTGCGCGGCGTACGGCGGTGGCGTGACGCCGGCCGCGGTGCTGGCCCTGGCTCCGGAACGGCTCGACGAGCTCGTTGTCCTCACGGCCGCGCGCGCAGGCGACGGGGGAGGAGCGGAGCTGCGGAGTCACGTCGGCGTCTACCGGGCTGACGCGAGCCATGTCCGCGAGCACCGCTCGAACGCTGCTCGCGAACGGACCGCCGCGAGCGTGATCAGGTGGCGCGGAGCGGAGCGCCCCTGCGCGCTGCTCCTCAGTGCGGGTCGTCGCCGGTGGCGGCCGGCGGCCGCGACTCCTCGGCGAGCGAGGTGATCGCCAGGCTGCCGCGCGCGGCGTCCTCGAGCACGTCGGTGGCCTCGTCGGCGGAGCGGGCGTAGAGCTCGACCAGCAGATGGACGACGATCCGGTTGTCGTCGTCGTGCTTGTGGAAGCGCACGTGGGTGAAGAACTCGCGGGTGCCGTGGTCGCCGAACGCCGCGTAGGACAGGGCGTCGCCGGCCTCGGGACCCGAGCAGCTCTCGACGTCGTCGGCGTCGACGGTGACCGTGCACGAGGCGACCCAGGGCGTCCCGGCGATCATCCGCTCCCAGCGGTCCTCGATCGGCTCGACGCGGCCGTCGCGGAAGCCCAGGTGCGGCTGGTCATGCATGCAGTCCAGGCACTGGACGACGGCCTCCTGCAGCTCGTCGACGACCTCGGCGCGCTCGCCGCTGTCGGGGTCGATCTTGTGGATGCCCTCGTAGTGGACCTGGACCTCGAGGTCGGTCGACCAGCAGCGGTAGCAGCGGAGCCACGACCTCGTCTCAACGGACCCTTCCATTCCAGGGATCATAGGAGGGTGGGGAGCGGTCCCGGCCCCGCGGGTAGGCTCGCCGTGATGAGCACGGTGCTCTACGAGACGGACGACCGCGTCGCGACGCTGACCCTGAACCGGCCGGAGCGCCTCAACGCGATCACGCCGGAGCTCATCGCCGGGTTCCGCGCGGCGCTGCAGGCGGCGTGCGACGACCCGGCCATCCGCGTCGTCCGCCTCCGCGGCGCGGGGCGCGCCTTCTGCGCGGGCTACGACATCGGCTGGGGCTCGGAGTCGATGCACGAGGCCGACGCGGACGGCCCGTGGGACCCGATCGGCGACTACCAGGCGATGTCGCGCTTCGTCGACGCCTACATGGCGCTGTGGCGGTCGCCGAAGCCCGTGATCGCGCAGGTCCACGGGTACTGCGTCGCCGGCGGGACCGACTTCGCGCTGTGCTCTGACCTGATCGTCTGCTCGGAGGACTGCCGCATCGGCTACCCGCCGGCGCGGGTCTGGGGCTCGCCGACGACCGCGATGTGGATCTATCGGCTGGGCCTCGAGCGATCGAAGCGCCTGCTGCTGACCGGCGATCCCATCGACGGGCGGCGCGCGGTGGAGTGGGGGCTCGCCTCCGAGGCGGTGCCGGCGGACGAGCTCGAGGAGGCCGGGATGGCGCTGGCGCGGCGGGTCGCGCAGCTGCCCGCCAACCAGCTGCACATGATGAAGCTGCTCGTCAACCAGGCGTTCGAGCAGATGGGCCTGCACACCACGCAGCTCATCGGGACGCTGCTGGACGGCGCGGCTCGCCACACGCCCGAGGGCACCGCGTTCACCCGGCGGGGCCTGGAGGACGTCCGCGAGGCGGTCGCCGATCGCGACCGGCCGTTCGGCGACTACGGCCAAGGCCCGCGGACGGCCTAGGTGGCCCGGGTCGCGAAGCCGATGCCCCGCCGCGCCCAGGCGATCGGTGCCGTCCTGGCCGGCGGCGCCGGCCGGCGCATCGGGGGCGACAAGGCGATCGTCGAGCTCGACGGGCGTCCGCTGGTGTCCTATCCGATCGATGCGCTGCGCGCGGTCCTGGACGAGATCGCGGTGGTCGCCAAGCGCCGCACGGTCCTGCCGCCGCTGCGCGGCGCCGCGACCGTCTACCACGAGCCCGACGAGCCCCGCCACCCGCTGGCGGGCGTCGTCCACGCCCTGCGCCTGGCCCGCGGGCGGCCCGTCGTCGCGGTCGCGGCCGACATGCCCCTGGTCGGGCCCGCGCTCGTGCGCGCGCTGGTCGAGGCCGACGCGGGCGGCCGGCCGGCCGTCGTGCCGCGGGCCGGCGGACGCCTGCAGCCGTTGTTCGCGCGCTACGAGCCCGCCGCGCTGGAGGCGCTCGACCGCTTCGACATCACCGCCCGCGCGACCGACCTCGTCGCGGCGCTGGGCGTCGCCGAGCTGCCGTTCGACGACGAGACGCCGTTCTTCAACGTCAACGCGCCGGAGGACCTGCTCCAGGCCTCGGCGCTGCTGGCTAGCCGAAGGTGAATGCGTAGGCGCTGACGCCGGCGCCCACGTGCAGCGTGAGGCGGTGTGTCTGCGACCGGGCCAGCGAGACGAGGTGGTAGAGCCGCTGGCGGTCCACGCGGACGCGGCCGGCGTGGACGTCGCGGCCGGCCCCGGCTCCGGTGAGCGGGCGCCCGTCGAGGTCGATGTCCACAGTTCCGGAGCCGGCCGGCGGCGGGGCGAGCACGAGATAGACGTCCTTCCCCGTCACCTCGCCGTCGAGCGTTGCGCCTGCGACCGCCTGCGCCGCCTGGGCGGTCACGTTCCACACGCCGCCGAGGGCGAAGCTGCTCTCGCGCAGGCGTCCGCGGTAGGGGGCGTAGCGGTGGGTGCCCAGCTGCACGCCGCCGGGCAGGAAGCGCTCCGCGCGCGCGGCGCCGAGGTAGGTCTCCGGCGTCGCCTGCGGGGCGGGGTCGTACGTGCGATCGGGGTGGGCTCCGCCGCCCAGCCGGCGGCTGCCCGCCTCGCGCAGCAGGGCGCGAACGGCCGCCTCTGTCTGGTGCGCGTCGCCCTCGCCGAAGTGCGCGTAGCGGACGCGCCCGCGGGCGTCGACGAGATAGGTCGCCGGCCAGTACTGGTTGCCCCAGGCGTCCCACGTCGCGCGCCCGTTGTCCTGCACGACGGCGTAGCGCAGGCCGTTCTGGCGGATTGCCGCGGCGACGTTGCCCGCGTCCTTCTCGAAGCTGAACTCCGGCGTGTGGACGCCGACGATGCGCAGGCCGTCGCGGCGGTACGCCGCGTCCAGCGCGCGCAGCCCCGGCAGCGTGCGGATGCAGTTGATGCAGGTGTAGGTCCAGAAGTCGACGAGGACCACGTGGCCGCGCTCGCCGGCCAGCGTCAGCGGGTGCCCGCCGGGCGTGTTGAACCAGCGCTGGGTGCCGGTGAACTCCGGCGCGGCGCCGAGGTCGGTCAGGCGCGGCGCGGCGCCCTGCGAGGGAGCGGAGGGGCTCGCGTGGGCGGCGGCGGGGGCGAAGCGCGGCGCGCCCTGCAGATCCGCGAGGCGCCGCTTCACGGCGGCGGAGTCCTCCAGGGCCTTCGTCGGGTTCACCAGCGCGGCGGGCAGGTGGTCGGCGATCGCCGTCTGGAAGCGCACGTCGAGCTGGAAGGCCATCGCCACCGCGGTGGCGATCATCAGGGCGCCGAGCGCCACCTGGATCTGCGGGCCGCGCCCGGCCCGGCGCACGCGTTCCAGCAGCTCCCGGCCGCCGAGCGCGAGCGCGAGCAGCACGGCTGCGGCGCCCAGCGCGTAGGCCAGCCCGACCGCGACCTTGGCCCCGGAGACGGCACCGACGGCGATCACAGCGGCGAGGATCGGTCCCGCGCACGGCGCGAAGACGAAGCCCAGCGCACCGCCCACCACCAACCCCGACCAGAAGCCGTCGCCGGCCGAGCGCGGTCCCAGCCGGCTGAGGGCCGCGAGCGGCGCCTCCAGGCGGGCGGCGAGGCGGGGAACGGCGACCGCCACCCCGAACGCGCCCAGGACGACGATCGCCAGCGTGCGCATGGCGCCGTCGCCCAGCCCGACGCCGTCGATCACGGTCGCCAGTCCGACAATCGTCACTGTGAACGTCGCCGCGAGGCCGAGGACGACGCCGAAGGGGCGCCGCCGGCCGCCCGTGGCGCCGGCGCTCAGGAGCGCCGGAAGGACGGGGAGGACGCACGGGCTCAGCGCGGTCCCGGCGCCGGCGACGAACGCGAAGAGGAGCAGCACGGTCATGTCGTCACCGAGGGGCGCGCAAACGTTGCGCATGGATGCACGCGCCCGCGCCGTCCGGTCTCGCTGCCAGCCTCCCCGCGATGCTCGTCGGGTGAGGTGACGTCAGCCGCCGATGGCGCTCATCGTGCGCGCCGGCTGCACGAAGCCCGGATCGTTGACGTGGTGCTTGAGCTCCTTGCGCCAGACTGCGTCGCGGATCACCTGCTCGAGGTCGTCGTCGCCGGCCCCGGCGCGCAGCGGCGCACGCAGGTCCGTCTCGTGCAGCGAGAACAGGCAGGTGCGCAGCCGGCCCTCGGCGGTCACGCGGATGCGGTTGCAGTCGCCGCAGAACGGCTCGCTGACCGGGTTGATGAAGCCGATGCGCCCCTGGCCGTCGGCGAAGCGGAACGCGCGTGCCGTCGCGTGCGGCTCGCGGGGCTCGGGCTCCAACGGGTAGACCGCGTCGATCGCCGCGCGGATCTCCTCGCCGGTGAGGACGCTGTCCGGCGTCCAGGCGTGGTCGGCGTCCAGCGGCATGAACTCGATGAAGCGCACCTCGTAGGGGTTCTGGCGGGCGAACCGCGCGAAGGGGAGGACCTCGTCCTCGGTGAAGCCGCGCATCGCCACGGCGTTGACCTTGATCGGGTGCGCCTCGGGGTGGGCGCCGAGGACCTCGAGGCCGCGCAGGACGCGTCCGAGCGCGTCACGGCGCGTCATCTGGAAGAAGCGGTCGCGCTGCAGCGAGTCGATCGACACGTTGAAGCGCCCGATGCCCGCCTGCACCAGCGCGGCGGCGTCGCGCTCCAGCAGGAAGCCGTTGGTCGTGACCGACACCTCGGCGACGTCGTCCAGCGCGGTCAGCATCCCGGCCAGCCGGGGGAACTCGCGGCGTACGAGCGGCTCGCCGCCGGTCAGGCGCACGTCGCGCACGCCCATCGAGGCGAGCAGCGCCACCACGCGCTCGATCTCCTCGAAGGTCAGGACCGCGTCGCGCTCGAGCCACGTCAGCCCCTCGGCCGGCATGCAGTACTGGCAGCGGAAGTTGCAGCGGTCGGTCACCGAGACGCGGACGTCCTGGATCAGCCGGCCGTG
>JAOPZW010000300.1 GCA_025963905.1 Solirubrobacterales bacterium | reverse complement strand
GCTGGAAGGCCAGCGCGCAGGCGGCCAGCGCCAGGCAGTAGGCGCCGCCGGCGGCCGCGCGCGCGGCGTGCAGCGGGCTCGCGCGGCGGCGGTAGATCATCGGCCGGCGGTCTCGGGAACGGGGATCGGCAGGTCGTGCGAGACCAGCAGGGCGAAGCGGTCGGCGAGCGTGCCCTCCTCGAACGCGCGCCCCGCAGCCTCGACGCCGGCCGGGTCGGTGCCGGTGACCACCCACACCGGCTGGTCGTCGCCCACGCGGGTCGCGGCGATCATGCCGGTGCCCGCGCCCAGCGTGCGCGTCGTGTGCCCCGCGGCGTCCAGCGCGGCGATGCTGTGCCCGTCCGGCGCGGGCTTGGCGTACACGCCTGACGCGGCGGGTCCGCGCTCCATGCCGGCCAGCGCGCGATCCTCGCGCAGGGCGCTCCAGGGCCCGACGGCGATGCGCAGCGTATGGGCGGTGTTCGCCGCGCGCAGGCTGCCGATCGCGGCGGGCACGCCAGCGGCCGTCAGGCGATCGGTGACGACCCGGCACGCCGGCGCGTTGGCGTCCGAGCACTCGACCCGCACCGGGAGGCGCTTGCCGTCGATGCCGTGGCGAAAGGGCTCGGGGAAGGAGCCGACGACGGCGGGGACGCGCTGGGTGGCGGTCCAGTCGTGGCGGTCCCACCACACGCGGTCGCCGCCGTGGAGCTTCGTCGCCGCCGCGCCCTTGGGCGCCTCGACGCCGTTGACGTAGTAGAACCAGTCGACCGGGGCGCCGCTGCTGGTGCCGCCCGCGCGCCCGTCGATGCTCTGCACGAACCCCCCGCCGTAGCGCGTCGTGACCTTGGCGTTGCGCTGCAGGAGGCGCATCACGGTCTCCTGGCCGGCGACCTTGGGGCTGTCGAACTGCGCCACGTGCTGCACGCCGAAGCCGTCGCTGACGGTCAGGCGCGCGCCTGCCGGCGCGGCGCCGGGGCCGAGCCCGCCCCCGCCCGCGAACACCGCGACGATCCCCGCTACGACGATCGCCGCGGCCAGCAGCAGGATGGCGCGAACCGGGGTCACCGCACCTCGAAGACGACCCGGTTGCCGCCCCGGCGGCGGGCATCGTCGCGGTTGTACGCCTTGTCGATCGCGTTGACGTCGAGCACGTAGCGCCCGCGCGGCAGCTGCGACGGAAGCAGGTAGGACCAGTCGGCGCGATCGCCGATCCGGAACCAGAAGCCGTGCGTGGCGCCGCAGCGCGCGGGCACGAAGCGCTCCTTGCGACCGCTGAAGTACGCGCAGCGGCCGTGGTCGTCGCGCGTCAGTCGCACCTTGACCATGAGCAGTCCCGACGGATCGCTGGCACTCCCGCGCACGGTGCGCGGGCCGTGGCCCTTCGCGAAGACCTGCCGGTCGGCGATCCCGGCGATAGCGGCCAGTGGCGCCTGAAGGTCACGGGTCCCGCACAGACCGTCGCGGCCGTCGGTGGCGCACGGCGCCGCCGACGACGGCGGTGTCGGGACCGCGGTCCCGCACTGGCCGTCGGCGCCGGTCGTCACGCAGACGGGCTCGGAGGCCGACCGGATGTCGCCGGCCTTGGCCGCGCGCAGCGACGCCGGGCCCATCTGGCTGAGGACGATCTGCGCGGTCCCGTCGGGACCGGTGGTGGTCGTCGCACCGCCGCCGGACACGGTGACGCCGGCGCCCGGGCCGGTCGAGGTCGTGGGGGCGTACGTCGTGGGGTCGTAGGTGGTCGCCGTGCGGGTGACGCTCACTGTGATCGCCGAGCCGGGGGCGGCGGTGGCCGGGACCCCCTTGAGGCGCAGGACGCCGACGGTCGCGCCGGACTCGGGCAGCGGCGCGAACAGCACCTCGTCGCCGGTCTGGAGCTCGGTGTCGCAGATGCCCGTCGACGACGGCTTGTCGTTGACGAAGAGGCCCCAGTAGGTGCCCGAGCCGAAGGCGTGTGCCTCGCTCTTGATGGCCTGCACGGAGTAGGCGTAGCTCGGATCCCACGAGCCGCTCCAGTCGCCGGCGGTCGCCTGCTCCAGGGCACCCGCGACGCTGGTGCCCGTGCAGGAGTGCGACGGATTGCCGTCCTTGACGACGGGCGTCGTGGTGGTGGTGAGGGCCGTCCGGGGAACCAGCGTGTCGCCGGCCCCCTCCACGCGCACGGAGACGTTGGCGGGCGCGCCGGCGGCGCCTGCAGGCGAAGCGCCTATGAGCAGGCAGCCGGTCGCCAGGAGACCGGTGATGAGACGAGTTGGCATCGAGCCACCCCTTTCCACGAGGGCGTATGGGCTGGTCGGAGGCAGGTCTCCTGGCTTCCGGGCCTACCGCTCCGCGCCTTCCCGGACCGCCTCGTGCGGTCCAGTGGCTCGAGCGCGAACGCTCGCTGCGTGCGGCTTCCCCCGGTAACAGTGGCGGGTCCGCGCCGGAGTCTCACCGGCTTCCCTTCACCACCGACCTTGAACGTGGTGCATCGTACTGCGCGGCGTCAACGCGCGGTATCGTCGAGGCGATGACGGTCAACCTCACCCGCATCTACACGAAGCTCGGCGACGGCGGCGAGACGCACCTGGGCGACATGAGCCGGGTGCCCAAGACGCACCCGCGGATCGAGGCGTACGGCGACGTCGACGAGCTCAACGCCCAACTCGGCGTGACGCTGACGGTCGAGGGGCTGCCCGCGCAGTACGCGCAGTGGCTGCGCCGAGTGCAGAACGATCTCTTCGACATCGGCGCCGACCTCTCCGTCCCCCACGGCGGCGACCGCGAGCGCCTGCGGGTCAAGCCCGAGCAGGTCACGTGGCTCGAGGCGGCCTGCGACGAGGTCAACGAGACGCTGGCGCCGCTGAAGTCTTTCGTCCTGCCGGGCGGGACGCCGGCCGCGGCGCACCTGCACGTCTGCCGCACCGTCTGCCGGCGCGCCGAGCGCCGCGCGATCCTGGTCGCCGACGCCAACCCGGAGGTCGTGCGCTACCTCAACCGGCTCTCGGACCTGCTGTTCATCCTCAGCCGCGGCGCCAACGGCGGGGAAGAGCCGCTGTGGGAGCCCGGCCGGTTCGCATAGCTGCGGACCACCCTCCGCGCCCGCCGATCCCGATCGCGGCGATCGACGAGCGGGCGCGCAGCGCGGTGCTGGCGGCCGGCCCGGCGGGGAGCCTCGGGCGCCTGGGCGAGCTCGCCGCGTGGCTGGCCGGCATGAGCGGGACGGAGCGCCCCGTGGTCCGTGCGCGGATCGTCGTGGCCGCCGCGGGCGGCG
>JAOPZW010000299.1 GCA_025963905.1 Solirubrobacterales bacterium | reverse complement strand
CCGACGTACATCGACGGCGCGTACTGCGCCTGGATGCCGCCGACGCGTTCGAGCGCCCGTGGGAGCGGCGTCCTCGCACGCTCGAGCAGGAGCTGCCGCGCCAGGACGGCCCGGTTGAGCTCCGGCTGGGTCAGGGCGCGCTCGCCGGCCACGCCTAGGCTTCGTGCCAGTCCACCGGACCGGCGACGAGCGTGTGGCTGCCGAGCGGGCGGCCGAGCACCTCGCGGACGGCGCGGGCGCAGTCCAGCAGCGCCGGAAGCGCCACGCCGGTCTCGATGCCCATCTCCTCCAGCATCGAGACGAGGTCCTCGGTGGCGATGTTGCCCGTCGCCCCGGCGGGCACTGGGCAGCCGCCGAGCTCGCCGAAGCTCGACTCGAAGCTGTCGCACCCGCTCTCCATCGCCGCGAGCACGTTGGCCAGTCCCTGGCCGCGCGTGTTGTGGAAGTGCGCCGTGAGCTCGACGTCGCGCCCCAGCGCGATCCGCGCATCCTCGAAGAACGCGCGCACCTGCACGGGATTGGCCATGCCGGTCGTGTCTCCGAAGCCGATCTCCTGCGCGCCGGCCCCGGCGAGGCGCCGGGCGATCGCGAACACGCGGTCGGGCGCCACGTGCCCCTCGTACGGGCAGCCGAAGGACGTCGAGATGACGCCCTCGCAGCGCAGGCCCGCCTCCCGGGCGCGGCCGAGCACGCGCTCGAGCCCGGCGAGCGACTCCTCGACGGTGCGGTTGACGTTCCTGGCGTTGTGGGTCTCCGACGCGCTGAGGAAGACGTTGATCTCCTGGAAGCGGTCGCGCAGCGCCAGCGCGTTGTCCAGCCCGCGCTCGTTGGGGATCAGCACGGAGACGCTCACGTCGTCCGGGACGTCGATGCGCGACAGCACCTCGGGCCCGTCGGCCAGCTGCGGAATGACGTCGGGGCGCACGAAGCTCGTGGCCTCGAGGCGCTCCAGCCCGGTGCGCGCGAGCTGGTCGACGAGGCGGACCTTGTCGGCCGTCGGGATGATCTCGGGCTCGTTCTGGAAGCCGTCGCGCGGCCCGACCTCGCGGATGCGCACGCTCTGAGGCAGCGTCGTCATCGCGCGCTCACCACATCGACAGGCCGCCGCTGACGTTCAGCGTCTGCCCGGTCACATAGGACGCGTCGTCGGAGGCGAGGAACGCGATCGCGGCGGCGATCTCCTCGGGCTCACCGCTGCGGCGCATGGCGGTGGCGTCGATCATCCCCTGCTTGAGGCGCGCGCCGAGCTCGCCCAGCTGCGCCTCGGCGCCGTTGAGCAGCGGCGTCTCGATGGGGCCCGGCGCCACCGCGTTGCACCGCACTCCGTAGCGCGCGGACTCGCGGGCGATCGCCTTGGTGAAGCCGATGACGCCGGCCTTGGCGGCCGAGTACGTCGCCGAGCCCTGGGAGCCCACGCGGCCCGCCTCGCTGGCGACGTTGACGATCACGCCGCGGCCGCGCTCGTGCATCGACGGGAGCACCGCGTGCGTGCACGCCAGCACGCCGCGCAGGTTGACGCCGAGGACGAAGTCCCACAGCTCCTCGTCGCTGCGCACGAAGAAGGCGAAGCGGTCGGTCCCAGCGTTGTTGACGAGGACGTCCACCGGGCCCAGCGCCTCGGTGGCGGCGGCCACGGCGGCGCGCGCCGAGGCGGCGTCGGCGACGTCAAGAGCGCAGCCGAAGCCGTCGATCTCGGCGGCGACCTCGCGCGCCCCGGCCTCGTCGAGATCGCCGATCGCCACCCGCGCCCCCTCGGCGGCGAGGCGGCGCGCGGTCGCTGCGCCGATGCCGCTCGCGCCGCCGGTGACGAACGCTGTGCGGGCCTCCAGTCGCATGGGCCGAACCTTATACTCGGCCGCCCTTGACCCCGCCCGTCTCGATCATCGGCGCCTCGGGCGCCCTCGGCTTCGGCCTCGCGCTGCGCTGGGGCCAGGCCGGGATCCCCGTCGTCATCGGCTCACGCGACGCCGCCCGCGCCGAGGAGGCCGCCGAGCGCGCCGGCGCCGCGGTCCCGAAGGGCAGCTTCGAAGGCTTCGAGAACGCAGAGGCCGCCATGCGGGCGGAGATCGTGGTGCTCAGCGTGCCCTTCCGCAACCAGGCGGAGACGCTGACGAACCTCAAGGGGTCCCTGCGCGCCGGGCAGATCGTCGTCGATGCGACCGTGCCGCTGGCCGCCGCCGTCGGCGGCAAGGCGACGCGCACGCTGGGCGTGTGGCAGGGCTCGGCGGCCCAGCAGGCCCAGGAGATGGTCCCCGACGGGGTGCACGTCGTCTCGGCGCTGCACACCGTGAGCGCCACCGTCCTCGGACAACTCGATCACGCCCTCGACGAGGACGTCCTCGTGTGCGGGGACGTCAAGGACGACAAGGCGCGCGTGATCGAGCTCATCGACCACATCGACGGCCTGCGCTCCGTCGACTGCGGGCGGCTCGAGATGGCCCGCCTCACCGAGCAGCTGACCCCGCTGCTGATCTCCATCAACGTGCGCCACAAGACGCACGCGGGGATCAAGATCACTGGAGTCTGAGTGGCCCCGCTCACGACTCCCGCCGAGTTTGGCGGGCGCCTCGCCGCCCGTGGCGGCGTCCTCGAACACTCACGTGCCAAAGGCACGCATCATGTTCTGCGTCCTGGCCACGAACGACGATCCGCGCGCCAAACCCAACGCGAGTCATGACCGGGACCACTGGAGTGCCGCCGGTCGTCGTGCTCGCCGGGGGGACCGGCGGCGCCAAGCTCGCCCGCGGCATGCTCGACGTCGCGGGCGACGACCTCGTCGTGATCGCCAACACCGCCGACGACGTCGAGGTCTACGAGAGCCACGTCTCCCCCGATCCCGACCTCGTGACGTTCTGGCTGGCGGATCGCATCGACGACCGCGGCTGGGGCCTCGCCGGCGACACCTTCCACGTCATGGACGGCCTGCGCGAGCTCGGCGAGGACGTGTGGTTCAACCTCGGCGACCGGGACCTCGCGCTGTGCCTGCGCCGCGCGCGGCGCCTGCGCGAGGGCGCCACGCTCACCGTGGCGCTCGCCGAGGCGGCCGCCGCGCTGGGCGTGCGCGCACGCGTCCTGCCGATGGCCGACCAGCCGGTGCGCACGCGCATCTTCGCGCGCCGGCGCTGGGTCGCCTTCCAGGAGTTCATGATCCGCGAGCAGGCGCAGGGCCCGGTCGACGGCGTCGAGTTCGAGGGCATCCATGCCGCCTCCCCGCCCGCCGAAGCGCTCGAGGCGATCGCGAGCGCCCGGGCGATCGTCATCGGGCCGTCCAACCCCGTCATCTCGATCCGGCCGATCCTCGACGTGCCGGGCATGGCCGACGCGCTGCGCGCGAGCGCGGCGCCCGTCGTGGCGGTCTCGCCGATCGTGGGCGGCGGGGTCGTCAAGGGCCCGACGGAGCCGTTCCTGGCGTGGGCCGGGCTGTCGCTCGACGCCGAGGGCATCGCCGCCGCCTATCGCGGGCTGCTCGACGGCCTGGTCACCGACGAGCCGTTCGACCGGCTGCGTGCCCTCCGCACGGACACGATGATGGGCGATGCGCAGGCGCGGCGCCGCGTGGCCGCCGAGACGCTGCGCTTCGCCGAGTCCCTGTCATGACGACGATCGCCGTCCTCCCGGTCAAGCGCTTCGACAACGCCAAGCGCCGCCTGGCGGTGCGCCTGTCGCCGGGCACCCGGCGCGTGCTGGCCGAGGCGATGGTCACCGACGTGCTCACGGCGCTGCGCCGCGCCCGGCACGTCGACGGCGTGGTCGTCGTCACGAGCGAGCACGCCGCCGAGGCCATCGCCCGCGGCCACGGCGCCGACGCGATCCCCGACATCGGCGACGACGGGCACAACCCGGCCGCCGCCCGCGGCGTCGCCTGGGCCGTGGAACGCGGCGCGCGCCGGGTGCTGCTCGTGCCCGGCGACTGCCCGTCGCTCGCGCCCAAGGAGCTCGACGAGCTCCTCGGCCCCCGCCCGGCGCCGGGGCCCGAGGTGGTCCTCGTTCCCGACCGCCACGGCAGCGGCACCAACGCGCTGGTCCTCACCCCGCCGGAGGTCATGGCCCCGAGCTTCGGCCCCGGCAGCCGCGCCCGGCACGAGGCGGCCGCCGAGGCGGCCGGCGCGCGCTTCCGCATCGCCGAGCCACCGTCGCTCGTGCTCGACGTCGACACCATCGAGGACCTCGACCTCCTCCGCGCCGCCCTGGATGACCGCGTGGGCGGCGCCGCGCACACACGCGGCATGCTCGCCCGTCTCGACCGCCGATGACCGTCCTGAGCGCAATGGCGCTCGCCGGCGTGCCCGAGGTACGTCCCGGCGACGACCTCGCGGCGATCCTGACCACCGCGGCGGGCGGCGACCTGCGGTCCGGCGACGTCATCGTGCTCGCGCACAAGGTGGTCTCCAAGGCCGAGGGAGCGATCGTGCAGCTGGACGGCGTCACGGCCTCGGCGCGCGCCCTCGAGCTGGCGGGCGCGCTCGGCAAGGACCCCCGCCAGGTGCAGGTCATCCTGGACCAGAGCGCGGAGATCGTGCGCGCCGAGCACGGCGTGCTCATCAGCCGCAGCCACCACGGCTTCGTGTGCGCGAACGCCGGCGTCGACGCCTCCAACGCCGGTGCTCCCGGGGAGCTCGTCTGCCTCCCGCGGGACCCCGACGCCTCGGCCCGCGCGCTGCGCGCCGCGCTCCCCGGCCGCCCCGCCGTGGTCATTGCCGACTCCTTCGGGCGCGCCTGGCGCCACGGTCAGGTCGACGTCGCGATCGGGATCGCCGGCCTGGCGCCGCTCGAGGACTGGCGCGGCCGTACGGATGCCGCCGGTCGCGAGCTGCGCGCGACCTGGATCGCGATCGCCGACGAGGCCGCCGCGGCCGCCGACCTCGTGCGCGACAAGAGCTCGCGCGAGCCCGCGGTGCTCGTGCGAGGCCTCGAGCGCCACGTCACCGCGGACGATGGCCCCGGGGCGGCCGCGCTGCTGCGCTCCCTGGGCGAAGACCTGTTCCGCTAAGAAGCTGTTTCACAATGAGTCGAGGCGGCGGGAGCACATGACGGCGCATGCGAGCGTGAGGAATGCCTGGTGAATCTCAGGAGGCGTCGACGAGCAGGTGGTGCTTTGAGCCCGTGCGGGCACGGTCAACCGGCGACGGCCCGGTGGATGGTCCGCCTGCGGCGGTGGTCGCCGTCACAGCCCGACGATCAGGTCGCGGACCTCGGCGGGCTGGGAGAGGAATGGGTGGTGGCCGGCGTCGAGTTCCACGACGCTGGCTGCTCGACCGGCGAACTCGCGTTGCAGGTCGGCCGGGGTGCCCTGGTCCCGCGCGCAGACGAGGTACGTCGAGGGTACGTGCTGCCAGGCCGCTGACTGCACCGGCTGCTCGAGCACCGCCAGGCTCTGCCGGGCCGTCTTGTCCATGGCCTGTCGCTGGATCTGCGGATCGCAGTCCTGCAGGAACGTCTCGACCAGGGCCTCCGGCCGGACGGTGAACGTGCCGCCCTCGGGATCGATGTCGAGAAATGGGGCGGGCTCCTCACCGCCGAACGAGGAGAGGCTCTGCCCGACCTCGGGCAGGTAGCTGGACACGAGCAGCAGATGGCGCACGGCTTCGACGCCCGCCGCTGCCTCCGCGGTGACGATGCCGCCGTAACTGTGGGCGACCACGACGGTCGGCTCATCGCTCGCGGTCAACACTTGCCGGACCGAGGCGACATCCTCGGCCAGCCCGGGTCCTTGCGCACCCGCCGGCACACCCGTCTCGCCACAGCTGGGCAGGACGGGCGCCTCGCTGGCGACGCCCCGCTCGGCCAGCAGCTCACCGGTTCGGTGCCACCACCACGATCCGTCCTTGACGCAAGCCCCATGCACGAAAACGACCCTCATCATGACCTCCTCGTCGTGTGTCGATCTGCTGTCAAGCGAAAGCCGGATGCTGATCTACCACTTCGAGACCCGTGACGGACTGCTCCGCGAGGTCCTGGGACAGGCCCGGCAGCGCCAGGTCGCGGCCTTCACCGAGCTCATACGCCTGCGACCCGACGAGCCCTACCCGGTGACCCTGGCCCGCGCATGGTCGGCGATCTCCGGGCCGCAGGGCGAGCCCTACCTGCGCATGTTCAGCCGGCTGCACGACACCGCGGGAGAACCACTCTGGCCTGGCTTCCGGCGCACCGCGACCACCGACTGGCTCGCACCGCTCGAGCACGGCATGCGCAGCCTCGGCCGACCCGAGCTGGCCACCGTCGTGCTCGCCGTCATCCGCGGCCTCCTCATGGACCTCGACGCAACCGGCAACACCACACGCACGCACCGGGCCTTCGCCGACTTCCTCACCACGATCGACAGCGCCTGACAACCCGGGAGGACGCCTTGCCGGAGGCTCGCTTCCAGCCGCCCTCAGTGGGCGCCGTGTGACCTGATCTCGTTCCGGCGCGCCGGGAGTGTCGCGCTGGGAGGCCCGGTGCGGTGCGTCCCGTCAGCCCGTGCTGCGCGCGCGGCCCCCGCCGACCGCGCGGCCGGCGCAGCGGCGGTCCAGTCGACGGCGACGGGTGCCACCCGGAGCAGGGCGTTCCACGTCGCGGTGTCGATCTGCCCGGTCACAGGCAGGGCGGCACCCGCCTGGAACTGCGTGACGGCCTGCTGGGTCGTGGCGTCGTAGGTGCCCGTGACGGGGACCGACTGCCCGGCGCCGTTGAGGTGCTGCTGCGCCCAGACGACGAGGTCGCCCTTGCCGCCCGGTCCGTAGACGGCGTCGTCCGGTGCGGGAGCCGGTGGAGTCAGCGCCCCCAGCGGCTGGCCGACGGCGTCCCAGCCCTGCGGCTGGGCCTCCTGCCAGTCCCACCAGCTCAGGCCCGAGGATCCGTTGGCTGCGGCGAGCTGGCGGAACCGCGCGACCTCGGCGGCCGGCGGGTTGTTGTACAGCTGGCCCAGCGGGAGGATCGCCCGGCCGTAGGGGCGGTTGAAGCGGTAGGCGTGATCGACGACCGCGTCCAGGCCGCCGCCGATCTCCTTCCAGTAGATCTGCGGGAGGTTGAACTGCGCGCCGCCCGGCCAGAAGAACACGGAGTAGGGCATCGCCGGGTGGTAGTCGACGTACGGGAAGCTCGTGAAGCCCACCGGGAAGGACGGGCCGATGGCCTGGCGAAGCGTCGCCATGTAGCGCTGGGCCTGCGCGTAGCGTCCCTCGTATTCCGTCTCGGCGTCGATGACGAGGCAGTCGGCCCCGGTCTGGACCGCCTGAGCGCCGAGCTGGGCCTCCGTCTCGGGCTGGCTGCCGTAGACGTATTGCCAGGCGCAGACGCGCAGGCCGGCGGCCTTGAGGGTGGCGAGGAGGTCGGGCGAGAACTGCGACCACGAGGTCGTCCCGTCCGAGCTCTTGACGAACACCGTCGAGACCCCGTGCGCCTGGGCCTGGGCGATGATCGCCTGCGGGTCTCCGCCGCTGGACTTCGAGACGTACCAGATCCACATGCCATTGCCGTCGAAGGCGGTCCCCGTGGGCGTGCCGGCGACGACCGGGACCTTGCTCGGGGGCTTGGCCACGCGCATCGGACTGACCGCGTTGGACCGGCGTCCTGCCCGGTCGCGCACGTAGAGCACGCCGGCGACCGCGTCCGGCGGCACGGTGGCGCTCACCCTCGTGCGGCTCAGCACCCTGGCGACGACGCTGCGCTTCGCGCCGGAGCGCCGCACCTGGAAGACGGCGCGCAGGCCGCTGCTGAAGCGCACGCCGGTGATGCGCAGCACCCCGCCGGGCGCCACGGTCCGGGCGTCCATGCACGAGCGCAGGCACTTGATCGAGGCGATGGCCGGTGCGCGGGGCGCGGCCGCGGCCGGCGCGGCGGCGACGAGCGCCGCCAGCACGACGGCCAGGATCGTCAGGTGGCCGCGCCGCGGTCGTTCGCCCATGGACCGATGGACCACCGGCGAGCGCAGAAGTTGCGGTGCGCCGTCGGTTATCCGCCGGACAGCGAGCGCGGAGGTGGCTGGTTGCGGGGCGGCGGATCGTCGCGCACCAGCTGCGGGACCGTGACCAGGTGGAATCCGCGCACGCGCAGCCCCTTGAGGATGCGTGGCAGCGCGGCCGCGGTCTCGCTGCGGTTGCCGCCGCCGTCGTGCATGAGCACGATCGCGCCGCCGCGCGCGCCGCTGAGCGCCGTGTAGACGATGCGCTGCACACCGGGCTGGGAGAAGTCCTTGGTGTCGACGGTCCACAGGACCATCAGCATCCGGAGGCTTTTCAGGACCGACAGGGTCGAGGCCGAGAAGGAGCCGTACGGCGGACGGAACAACGGCCAGCTCGGCACGCCCGCGCGCCGCAGCGCCTCCTCGTCAGCCCGGATCTCGGCCTGCTGCGCGGCCGGCGCCAGCCGTCCCATCATGGCGTGGTCCTCGGTGTGGTTGCCGATCACGTCGCCCTGCTGTCGCTCCGCGCGCACGGCGGCCGGGTCGAGTTGCACGGCGCGCCCGACGACGAAGAAGGTCGCCGGAACGTGGCTGTCGCGCAGGATCCGCAGGATCCGGCGGGTCGCGGGGCCGGGACCGTCGTCGAAGGTCAGCGCCACGTCCTTGCGCCGCGGGCTGCCCACGCTGATGTAGGACGTTCGCTGCAAGACCCGTTGCACGGCGCGGTCGTCCGCGGCCCGGTCGGCCCGGCCGGCCCGGCCGGCGCCTGACCCGCTGCGATGGGCGTGGGGACCGGCGGGCGGCGCCGGTGCGGCGCCTTCATGTGCCCGGGCCGTCGAGCGCCCGGGGCCCTCGTTATCGGCGATCAGGGCTGCCGCGCCGACGACCAGCGCGAGCGAGAGGAGCGCGACCGTCCGGCTACTGGAGCGCCGCCGGCGGGGGTGGCGGTTGCCGGTCATGGGCACCATGATTGCGCCTTGGCCGGCTATCCGTCCTCGCGCAGCCACGCTGCGAGGAACGGGTCGACGACCCGCCAGCCGGTGCGGGTCGACGGATCGGCCACCAGGTGCCCGTCGCCCACCAGCCGGTCGACGGCGACACCGGTCGAGCCGCTCTTGCCCAGCCCGAACCGCTGGGCGGCCTCGTTGCCGGTCAGCGCGACGGTGCGGTGGGCGATGACCTTCAGCACCCGGCGCTCCAGGCCCGTGCAGGCCTCCCACAGCACCTGGATCTCGCCGTGGGCCTCGCGCCGGGCCGCCTCGTGGGCGGCCGTCCACGCCTCGATGCCGGCGCTCGCGCCCGGGGGCGTGCGCGCGTAGAGGTGGTGGGCCAGCAGCATCGCGCGCTGCGGGTGGCCCTCGGCCCGGTCCAGCAGCGGCCCGAGCCCCTCGCCGGGGTCCCGGCGCGATGCGGCGAACCGCGCGGCGATGTGGTCGGCCAGCTCGTCGGCGGGCAGCGGGCCGAGCGTGATCGGAGCGGCCTGCGCGAAGAACGCATGGCGACGATCCGCGAACAGATCGCGCATGAGGCCCGGGTGCGACCCCGAGAAGATGTACCCCGCCGCCGGCCCGTGGGACTCCAGCTCGGAGCGGAACACGCCCGGGAGCGCCGCGCTGATGCGCACGACCTCCTGGAACTCGTCGAACGCGATGACGCACGGGCGCCCGGTGCGCTCGTGGATGCGCCGCG
>JAOPZW010000277.1 GCA_025963905.1 Solirubrobacterales bacterium | reverse complement strand
ACGCACAGCAGGACGATCTCGGCCCCCGGACATCGTGCCCCGCGCCCGAGGGGGCCGTCGACGGCATGCCCGGCGGTGCGCAGGGCGGCGGCGATGGCGCGTCCGAGACGGCCGTCTCCGACGACCGCGCAGCGGCGTGACCCGGTGATGGTGTCCATGTCGATTTCCGGTCCAGCTCCCCTGGGGGATGCCGGTCGCGAGCTATGGCTTGGTCCTGGTTCCTGCGGGTCCGTCCCGCGAACGGTGACGGCCTGTTCACAAATATACCCAGGAGGGCCGGCCGGTTACCATCGCCAACCGTGCCGTCCATGAAAGTGGCCTCGGTCACGAGTCCCGCCGCGTTTGGCGGGCGCCTCGCCGCCCATGGCTGCGTCCTCGAACATTCACGTGCCAAAGGCACGCATCATGTTCTGCGTCCTAGCCACGAACGACGATCCGCGCCCCAAACCCGACGCGACCCATGACCGAGACCACTAACGAGCGCCGGGAGGCGTTGAAGGCCGTCTACCAGCAGGCCCGAGACTGCCAGAAGTGCCCGCAGCTGGCCGCGACGCGGACCACCGTGGTCTTCGGATCGGGCAACGCCGACGCCGACCTGATGTTCGTCGGCGAGGCGCCCGGGCGCACCGAGGACGAGCAGGGCATCCCGTTCGTCGGGCGGGCCGGCAAGCTCCTGGACGAGCTGCTGGAGGGGATCGGGCTCGCGCGCCGGGACGTGTTCGTGGCGAACGTGTTGAAGTGCCTGCGATACGACGCGCTCGTCCAGCTCGGTGACGGCTCATGGGAGCGGATCGGGCGCCTCGTGCGGACGGGCTACGCGGGCACGGTGATGTCTGTCGACGATCGGGGGCATCTCGTCCCGCGCCGCGTCACCGGGTGGCACGCGACGCCCCTCGGCGACCGCTCCGTCTACCGCCTCACGTACCGGTCCGCGAAGAACGTGGGCACAAGCCGCACGGGCATCCAGCTGACCGGCGATCACCCTGTGCTGACCGAACGCGGATACGTGCCGGTCGAGGATCTCCGGGCCGACGATCGGATCGCCACCGGCCAGGGCCTGAGCGCTCTCGCCCGCGACGTCGTCTGCGGCACGTTGCTGGGGGACGGGTCCATTCGCGGCGCTTCCGCATGCATGACGATGAGCCATTCCGCGGATCAGGCCGCCTACGCGCGGTTCAAGATGGAGCTCCTGGGCGAGCTGAGCCCGCGGGTGCAGGAGCTCGAGGTCGCGGCTGTCGCCGGTGGTCCTCGGACCTACGGCGTCGTCCAGGTCCGAACACTCACACATCGCGCGCTCGGAACTCTGCGCCGTGACTTCTACCGGCCGACGAAGGTCGTCCCGGAGTGGATCGCAGAGGAGCTCAACGCGCGGATGCTGGCGTTCTGGTTCATGGACGACGGCTACATGCGGCATCGCCCGCCGCGTCAGCCGCTGGCGGAGATCGCAACGGTGGGGTTCTCCGACGATGACCTCCAAGTGCTCCTCCGCGGACTGCAACAGCTCGGACTCCCGGGCAAGGCCAGTCGGCGGCGCCTTTACTTCGACGTGCCGACGAGTCGGAGGCTGTCGGCGGTCATCGCCCCGTACGTGCCGCCCTCCATGCGCTACAAGCTGCATCCGGAGGTCGAGGCGCGCATCTGCTTCGACCCGGGCCTCCTGCAGCCGGGGCCGCCCCAGGTGGTCTACGACGAGGTCGAGATCGAGGACATCACCGACCGGCCACGCAACGACCGGACGTTCTTCTGCATCGATGTTGAGGGGACGCACAACTTCGTGACATCGGGGGGCGTCGTCCACAACTGCCGGCCTCCCGACAACCGCGACCCGCACCCGGCGGAGATCGAGCACTGCCAGGACTACCTGCTGCGCCAGGTGGAGCTCATCCAGCCGCGAGTGATCTGCACGCTGGGGAACTTCGCCACCAAGCTCCTCCGGGGCGACCCGACCGGCATCACGCGGCTGCACGGCCGGCCGGAGGTCCGCGTGATCGGGGCCCGAGCCGTGCGGCTGTACCCGGTCTTCCACCCCGCGGCCGCGCTCTACACGCCCGCAAACGTCGAGCTCCTGCGAGCCGACTTCTTCCGCCTCCCCGAGCTGCTGGCGATGGACCCGCCGCCGCAGCCGGTCGGCGCCGACGAGCCGGTAATCCCGGTGCCCCACACCGAGGACGATCTGGCGCCGGCGACGCGTGCGGCGCCGGAGCCTGAGCCCGACCCGGACGTCGCCGCGGCGCAGCTCGGGCTGTTCTGAGGATCGCGCGGCTGGAGGAGTTCGACTCCAGCGCCCAGCCCGGCGCCGAGGAGCCGCTCGTCCGGCACCTTGCCCAGCTGGCCTGGATTGGCTCCTAGCCGCGACGCGAACGCAGGGCCGCCCGGAGGGCCGCGAGGTTGCGCTCGCGCTCGCGGCCGGCCGCCCCGCGCGCGGCGAAGGTGAGCGCCTGGGCGACGTCGTCGAGGCGCAGCGCGCGACGGCCGAGGTTCGCGCCGACGACCTCGCGCCTGCGGCGTGCCTGGAGCTCGAAGGCCTCGCCGCCGAACGCCGGGACCGTCGCGTGGCCGCCGTGGTGGACGAGCACGGCCTCGGGGCGCAGCTCGGTCGGCACGCCGGCCGCGCGGGCGCGCAGGCACAGGTCGAGGTCCTCGTAGAACAGGAACGCCGTCGGATCGAACGGTCCCAGCGCGCGCAGGAGGCTCGTGCGCGCCGCGACGCACGCGGCGATGGCCCAGCCGACCGTCCGCGGCGCCTCGGATCGCCACGGCTCCAGCGCCAG
Organism: Solirubrobacterales bacterium; assembly: GCA_025963905.1. GTDB lineage: Bacteria > Actinomycetota > Thermoleophilia > Solirubrobacterales > Solirubrobacteraceae > JAOPZW01. Next base: position 39 of record JAOPZW010000277.1, on the reverse strand, counting down.
GCGCGGACTGCGGGGGAGCACGCGCGGCGGCACGAGCGC
>JAOPZW010000250.1 GCA_025963905.1 Solirubrobacterales bacterium | reverse complement strand
CCGCCCTGCGCGCGCGCGCCACCGCCGCGGTCGCCGCGCGCTGGCCGGGCGCGCGCATCGACGGGGTCGAGGTGCTGCACGGCGGCGTCTCCAGCCTCACGTTCGCCGCCACGCTGAGCGGCGCGCTCGAAGAGAGCGACCGCAAGGTGGTGGTGAAGGTCGCGCCGCCCGGCCTGGAGCCCGTGCGCAACCGCGACGTGCTGCGCCAGGCGCGCGTGCTGCGTGCGCTGACCGGCGCCCCGGACGTGCGCGTCCCGGAGGTCTTGGTCGAGGATGCCGGCAGCCCGCCGTTCTTCATCATGTCGTTCGTCGCCGGCGACGCGTACGAGCCGCTCAAGGACGTCGACGACCGGCCTCCCTCTCCGGTCGTGGTCGACGCGCGCGCACGAGCCGCGGCACGGATGCTTGCGGCGCTGCAGCGCCTCGACCCGGTCGCGATCGGGCTGGCCGACGAACGGGTCGTGAGCGTCGCCGACGAGCTCGAGCGCTGGGCCACGCTGTTCGCGACCGTCCCGGAGGAGCTGCACCACGGCCAGGGCGAGTTGTTGGAGGCGTTGCGGGCGACGGTTCCCGAGCCGCTCGCGCCGCGCGTCCTGCACGGCGACTACCGCGTCGGCAACATGCAGTTCGTCGGCGGCCGCGTCGCCGCGATCATCGACTGGGAGATCTGGTCGGTGGGCGACCCGCGGACCGACCTGGGGTGGCTGCTCGTCTGGAGCGACCCGGTGCAGAAGTTCCACCTCCAGCGTGACGAGCCCAACACCGAGGCCGGCGCCGGGATGCCCAGCGCCGCGGCGCTGCTGGACGAGTACCGGCAAGTCCATACCATCGCGTTGCCGGACATGAACTGGTTCGCGGGCTACTGCCGCTACAAGATGGCCTCGACGACGGCCGTCCTGGTCAAGCAGTCGCGCCACCGCCCGGATCCCGACCCGCGGCTCGAGACCGCGGCGACGACGCTGGCAGCGATCGTCGCACGCGGCCTGAGCGACCTGCGCGCCGGGGCCTAGCAGCCCGGCGTCAGGCCCCGAGTGACTCCGGAGCCCGCGCCGCGGCGGCCTCCTCGGCCTTGCGGCGGAGCTTCTTGAAGTCGAACATCTTGCTCGCGATGCGCCGCATCTGCAGCTCGTCGGAGCCCTCGGTGATGCGGTATCGGCGGTGGTGGCGGTAGATGTGCTCGAACGGCACGTGGCGCGTGTAGCCGACGCCGCCGTGGATCTGGATGGCGCGGTCGGCCGCGCGGCAGGCCAGCTGGTTGCCGCGGTAGTTCACCATCGACACCTTGTCGGTGACCGCGACCTTGGCCCCGGTCGACGCGCCGTCGCCGGCCTGGTCCATCTCCCACGCGGTCTTGCGGATCGTGTTGCGCAGGAGCTCGGCGTCGGTCTGCAGCTCGACGAGCTGCCACTGGATGCCCTGGTAGTCGGCCAGCGGCTGGTTGAAGATCAGCCGCTCGCTGGCGTAGGCGACGCTGCGGTCGATGCAGAACTGCGCCGCGCCCAGCGACGACGCCGCCTGGCGGATGCGGTTCTCGTGCACGAACAGCTGGGCGCAGTCCAGGCCGCGGCCCTCCTCGCCGAGGATCGCCACGTGCGGCACCCGCACGCCCTCGAGCAGCGTCTCCGCGTGGTCGGTGGGCATGTTGAAGCACCAGTGGTAGTAGGGCACGGTCATGCCCGGCGTGTCGCGCGGGACGATGAACGCGGTGATCCCGTCCGCCTTGCCCGGCTGGCCCGACGTGCGCGCGAAGACGATGTTGGCCACCGCGACGTCGATCACCGAGTTGAAGCGCTTGGCGCCGTCGATGACCCAGTCGTCGCCGTCGCGGCGCGCGGTCGTCTCCAGCCACGTCGCGTCGGAGCCGTGGCCCGGCTCGGTCAGGCCGAAGGCGAGGTAGGTCTCGCCGTTGATCAGCGGCTCGAGGTACTCGGCCTTCTGCTCGGGCGTGCCGTACTCGTGTAGGACGAGCGCGAGCGGCTCGTTGGCGACGACCGACGCCTCGTGCGACAGCTCCGCGTGCAGGCCGGGGCCGCGGTGGGCGAGGTGCTCGCGCACGATCGCCATCGCGAGGTTCGACCCGTTCTGCCCGCCGAGCGCCGCCGGGAACGGGTACTTGTAGAACCCGGCCTCGATCGACAGGCAGCGCGCCTCGTGGAGCATCGCGCGCCAGCGCTCGGTCGGGATGCCGCCGCGCTCGACGTCGGTGCGGGTGAACTCGCGCCGGTGGTCGAACAGCTCGGGGTTGGCCTCTTCGAGCGGCTTGAGCTCGCGGTCGATGAAGGCGTCGATGTCGGCCAGCAGCGTGGCGACGTCGTCGGGGATGCCGGTCCATTCCATGCTGCCGACGCTACGCCAGGTGGGCCGCCTCGGCCGTCCGCGCGGCGGCCGCCGCTGTGGGGTCCTCCAACCGGCCCGGGAGCAGCGGTCCGAGCGCGAGCGCGAGCGCCGCGGCGGCCAGGCCGACCGCGAACGCGAGGGTGTAGCCGTGTGCGGCGGGCGTGCCGCCCGCCACCGCCCCGACGGTCAGCAGCGCCGCGGCCAGCTGGGTCCCGATCGCGCCGCCGAGCGTCCGCGCGACGTTGTTGACGCCGGCCGCCGCGCCCGTTTCGCCGCGCGCGACGTGGGAGACCACGAGCGTCGCCAGCGCCGCCATGGCGATGCCGCAGCCCGCGCCGAGCATCCCGCTCGCTGTGCACACCTCCAATCGCCCGTCGCGCGCGAACGTCAGCATGAGGAAGGCAATGGCGATGACAACTCCGGTCAGGGTCGCGGCCGACGGAACGCCCCAGCGTCGCGCCTGCGTGATCGTGACGAGCAGTCCAGCTCGCCTGGTCGGCCGAGCGTGCAGCGCGCGCTGGATCGCCGGCAGCGCCGGGATCACCAGCGACTGCATCATCGAGTAGGTCAGCGACGCGGCGGCCAGCGCCGCGAGCACGCCCCGCTCGTGGCGATCAGCCGGCGTACAAGGCCTCGACGTCGTCGGCGTAGCGCGTGATCACGTTGCGGCGCTTGACCTTCAGCGACGGCGTGACCTCGTCGCCGCCGGGCAGCCACGCGTCCTCGAGGATCGCGAAGCGCTTGACCTGCTCGATGCGCGCCAGCGTCGCGTTGGCCGCGTCGATCCCCGCGGCGACGGCGTCGCGGACCTCGGGCCGCTGGGACAGCTCGGCGTGCGTGCCGGCGGCCAGGCCCTCGCGCTCGGCGAACTGGCGCAGCTGGTCCTCGTCGAGGCACAGCAGCGCGGTCAGGTACGGGCGCGCGTCCCCGATCGCGACCGCGTGCGCGACGAGCGGCGCGTTCTGCTTGATCCGGGCCTCGACCATCGCCGGCGGGATGTTCTTGCCCGCCGAGTTGATGATGATCTCCTTCTTGCGGTCGACGATCCGGTAGTAGCCGTCCTCGTCGACCGTCGCGATGTCGCCCGAGTGCATCCAGCCGTCGGCGTCGACCGCCTCGGCCGTGCGCTCCGGGTCGTTGCGGTAGCCGGAGAAGATCGGGCCGCGCACGCACAGCTCGCCGTCGGGCTCCAGGCGCGCCTCGAAGCCGGGCATCGGCCGGCCGACCGTCCCGATCTTGATGCGCTCGACCGGGTTGGACAGCGACATCGCGGTCTCCGACATGCCCCAGATCTCGGCGATCTTCAGGCCGAGCGCGTCGAAGGTCTCCAGCGTGTCGGGCCGCGCCGGCGCGGCCGCCGAGCCCATCCACTCGATCGCGTCGAAGCCGAGCCGCTCGCGGACCGGGTCGGCCGACAGCCCGGACGCCAGCAGCCCGTCGATCGCCGCCGCGAGCTTCTCGTAGATGCGCGGGACCGCGCAGAAGCGCGTGGGGTGGACGGTCGCGATCGCCTCCGCCAGGCGCGCCGCGTCCGGCACGCACGTCACGGTGTACCCGAGGCCGGTCTGGCCGTAGTGCGAGAACCAGCGCTCGAACAGGTGCGCCATCGGCAGGTAGCTCAACACGCGCCCGTGCGGGCTGGCCGGCAGCAGCCGGTGCACGTTCACGACGTTCTGCAGCAGCGCGCGGTGGCTCCACTCCACGCCCTTGGGCTCGCCGGTCGTGCCCGACGTGTAGATCAGCAGCGCGATGTCCTCGGCCCCGACCGCGCGCCAGCTCGCCTCGAAGTCGAAGCCGTCGGGCGCGGGCAAGGCCTCCAACTCGGTCAGGTCCGTGACGATCCGCTCGGGCGCGCCCGCGCGGCGGCCCACCTCGGCCAGCGTCTCCTCGTACTCGGGCTGGGCGAGCACGATCCGCGCGCCGGCGTTGCGCATCAGCGGGACGATCTGGTCGACCGGGTTGGTGTGGTAGATCGAGAACGGCGTGGCGCCGAGGTGCTGGACCGCGGTGTCGGCGAGGTAGAAGTCCGGCCGGTTGGTGTACATCAACCCGACGGTGTCGCCGGCGCGCACGCCTAGCGCCGCCAGCCCGGTCGCGATCGCCCGGACGCGCGCGGCGTACTGGGCGAACGTCAGCTCTTCGTCGCTGCCGAGCATCCGCAGCGCCGGCCGGTCGGCGTTGGCGGCCGCGGTCGCCCGGAACGCTGCGACGAGCGTGGGCTGCGCGAGCGCGTGCTCCAGCGCGGCGCCAGGGGTCATGACGGTCGCGGGCTCGGCCATGGAGACGATGCTCGCCGACCGCCCGCCGCGCGCCATCGCCATAAGGGGGGCACTTCGTCCCCCCAAGGGAGGACAAGCCCTCGCGGCGGACCCCCGCGCCGTTCTACGGTCGGCCTCATGCTCACCATCAGCGGGGTCGCAGGGCTGCGGGAGCGGTCCGGTCAGGAGCTGGGCACCAGCGCGTGGCACACGGTCACCCAGGCCCACATCGACGCGTTCGCGGCGGCGACCGACGACTACGAGCGGATCCACGTCGATCCGGCCCGTGGCGCCGAGACGCCCTTCGGCACGACGATCGCCCACGGGCTCTACACGCTCTCGCTCGGCCCCAAGTTCCTGTACGAGATCATGGCCGTCGACGACGTACCGCTGGCGCTGAACTACGGGTTCGACCGCGTGCGCTTCATCCAGCCGGTGCCGGTCGGCTCGCGCGTCCGGATGTGCGCCACGCTGCTGGTCGTCGAGGACGCGGGCACCGGCGTCCGGGCGCGCGTCGAGCAGCGCTTCGAGATCGACGGCTCCGACAAGCCCATCTGCGTCGCCGAGTCCATCGTCATGTACTTCGACGAGGCGCCGGTCGCCGCATGAGCGGCCCGCTGACCGGGATCCGCGTCGTCGAGATCGGCGGCATCGGGCCAGGCCCGTTCTGCGCCATGTTGCTCGCCGACCTCGGCGCGGACGTCCTGCGCGTCGACCGCGTGGCGGGCGGCGGGCTGGTCGGCCCGAGCGACGACCACAGCACCGAGCTGCTCAACCGCGGGCGGCGCTCGATCGCCGTCGACCTCAAGCACCCCGACGGGCCCGAGGTCGTGCTCTCGCTCGTCGAGCAGGCCGACGTGCTGCTGGAGGGCTTCCGGCCCGGCGTCACCGAGCGGCTGGGGATCGGCCCGGACGCGTGCCTGGCCCGCAACCCGCGCCTCGTCTACGGGCGCATGACCGGCTACGGCCAGGACGGGCCGATGGCCCAGGCGGTGGGCCATGACCTCAACTACGTCGCGCAGTCCGGCGCGCTGTCGATGATCGGCCGCCACGGCCAGCCGCCGACGCCGCCGCTCTCGCTCGTCGGCGACTTCGGCGGCGGCGGGATGGTGCTGGCGCTCGGGATCTGCGCCGCGCTGGTCGAGCGCCAGACGTCCGGGCGCGGCCAAGTCATCGACGCCGCGATGGTCGAGGGCGCGGCGCTGCTGGCGACGCCGTTCTTCGGCTACGTGCAGAACGGCTCGTGGTCGACCGAGCGCGGGACCAACATCGTGGACTCGGGTGCGCCGTTCTACGACGTCTACGAGACCAGCGACGGGCGCTGGCTGTCGGTCGCCGCGATGGAGCCGCAGTTCTACGCGGCGTTGTTGTCCGTGTTGGGCCTGGACGGCGACCCGGACCTGCCCGAGCAGCACGATCACGCCGCGTGGCCGGCGATGAAGGAGCGCTTCGCGGCGGTCATCCGGACGCGGACGCGCGACGAGTGGTGCGCGGCGGCCGCGGGCGTCGAGGCCTGCGTCGCACCGGTGCTCGGCCCCGACGAGGTCGAGCAGGACCCGCACAACGCGGCGCGCGGGACGTTCGTCCGTAACGAGGGCCTGCTGCAGCCCGCGCCGGCGCCGCGCTTCAGCCGCACGCCGACGGCGCTGGGCCGGCGCCCGCCGCGGCCCGGCGAGCATACGACCGAGGCGCTGGTCGACTGGGGCCTCGACGCCGAGCGCGTCGCGGCGCTGCGCGAGGCCGGTGCGATCGCCGAGAACGCGCGGGTGGCGGCGTGACGCGGTTCGGCGTCAACACCTTCGGCGGCGGCTTCGGTCCGGAGCGCTTTGCCCGCGGCCAGGCGCTGGCGCGCCGCGCGGAGGACGCGGGCTTCGCCTCGGTCTGGGTCGGCGAGCTGTACAACCGCTCGGCACCGGTCCCGATGGCGATGCTGTCGGTCGCGACCGAGCGTGTCACGATCGGGACGAACATCGCCTACGGCGTCGGCCGCTCGCCGCTGATGTGGGCGGCCGAGGCGCGCGACCTCGACGAGCTCTCCGGCGGGCGCGTCATCCTCGGCCTGGGCAACGGGACCAAAACGATGATGGAGCGCTGGCACGGCGTCGACGGCTCGGCGCCCGCGGTCCGGATGGAGGAGCTCGTCACGGTCCTGCGCAAGCTCTGGAAGCTGCACGAGGGGCCGGTCTCGCACCAGGGTCGGTTCTACTCGCTGGACCTCAGGCCGACCGCCGACACGCCGCCGCCGTTCCGCGAGCGCCTGCCGATCTACGTCGCGGGAGTCAACCCGCGGATGGTCGAGGCGGCCGGGCGCGTGGGCGACGGGCTCGTCGGCCATCCGATGTTCACCAAGCTCTACATCGACGAGGTCGCGCGGCCGGCGCTGGCGAAGGGCGCCGCGCACGCCGAGCGCGACCCGGACGCGATCGCGATGTGCGGGGTGTTGATGTGCGCGGTCGACGACGACCTCGACGCCGCGCGTCGGCGGCTGGCCTTCGCCGCCGCGCAGTACGCCGCCTCGCGCGTGTACGACAAGCTTTTCGCGCTGCACGGCTGGGCCGCCGAGCAGGAGGCGATCCGCGCCGCGGTGCGCGCCGGCGACGAGGACGCGGTCGTCGCGGCGGTCACCGACGAGATGCTGTCGGCGATCGGCGTCGTCTGCCGGCCCGACGACCTCGCCGCGGAGGTCGCGCGCCACGCCGCCGACTACGACGACCTCGTGCTCACGCCGCCGCCGTGGGGGTTGAGCCCGGAGGACGCCGAGGACGTGACGGTCGTCCTCATCGACGCGATGCGCGAGGCGCTCTCCAGGGCGTCCAGTGAACGTCCGCTAACATCGGCGTAACGGGAGGTCGCATGTCGGCAACCGCAGTGCAACCGCAGACGATGCTGGTCGAGGAGGCGGCGCCCGGCGTCCTGCTCGTCACGCTCAACCGGCCCGAGCGCCTCAACGCGCAGACCAACGAAATGTTCGTCGAGCTCGAGGACCTCGGCCTGGAGCTGCGCGACCGCCACGACGTCCGCGCGGTCATCATCACCGGCGCGGGCCGCGGCTTCTGCGCCGGCTTCGACCTCGAGGCGGCCGATGAGCTCCCGCACCTCGGCGCGATGGGCATGCTCCGGCAGCAGGAGCTGGCCGCGCGCGCGATGCTCGCGATCCGCAGTGCGCCGATGCCGATCATCGCGGCCGTCAACGGCCCGGCGGCAGGTGGCGGGCTGGCGCTCGCGCTGGCCGCCGACATCCGCCTCGCGGCGCCGAAAGCCCGCTTCAACGCGGCGTTCGTGAAGATCGGCCTCTCGGCCGGCGACCTCGGGACGTCGTGGCTCGTGCCGCGCCTGATCGGCCCGGGCCGCGCGGCGGAGTTCGTCTACACCGGTCGGATCATGGACGCCGAGGAGGCCGACCGCGTCGGGCTCGTCAACCGGATCGTGCCGGCCGACGCGCTGCTCGACGAGGCGCTGGCGCTCGCGGGCGCGATCGCCGCGAACTCGCCCGGCGGCGTCCAGCTCTCGAAGCGCGCGCTGCAGGCCAACCTCGAGATCACATCCTACGCCGCGGCGCTGGAGCTCGAGAACCGCGGGCAGGCGCTGCTGACGCGCGGCGAGGACATGCCCGAGGCGCTGCGGGCCTTCAAGGAGAAGCGCGCCCCGCGCTTCACGGGTCGCTGAGAAGTCAACGATCGTTCATGTCGGAGGAGACCATGTCCGCACTCGAAGCGCTGGACCTCGAGACGATGACGCTGGAGCGCCCCGCGCCCGGCATCGCCGTCCTCACGCTGAACCGCCCCGACCGGCTCAACGCCATGACCATGCGGATGTTCGACGAGCTGATGGCCGTCCCGCTGGCGCTCAAGCAGGACGAGTCGCTGCGCGCGCTCGTGATCATCGGCGCGGGCCGCGGGTTCTGCGCCGGCTACGACCTCGACCAGATCCACGAGATCACCGAGCTCGGCGTCCGTGAGTTCCTGAAGTTCCAGGAGCTGGCGACCGGGGGCCTGGCCGCGATCCGCGGCCTGCAGGTCCCCGTCATCGCCGCGGTCAACGGGGCCGCCGCGGGCGGCGGGCTCGCGCTCGCGCTGGCCGCCGACATCCGCCTGGCCGCGCCGACCGCGCGCTTCAACGCGGCGTTCGTGAAGATCGGCCTCTCCTGCGGCGAGCTCGGGACGTCCTGGACGCTCACGCGCCTGGTCGGCCCCGGCCGTGCCGCGGAGATCGCCTACACCGGCCGCATGGTCGAGGCCGACGAGGCCGAGCGCATCGGCCTGGTCAACCGCGTCGTGGACGGCGACCGCGAGGCGCTGCTTGACGAGGCGCTCGCGCTGGCGGGGGCGATCGCCGCGAACTCGCCGGGCGGCGTCCAGCTCTCCAAGCGCGCGCTGCAGGCCAACCTGGAGATCTCCTCCTACGCGGCGGCGCTGGAGCTGGAGAACCGCGGGCAGGCGTTGCTCACACGCGGCGAGGACATGCCCGAGGCGCTGCAGGCCTTCAAGGAGAAGCGTGAGCCCCAGTTCACCGGACGCTGAGGTGCGGCGCGCGTGATCTGGACCTGGAGCGCCGCCGACCTCGCGCGGCTGTCGACCTTCCTGGGCGACCTCGACCTCGTCGCCGGGCCTATCACGACGCGCCCGATCGGCGACGGCCACGCCAACCTGACCTACCTCGTCGCCGACGATGCCGGCCACGAGCTCGTCGTGCGCCGCCCGCCGCCGCCGCCCGTTCCCCGCGGCGCCAACGACATGCTGCGCGAGGCGCGGCTGCTGGAGGCGCTCGCCGGCACCGGCGTGCCCGTGCCGGCGGTGCTGGCGGTGGGGCAGGAGGGCGACGTGATCGACGTCCCCTTCTACGTCATGTCCTACATGAAGGGCCTCGTCTTCACCGACGCCACGCCGCCGGCGCTGGCCGCGCCGCCGGTACGCCGCGAGCTGGCCCACGCGCTGATCGACACGCTCGCCGCGCTGCACGCCGTCGACTGGCGGGCGCGCGGACTGGAGGACTTCGGCCGGCCCGACGACTTCAACACGCGGCACCTCGCGCGGATGACGCGGCTCGTCGCCGACGACGCCGGCACGCCCCCGCCGGCGTTCGCGCCGCTGGCCGAGTGGCTGGCGGCCAACGTCCCGGCCGAGTCCGGCGCAGCGATCCTCCACAACGACTTCCGGCTGGGCAACGTCATGCTCGCCGCGCGGCCGCCCGGTCGCGTCGAGGCTATCCTGGACTGGGAGCTCGCGACGATCGGCGACCCGCTGCTCGACGTCGCCTACTTCCTGGCGTCCTATCCGCACGGCGACGGCCCGCGGACGCCGACCGAGGACCTCGCGACCGCGCTGCTCGAGGACGGCTACCCGACGCGCGAGGAGCTGGCCGAGCACTACGCGCGCGCGACCGGCCGCGACCTGTCGGGCCTGCGCTGGTACACGGCGATGGTCCAATACAAGCTCGCCGCGCTCTACGAGCACTCGCACCGCCGCGCGGTCGCCGGCATCGGCGACCAGTACTACACCGACCCGGCGCTGGTGGCCCGCTTCCTGGCCGCGGGCCACCGCGCCGCCGGCTACGCGCCGACCGGCGCCTCCGCGTAGAGCCCGTCGATCGCCTCGGCGTACTTGGTAGTGATGGCCCGGCGGCGGAGCTTCATCGTCGACGTGACCTCGTCGGTGCCGGGCATCCACGGCTCCTCGAGGATGACGAAGCGCTTGATCTGCTCGACGCGCGCCAGCGTCGTGTTGGCGGTCGCGACGGCGACGTCCACCGCGGCGCGCACCTCCGGCGCTTGCGTGAGCTCGGCGTAGCCGCCCTCGAGCCCGTGCTCGCGCGCGAAATCGGCGACCGCCAACTCGTCGAGCGTGATGATCGCGGTCACGTACTTGCGCCCGTCGCCGACCGCGATCACGAAGCCGACCAGCGGCGAGTGCGTCTTGACCGCGTTCTCGATCATCACCGGGGCCATGTTCTTGCCGGCCGAGTTGATGATGATGTCCTTCTTGCGGTCGACGATCCGGTAGTAGCCGTCCTCGTCGACGGCTGCGACGTCGCCGGTGTGCAGCCAGCCCTCGGCGTCGAAGGCGTCGCGCGTGCGCCGCGGCTCGTTGCGGTAGCCGGAGAAGATCGGGCCGCGGATCATCAGCTCGCCGTCGTAGGCGATCCTGGCCTCGACGCCCGGCGTGGGCTTGCCGACCGTCCCGGCCTTCACGGCGCCGGGCGGGTTGATGAGCGTCATCGCGGTCTCCGACATGCCCCAGTTCTCGATCAGCGTCAGGCCGAGCGAGGCGAAGAAGGCCAGGATGTCGGCGCGCGCGGGCGCGGCGGCCGAGCCGAGATACTCGGCTTCGTCGAAGCCGAGCGCGGCGCGCGCGGCGTCGGCGCCGCCGGGCCCGTCGAGGAGCTTGCGCGCGGGCTCGGCGAGCTTCTCGTAGATGCGCGGGACGCCGAAGAAGCGCGTGGGGCGGACCTCGCGCAGCGCGGCCGCGAGGTCGGCGGCGTTGGGCACGCTCGTGATCGTCAGCCCGTAGACCATCAACCCGTAGTGCGACATGAACCGCTCGGCCAGATGCGCCATCGGGAGGTAGGACACCATCCTGCCCGCGTCGCTGACCGGGATCAGCTGGTGGAAACCGCGCAGGTTCTCCATCAGCGCGTCGTGGCGCCACTCGGCGCCCTTGGGCTCGCCGGTCGTGCCCGAGGTGTAGATGAGCATCGCGAGCGTGTCCGGGCCGACCGCGCGCCAGGACGCGTCGAAGTCGAAGCCGGTCGGCGGCGTCAGCGCCTCCAGCTCGGCGAGCGTCATCGAGCCCGCGCCGGCCTCGGGGCCGACGACCACCACGGTCTCCACCAGGTCGGGCCGCTCGGCGGCGATGCTCGCCAGGACCGGCGCGTAGTGGGGCTCGGCGATGACGATGTGCGCCCCGGAGTTCTCCAGCAGCGGGACGATCTTCTCGGCCGGGTTGGAGTTGTAGATGGAGAACGGCAGTGCGCCGATGTGCAGCGCCGCGAGGTCGGCGAGGTGGAACTCGCCGCGGCTGTCGAGCATCAGGCCGACGACGTCGCCGGCGCCCACGCCCAGAGCGGCCAGACCACCGGCGATCCGGGCGACGCGATCCGCCATCTCCCGGTAAGTGGCCGATTCTTCAGAACGGAACGTGCGCAGGGCGACGCGATCCGGGTTGGCCCGGGCGGTGACCTGAAAAGCCGCGCACAACGTGGGTTGCGCGAGGGCCTCGTCGATGCTCGTCACTGCGCGCTCCTCCTGCAGAACGGGTGGACGTAGGTGATAACGAGCGTTAACGTACCGGCCTGTGCATGGGTCTTTCAAGCACGTGTGGCGGATCGTGGTCCCGACGCCGTGGCCGATCGGCCCGGTCAACGCCTACGTCATCGACGACGACCCGCTGACGCTCGTCGACACGGGCCCCGCATCGCCGGAGGCGATGGCCGCGATCGAGGCGGGGCTGGCCGAGCGCGGGCGTCGCGTCGAGGACCTCGAGCGCATCGTGCTCAGCCACCAGCACACCGATCACTGGGGCATGGCGGCGACGCTGGTGGCCCGCAGCGGCGCCGAGATCTGCGCCCTGGAGGGCTTCGACGGCTACATGGCGCGCTACCCTGACTCGCTGCTGGCGGAGGACCGGTTCGCGGACGATCTCCTGGCTCGCCACGGGGCGAGCGTCGCAGCTTCCGGCGCGGCGGTCTACCGCGGCGACCTCGACTTCGCTGCGGCGGTCGCGACCGACCGGCCGCTGCGCGACGGCCACGTCCTGGAGTTCGCCGGCGGCGCGCTGCGCGTGCTGCACCGGCCCGGGCACTCGCCGTCCGACACCGTGTTCCTCGACGAGACGCGGCGCCTGATGCTCGGCGCCGACCACGTCATGGCCAAGCGCTCGGTCGCGATCATGGCGCCACCGCTGGACGGCGGCGCCGTCGTGCAGCGGCCACGGGCGCTGGCCGACTACCGCGCGTCGCTGGGCGCGACGGAGGCGCTCGACGTCGACCTCGTCCTGCCCGGCCACGGCGAGCCCGTCCGCGACCCGCACGGCACGATCGCCAAGCGGCTGCGCGGCTACGAGCGGATGACCGCGCGCGTCGGCGAGGCGGTCGATGCGCGGCCGCGGACCGCCATCGAGATCGCACGGCGCGTGCGCGGCGGCGCGGTCACCGACGCCTCGGCCTTCTTCCTGCTCTGCGACGCGCTGGGCCACCTGGACGACCTGCTCGACGCCGGCGCCGTGACCGAGATCAACGAGGGCGGGCTCACCCGCTTCGCGGCCGCATGACGGTCCTCCACGCGTTCCGTGCGCAGGTCGCGCGGCGGCCCGACGCGGTGCTGCTGCGCCACGTCGACGCCCCGATCACGGTGGCCGAGGTCGACGCCCGCTCCGATGCTTTGGCCGCGGCGCTGGCGGCGCGCGGCGTGGAGCGTGGCGACCGTGTCGCTCTACACCTGCAGAACGACCCGGAGTACGTGTACGGGTTGCTCGCCTCGTGGAAGCTCGGGGCGATCGCCGTCGCCTGCAGCCCGATGCTGGCGCCCAAGGAGCTGCGCGCGCAGCTGGTCGACGCCGAGGCGCGCGTCCTGATCACGCTCGACGCGCTGGACGCCGACGCCGACGGGACGCCCGTCGAGCACGTCATGTTGTCGTCCTCGCTCGCGGCGCTGCCCGCGGGGCGTGTCGAGGTCACGGCGCCCGCGGCCCGCGACGTCGCGGTGTTGAGCTACACCTCGGGGACGACCGGCCCGCCGAAGGGCGCGATGAACACGCACGGGAACATCGTCCACGGCGCCGGCGTGTACCGGGACTTCGCGGAGCTCGACGCCGCCGACGTCGTCCTCGGCATCGCGCCGCTGTTCCACGTGACCGGCCTCGTCGCGCACGCCGGGGTCGCGCTGCTGGTCGGCAGCGAGCTGATCCTGGCGCACCGCTTCGACGCCGCCCGGACGCTGCGGCTGATCGAGGCCCACGGCGCGACGTTCACGGTCGCCGCGAGCACGGCGTACACCGCGCTGATCAACGCGCCGGCCGCCGGCGGCCGCGACCTGTCGACGTTCACCAAGGCCTACACGGGCGGCGCGCCGGTCTCGCCCGCCGGCGCCGCGGCGTGGCAGGAGCTGACCGGCTCGCCGCTGCACACGGTGTACGGGTTGACCGAGACGACGTCGCCGTCGCACATGACGCCGCTGGGCCGGCGGCCGCCGGTCGATCCCGGCTCCGGCGCGCTGTCCGTCGGCGTGGCGGTAACGGCGACCGAGAGCCGGATCGTCGACCCCGATGGCGCGACCGTGGAGATGGGCGAGACGGGCGAGATCGCGATCCGCGGCCCGCAGGTCGTGCCCGGCTACTGGCGGCGGCCGGAGGAGACGGCGGCCGCGCTGCCCGGCGGCGAGCTGCGGACCGGCGACGTCGGGCTCGTCGACGCCGACGGCTGGTTCTACGTGGTAGACCGGATCAAGGACCTCATCAATGCCTCGGGCTTCAAGGTCTGGCCGCGTGACGTCGAGGACGCGCTCTACGAGCATCCGGCCGTCCGCGAAGTCGCGGTCGTTGGCGTGCCCGATGACTACCGCGGCGAGACCGTCAAGGCCTACGTGTCGCTCAAGGCGGGCGCCGACGCGGGCGAGGCCGAGCTCATCGCCTTCGCGCGCGAGCGGCTGGCGCCCTACAAGGCGCCGCGCGCGGTGCAGCTGCTCGACGAGCTGCCCAAGACCGCCACCGGGAAGATCCTGCGCCGGGAGCTGCGGGCGCGATGAGTGCGCGCACGATCGTCGTCACCGGCGCGGGGCAGGGGATCGGCAAGGCTATTGCCTTGGCCTTCGCACGCGACGGAGCGCGGGTCGTCCTGGCGGCGCGGACGGCCGCGAAGTTGGAGGCGGTGGCCGATGAGGTCCGCGCCGCCGGGGGCGAGCCGGTCGTCGTGCCCACCGACGTCGGCGACGCCGCGCAGGTCGCCGCGCTGGCCTCGCGCGCCGGCACGGCTGACTCCGCGATCCTCGCCGCCGGGATCGCCGGGCCGATCGCGCCGGCCTGGGAGGTCGCGACGGCCGACTTCGAGGCGACGCTGCGGGCCAACCTCACCGGCGCGTTCCTGTGCGGCCGCGCACTGCTGCCGGCGATGGTCGCGCGCGGCAGCGGGAGCGTCGTCGCCATCGGCTCGATGACCGGCAAGCGCCCGCTGCTGCATCGCACGGCCTACGGCGCGAGCAAGATGGGGTTGATCGGCCTGGTCCGCGCGCTCGCCTGGGACGCCGGCCCGCACGGCGTCCGCGTCAACCTCATCTCGCCCGGGCCTGTGGCGGGCTCGCGGCTGGACGCCGTCGCCGACGACGACGCCCGCGCCGCGCTGCTGGCCGGCGCGCCGCTGGGCCGCTTCGCGACGGCCGAGGACGTCGCGGCGACCGTGCGCTTCCTCTGCTCCGACGCCGCGGCGGCCATCACCGGCGAGGACGTCAACGTCT
Source organism: Solirubrobacterales bacterium (assembly GCA_025963905.1). Taxonomy (GTDB): domain Bacteria; phylum Actinomycetota; class Thermoleophilia; order Solirubrobacterales; family Solirubrobacteraceae; genus JAOPZW01. The sequence continues at coordinate 7,950 of JAOPZW010000250.1, read as the reverse complement.
CGGCGGGGACGGTGACCCATGGCTGAGCTGGGCATCGGCCCCGAAGCGCTGCGCCTCGACGGCCAGGTCGCCGTGGTCACCGGGGCGAGCGCGAACATCGGCGCCGCGATCGCCGCGTCCTACGCGCGGGCCGGGGCCGACGTCCTGCTCGCCGCGCGCGGGGCGGAGGCGCTCGAGCGCACCGCGGCGAGGATCCGCGCGGCCGCGCCCGACCGCCGGATCGAGATCGCGCCGACCGACGTCACGAGAGCGGACGACTGCGACCGACTCATAGACCATGCCTCGACCGCGTTCGGCCGCGTCGACGTCCTGGTCAACAACGCCTACGCCGCCGGGCTGACCGAGAACCGCGACGTCCTCGACGTCAGCGACGCCACGTGGGATCAGGTGCTCGACGCCAACCTCCGCGCGCCGCTGCGCCTGATCCGCGCCGTCGCGCGCACGATGCTGGACAGCGGCCGCGGCGGCAGCATCATCAACGTGGCCAGTGGCAGCGGCCTGCTGCCCAACAGCGCGCCCGGCCACCGCCCCGCGCCGACGATGGCGCCCTACGGCGTCAGCAAGGCCGCCCTGTGGATGCTGACGCGCTACCTCGCCGCCGAGCTGGCGCCGTTGATCCGCGTCAACGCGCTGTGCCCCGGCCTCGTCAGCGAGGCCGGCGGGATGCGCGACGAAGAGCCTTATGAGCGGCTGCTGCGCGTCGGCGCGGTGCCGATGAACCGCATCGGCCGGCCGGAGGAGATCGCGGGCGCGGCGGTCTACCTGGCGTCGCCCGCGGCGTCCTACACGACTGGAGGGTTGTTGGTGTGCAACGGCGGGAGACAGTGGTGATCGAAGAACGCGACGACGTCCGCTGGCCGTATCTGCGCGCCCTGCGCTGGAGCGACGAGGAGGCCGCCGCCTACCACGCCCACGGCATCTGGACCGACAGCGGTTACGACCAGCTCATCGCGCGCAACGCCGCGCGGCATCCGGACAAGGTCGCGCTGGTCGGCGACCGCGAGACGCTGACGTGGCAGCAGCTCGACGAGCGGACCCGCGCGCTCGCCACCGGCCTCCGCGACCGCGGCGTCGGGCCGGGCGCGGTCGTCGCCGCGCGGATTGGCAACTCGGTCGACCACGCCGTGGTCGTCTACGGCGTCGCGGCCGCGGGCGCCGTGCTCTTCGAGCTGCCGCCCGACAGCACGCCGGTCCAGGTCGAGCAGGCGCTCGTACGGACGTCGGCCGTCGCGCTCTTCTCCGACGCCCCGCCGACCGCGGCCGAGGTCACGGCGCTCTCCAGTCCGGCGCTCGCCGCGCGCACCGCCACCGAGCTCAGCGCCGTGCAGGCCGCGCCGCTCTCCGACCTTCCCGGCCAGGACCCCGACGCGATCGCGCTGCTCATCGGGACCTCGGGCACGACCGGCACGCCGAAGATCGTCCTGCGCACCGCCAACTGCGCGCTGGCGATGATCCGCGACGTCAACAGCCGCACGGGGGTCGGGGCCGACGACGTGGTGCTGGTGGCCGCGCCGCTCAGCGGCGGCATCGGCTACTTCAACGGCCTCTGCACGCTGGCCGAGACCGGGTGCACGCTGCTCGTCTCCGGCTCGCTTGCGGTCGACGGCCTGCTCGCGCTCGTCGCCCGCCACCGCGCGACCGTCATCCAGACCGTCCCGACGATCCTGCTGCGCCTGAGCGCGGCCGCGGCCAACGCCCGGCCGGGGACGGTCCACACGGACAGCCTGCGCGTCGTCCAAGCCGGCGGCTCCTACCTGCACCCGCAGACCGCCGGGATGATCGAGGACCGCTTCGGCTGCCACGTCATCTCCGCCTACGGCGCGGTCGACCTCGGCACGCCCGCGATGGTCGCCGCCGAGGACGACACCGCCGCCCACCGGCAGGAGACCGTGGGCAAGGCCTATGACTCGCCCTCGGTCTTCGCGATCCTCGACGACGCGGGCCGGCCGCTGCCCGACGGCGAGATCGGCGAGGTCGTGATGCGCGGGCCCAACACCGCGCTGGGCTACTACGAGGACGCCGAGGCCACGCGCACCTTGTTCGACGACAACGGCTGGGGCCACTTCGGCGACCTCGGCCGCGTCGACGAGGACGGCTACCTGCGGATCGTCGGCCGGCTGAAGGAGATCATCAACCGCGGCGGCAAGAAGATCTCGGTCAACGAGGTCGAGGACCAGGTCCGTGCCATGGCCGGCCTGGCCGACGTCGTCGCGGTCGGCTACCCGGACGCTGAGCTGGGCGAGCGCTGCGCGGTGGTCGTCGTCGCCGAGGAGCCCGACACCACCATCTTGCTCCACGACCTCCGTGCGCACCTGACCGACCGTGGCGTCCCCAAGCACATGTGGCCGGAGCTGGTCGTCCAGCTCGACGAGCTGCCGCTGTCGCCGCAGGGCAAGGTCCGCCGGCGCGAGCTGAAGGAGCTGGTCGAGGCCGAGGCGCTCAAAGCGCGAACGTGAAGCGCACGCCGCCGACGTCGGCGTGGTCGCGTCCGGCGTGGACCGTCTCGGCCACGCGCACGTGCGCGCCGACCAGCCCGCCGTCGCCGGTGACGAACGTCACGTCCGGCGGCGTCGCGCCGAGCACGGCGGCCCAGCGTGCGGCGACCGCACCGGGGTCGGCGACCGCGACCGTCACGCCGAGCAGCGCGCCCGCGGCGGCCGTGGCCGGCCAGTCCGGCCCGCCCCAGGCCCAGCTCTCCGGCGGCGTCGCCTGGTCAAGCGCGACGATCGCGCCCGGCACGTCGCGCGGGTCGAGGTGGGTGCCGGACATCGTGGGGGAGTCGTAGGACCACACGATCCGGGCGCCCGCGGCCGTCGTCCGCGCCCGAGCGACTCCTACATCATCGACCTGGAACATCACCATGTAGCCCGCGTCGCCGCCGCGGCGCGCGAGGTGCCGGCCCACCGCGGTCCCGGGGCGCGTCGGCGCCATCACCTCCAGGAACTGGTCGCCGAGCGCGAAGACCGCGTTGGCGACGCCCCAGTCAGGCGCCATCTGGTCCTCGACGAAGGGCGCGCCGAGGCCCAGCTCGCGCGCCAGCCGCGCCGCGACCGCGTCGAGGTCGCCGGTCACCAACGCGATGTGCCGCAGCCGCATCGCGCAGGTTCTACACGCTGCGCTGCGCCTTGGCCTCGGCGCTGGCCGCCTTGGCCGTCTCGCGCGCCTCGTCCCAGTCGGCGTCGCTCATCGACGCCAGCGACGCGAACGTGCCCGGGCCGGCGAGCTGCTGGCCGCCGTCCATCGCGATCGTCGTCCCGGTCAGGTAGGCGCACGCGTCCGACAGCAGGAAGATGTTCAGGTTGGCCAGCTCCTCCATCGTCCCGAAGCGTCGCATCGGGACGTTGTCGGCCGAGGTCGAGCCGCCGGTCGACGACGCCTCGGTCGGGTTGAGCATCGACCAGGCGTACTCGGTCGGGATCGGCCCGGCCGCGATCGCGTTGAGGCGGATGCCGTAGCGGCCCCACTCGGCGGCGAGGGACATGGTCATCCCGTGCACCGCCGTCTTGGCCATCGCGCTGGGCACGACGAACGCCGAGCCGGACCAGACCCACGTCGTCAGCGTCGAGATGACCGAGCCGGGCAGGCCGTCGGCGATCCAGCGCCGGCCGGCGCTGTGGGTGGTGTGGAACGAGCCGTCCATGACCGTCGAGGCGACCGCGCGGTAGGCGCGCGCGCTGATGTCCTTGGTCTGGGCGATGAAGTTCGCGGCGGCGTTGTTGATCAACCCGGTCAGCGGCCCGTGCTCCTCCCAGATCGCGCCAATGGCGGCGTCGACGGCGTCGGCGTCGCGGACGTCGACCGTCTGGAAGTGCGCGCTGCCGGCCCGCGAGGCGCCGACCTCCTCGGCCGCCTCGGCCAGCACGCCCTCGCGCCGGCCCCAGAGGTGGACCTCGGCGCCGTACTCGACGAGGTGCTTGGCCACGCCGCGGCCGAGGCCGGTGCCGCCGCCCGTCACGAGGATGCGCTTGCCGGCAAGCACCTGCGGGTCGTAGATCCTGGACATGCTCGTCTCCTCCTAGAGCCCGAGGTTCTTGCTGATGATCTCGCGCTGGATCTCGTTGGTCCCGCCGTAGATCGGCGGCACGAGCGCCTGGCGCACCTGCTCCTCCATGCCGTACTCGACGGCGTAGCCGTAGCCGCCCATGAGCTGCATGCCCTCGAGCGCCGCGAGCTTGGCGGTCTCGGTGCACTTCATCTTCGCCATGGACGACTCGGTCGAGAGCGCGTCCTCCTGGCCGGCATCGATCTTCTGGGCGATGTCGTAGACGAGCGCGCGGCAGCAGGCGATCTCGGTCGCCATGTCGGCGACGCGATGGCGCAATGCCTGGAACTTGCTCAGCGGCCGGCCGAACTGCTCGCGCTCCTTCATGTAGGCGATGGTGTCGTCCAGCGAGCGCGCGGCGTAGCCGACGGCCATCACCGCGATGATCAGGCGCTCGATCGCCAGGCCGCGCATGAGCTGGCTCCAGGCGCGCCCATCCTCCCCGACGACCGCCGACGCCGGCACACGCACGTCGGTGTAGAACACGTCGTTGACCACGCGCGGGATCATCACTTCGACCTCGCGGATCTCGACACCGGGCGTGTCGGTGGGGACCATCAGGAACGTCAGCCCGTCGTGCTTGGCGCCGCCGCTGTCGGTCCGGACGAACGTGAGCAGGTGGTCGGACTCGTGGGCGACCGAGATCCACGTCTTCTGCCCGTTGATCACGTACTCGTCGCCCTCGCGCCGCGCGGCGCAGCGCGCGCTGCCCAGGTCCGAGCCGGCGCCCGGCTCGCTGAGCGCGATCGCTTCCAGTCGCCCGCGGCAGATGCCGCCCATGACCTTGCGGTTCTGCTCGGGCGTGCCCCAGCGCATGTAGGTCTGGCCGGCGGTCAGCGCGGTCGAGTAGCCGTGGATCGGCGCGTGGCCGCGGCACGTCTCTTCGAGGAAGATGCACTCCTCGACCATCCCGGCGCCCGCGCCGCCGTACTCCTGCGGGACGGAGACGCCCAACCACCCCAACTCGCCGAAGCGCTCCAGCAGCGCGTGCGAGTTGGCGACCGTGAAGCCGTCGGTCAGCGCCGCGCGCTGCTCGCGCGTCCCGCACTCGCGCGCGCAGAACGACTTGACGCTGGCGGCGAACTCCTGCTGCTCGTCGGTGAAGACCATGACCCTCTGCGCGACCCTTTGAATGAACGATCGCTAACGCGGAAGGCCGAGCACGCGCTCGGCCACGATGTTACGCTGGATGAACGTGGTGCCGCCCGCGATCGACGTGCCGCGCGCCTGGTAGGACAGCTTCAGCCAGGGGTCCAGCTCGCCCTCGTCGAGCTGGCCGTCGAGGCCGGCGAGCGACAGCGCGAAGTCGGCGATGTCCTCGACCAGCGGGGCGGACAGCAGCTTGCCGATCGACGCCTCCGGGCCGGGCGTCCCGCGCTCCAGCGAGGACAGCGCGCGCAGCCCGTTGACGCGCTGGACCTGCGCGCGGGCGTAGAGGTCTGCGACCTTCCGGCCCACGGCCGTGTCCTCGCTCAGCGGCCGCCCGTCGCGCTCGGTCGTCGCGACCAGCCGGACGAGCTCGTTGGCGAGGCGCTGCACGTTGACGCGCCCGGTGGCCAGCGCGACGCGCTCGTACTGCAGCGTCGCCATCGCGATCCGCCAGCCGCCGTCGACGTCGCCGATCCGCAGGTCGTCGGGCATGAAGACGTCGTCCAGGAAGACCTCGTTGAACTCCGCCTCGCCGAGCATGTGGCGCAGCGGCCGGACCGTGATCCCCTCGCTGTCCATCGGCAGTAGGAAGTACGTGATGCCCCTGTGGCGCGGGGCTCCGGTGCGCGCGAGCAGCATCCCGAACGACGCGATCTGCGCCCGCGAGGTCCAGACCTTCTGACCCGTGACGCGCCAGCCGTCGCCGTCGCGCACCGCGCGCGTCTCGAGCGACGCGAGGTCCGAGCCGGCGTTGGGCTCGGAGAACAGCTGGCACCAGATCTCGTCGCCGCCGAGGATGGGGGCGAGGAAGCGCCGCTTGTGCTCTTCGCTGCCGAAGTCGATGATCGTCGGCCCGGCCAGGCCCTCGCCGAGCAGGTTCAAGCGGTCGGGCGCGCCGGCGCGGTCGTACTCCTGGAGGAAGATCGCCTGCTCGGTCAGCGTCGCGTCGCGGCCGCCGTACTCCTGCGGCCAGGCGAGCCCGGCGTAGCCCGCGTCGCGGATCCGCTGCTGGAAGGTCCGGAACCACGGCAGGCGCGCCTCGACGGTCGGCGGCTCGGCGCCGGGCAGCGCCGCGACGGCGTCCTCCAGGACCTTGCGCGCTGCTGCACGGAACTCGGCGTCGGCCGGGCTGTCGCGGAAGTCCATGGGTGGGACGCTACCAGGATCTGTTAACGAGCGTTATCGTCTCGGCGCCGCACGGTGATCGGGCTGCGTGATAGTGTCGTGAACGATCGTTCACTCCAGATCAGGAGGAGACTGTGGACTTCGAGCTGACCGACGACCAGAAGTCGATCCAGCGCGCGGTCGCCGAGCTCGCCGGCACGTTCGACGATGAGTACTGGGCTGAGCGCGACGAGAAGCACGAGTTCCCGTGGGACTTCTACAAGGCGTTCGCGGACGCCGGGTGGATCGGCATCACGACCCCGGAGGAGTTCGGCGGAACCGGCCTCGGCATCCTCGAGGCGTCGCTGCTGCTCGAGGAGGTCGCGGCGTCGGGCGCCGGCATGAACGGCGCCAGCTCGATGCACCTCTCGATCTTCGGGATGCACCCGGTCATCAAGCACGGGTCCGACGAGCTCAAGCAGAGCACGCTGCCACGCATCGTCGACGGATCGCTGCACGTGTGCTTCGGCGTCACCGAGCCCAACGCGGGGCTTGACACCACGCGGATCACGACCTACGCCAAGCGCAACGGCGGCGGCGACTACGTGGTCAACGGCCGCAAGGTCTGGATCTCCAAGGCGCTGGAGTCCGAGAAGGTCCTGCTGCTGACGCGCACGACCAAGCTCGAGGACGTCGACAAGAAGACCGACGGCATGACGCTCTTCCTGACCGATCTCGATCGCGACAAGGTCGACATCCGGCCGATCCCGAAGATGGGGCGCAAGGCCGTCGACTCCAACGAGCTGTTCATCGACGGGCTCGAAGTCCCGGAGGAGCACCGCGTGGGGGAGGAGGGCAAGGGCTTCAAGTACATCTTGGACGGCCTCAACCCCGAGCGGATCCTCGTGGCCGTCGAGGCGCTGGGCCTCGGCCGCGCGGCGCTGCGGCGCGCCGTCGCCTACGGCAACGAGCGGGTCGTCTTCGGCCGCCAGATCGGCGCCAACCAGGGTATCCAGTTCCCGCTCGCCGACGCGCTCGCGCGGCTGGACGCCGCCACGCTGATGGTCCGCAAGGCCGCATGGCTGTACGACCAGGGCCTGCCCTGCGCGCGCGAGGCCAACATGGCCAAGTACCTCTGCGCCGACGCCGGCTTCCAGGCCGCCGACCGCGCCGTCCAGGTCCACGGCGGCATGGGCTACGCCAGCGAGTACCACGTGGAGCGCTACTTCCGCGAGGCCCGGCTGACGCGGATCGCGCCGATCAGCCAGGAGATGATCCTCAACTACCTGGGCGAGCACGTGCTCGGCCTGCCGCGGTCCTACTGATGGGGCGCCTGGACGGACGGGTCGCGCTGGTCACGGGCGCGGGTGCCGGTATCGGCGCGGCGGTCGCGCGGCGACTGGCCGCCGAGGGCGCGGCGGTCGCGATCGCCGACCGCGACGGCGACGCCGCGGCGGCGGGCGAGCTCGTCCAGCATCAACGCGGTGTCGGCGACGGCGACCCCGGTGAGATGCTCGCTGCGCTGCTCGAAGTCGCCGACGATCGCCTCGACGGCCGCGGCGAACGCGTCGGCGATCCTGTAGGCGAGCGCGGAGATAGCGTCAGCGGCCCGTCCGAAGGCCGGGTTTACGCCCCGCATCGCCGCCGCTCGCGCG
>JAOPZW010000242.1 GCA_025963905.1 Solirubrobacterales bacterium | reverse complement strand
GCGGGTGCTCGACAAGGGCATCGTCATCGCCGGGGACATCCAGATCAACCTGCTGGACATCGAGCTGCTCACGATCAAGCTGCGCCTGATCGTCGCATCGGTGGACAAGGCCAAGGAGATGGGCATCGACTGGTGGGAGACCGATCCGAGCCTCAACGCCGGGTCGCGGCGGCTCGTCGACGAGAACCACCGGCTCCGCGAGCGCCTCGCCGCGCTCGAGCGCCGGCTGGGGATGCCGACGGCCGTCGCAGACGGCGCGCTGACCCCCGGCTCGGCGCAGGCCCGAGAGGGACCCGATGCCTGACCTGCCGGGAGACGACGCCGATCGGCGCTGGGCCGCCGAGCAGGTGCCCGGGCTCCTGGCCAAGGCGCGTGCCGAGGCGCTCGAAGAGGCTCACCGTCGCCTGCGCACGCAGCTCGTCGAGGCGCTGATGAGCGCCGCCGCGGCCCGCGGCGGCGAGCCTCAGGCCCGCGCGCGGGAGGAGCCGCCGGAGGGCGGCCACGCTGACGGGCTCGGCGTCTGGGTCTACGGGGTGGTGGCCGGAGACGCTCCCGAGCCGGCACGGCGTGCGGGGGTGGACGAGCGCCACGACGTCGAGCTGATCCGCCACGCGGGTCTCGCCGCGGTCGCGAGCGCGGTTCCACGCGACGAGTTCCGGGAGGACGTCCTGGAGGAGCGGCTCGAGGACCTGCAGTACCTGGAGGTGCTCGCCCGGGCCCATGAGCGGGTCCTCGACGACATACTCGGGCTCGGTCCGGTCGTCCCGCTGCGGATCTGCACGATCTACGAGAGCCCCGAGCGCGTCCGCGAGATGCTCGAGCGCGAGCGCCGCCCGCTCGCCGAAGCGCTGCACCGGCTCGGCGGGACGGCCGAGTGGGGGGTGAAGGCGTACCTCGGCGCCGGCGACGAGGCGCCGGCGGAGACGGCAGCCGCCCCTGGCTCGGCATCGGGGGTCGACTACCTCGCCCGCAAGCGCGATCGGCGTGACGCCGCCGAGGCGGCCCAGCGGGCGGCGGACGCCACCGTGGAGCAGATCCACCGCCGCCTCAGCGAGCACGCCGTCGACGCGGTCCTGAGCCCGGCACAGGATCCGCGGCTCTCGGGTGAGGCGCGCGAGATGCTCCTCAACGCCGCCTACCTGGTGCCCAAGGCCCGCACGGACGAGTTCCAGTCGCTGGTGGGCGACCTCAACCGGCGGCATGCGCCTGAGGGGCTCACGCTCGAGCTCACCGGCCCATGGCCGGCCTACCACTTCGCCGGATCGGCGGCCGCGGTATGACCGCGGTCGGACAGGTCGGCCGTGAGCGCGAGGTCGCCCTGATCGACCTCCTCGACCGGCTGCTGGCCGGCGGCGTCGTCCTGGGCGGGGACATCACGCTGTCCATCGCCGATGTGGACCTCGTCTACGTCGGCCTCCGCGCGATCATCACCTCCGTCGAGGGCGCGGAGGAGGTCGGCCTGTCCCCGCCGCCACCTGGAGCGACATCGTCGTGATCTGGGTCTACGCGATCGCGGACCGAGCCGAGATCCCGCCGCCGCTGAGCGCTCCCGGCCTGGGCGGAGCGCCGCTGGAGGGCGTCTGCGAGCGCCGGCTGGTCGCGGTGATCAGCCGGCACGACGATCTTCCCGAGCTCCACGCGGTCGATGCGCTGTGGGCCCATGAGCACGTGGTCGAGCGCCTGATGGCGGAACGGGCCGTGCTCCCGATGCGCTTCGGCAGCCGGCTCGCCGGCGAGGCCGTGCTCCGCCATGCGCTGGCCAGCCGCCAGGACGATCTGCTCGCCGCGCTGGACGGCGTGCGCGGCAGGGTCGAGCTCGCCGTGCGAGCCATGTGCGCCGCTGGCCCGCCGCGCAGGGAGGCGCGTCGGAGCGCGGCCTCGGCGGCCGCGGCGGCGCAGCATTCGGGACGCGAGTACCTCCGGGCCAAGCTCGAGGTTCGCGATCGCGCCGACGCAGCCGGTGCGGCCTTGCACGAGCCGCTCGCCGCGCTCGCGGTCGCCGGGAGCCGCCGCCCCGGGCGGGTGCCCTGCGAGGTGCTGCGCGCGTCGTATCTCGTCGAGCGACCCATGGTGGCCGAGTTCCGCGCCGTGGCGCAGCGGCTGCAGCGGGAGTACCGCGACACGACCGTCCTGTGCACCGGTCCATGGCCGCCGTACTCCTTCGTCGAGGTCGGGGTGAGCTCCCAGCACGGAGGCGTGGGCCGATGACGGACCCTCACGCGGACAAGCTGCTGACCGCACCGGACGACCTCGACCCGTTCGCGCGCGACCTGCCAGACCTCGGCGAGGCCCTGTCGCGCCGCCTCGATGCCGACCCCGAGAACGTCGAGCGCGGACTCGCGCAGCTCGTGCTCACCGTCATCGAGCTCCTGCGCCAGCTCATGGAGCGTCAGGCGCTGCGCCGCGTTGACGCCGGCGGCCTCGACGACGAGACGGTGGAGCGACTCGGCCGGACGCTCATGGCCCTCGAAGCCCGCATGGTCGAGCTCAAGGAGGTCTTCGAGCTCGACGACGCAGACCTCAACCTGGACCTGGGCCCGCTCGGGCGCCTGCTGTAGCGATGGTCTAGGTGCGCAGATAGCGCAGGACGGCGAGCACGCGGCGGTGCTGGTCGGGCGTCTGGTGGAGGTCGAGCTTGCTGAAGATGTGCGTGATGTGACGCTCGACGGCGGCGACGCTCACGACGAGCTCCTCGGCGATGCCGTGGTTGGAGCGGCCTTCTGCCATCAGGGCGAGGACCCGGCGCTCCTTGGGCGTGAGCCGGCTCAGAGGGTCGTCGTCGCGTTGGCGCGAGACGAGCTTCTGGACCACGTCCGGATCGAGCGCCGACCCACCACACGCGACCTGGCGGACCGCGTCCGTCAGCGTGGTCAGGTCGCCGACGTGGTGCTTGAGGAGGTAGCCGACGCCCTCGGCGTGATCGCCGACGAGGTCGAGCGCGTACTGCGTCTCGATGAAATGCGAGAGGACGAGCACGCCGGTGCCGGACAGCTCGCGCCGGATTGTCTTGGCGGCCTCGAGGCCTTCGCGGCCGTTGTCGGGCGGCATCCGGAGGTCGGTGATGACGACGTCCGGCCGGTGCGCGCGCGCCTTGCGCACGAGCTCGGACGCGCCCGCCGCGGTCGCGACGACGTCGAAGCCGGTGTCGCGCAGGATCTGCGCGACACCCTCGCGGATGATCGGCTCGTCGTCGCAGACGATGACGCGCAGCGGGTGTCGCTCACGCCCTGGGTCCCACGGCGGGGGGCGTCGTGCCATCACCGGCCTTGCTCACCTGACCCCGGGGCCTGGGGTCGCACGTGCGGTCTCCAGCGTCACGCATCGAAGTGTGCCGGTGGGACTCTGCGCGCAGGGTGGCCCTCGGCCCTGGGTCGCCTCGCCCCATCGGGCAGGTGACCGACCTCCGTCTGCGCTCGCCGCACCCGTGCCCGTGCCCGTGCCCGTCGTCCTCAGGCCGCCACGGCCACCGGCAGGCCGGCGCCCGCGTGACGGTCGCTTCCGAGCGCGCGCCGTGCGAGCTCGACCAGGTCGCCGGGCTCAGCCGAGAGCTCGATGCGCGGGATGCCGAACCCGGCCGCGCTGGCGTTCGCGTCCTGGCCGACGCCGACGAGCGCTCCGGTGGTCGGGACCGCCCGAGCCGTGGCGAAGTAGGGCTCGGCGAAGCTGACGAGGTCGACCAGGAGGTCGACGTCGGGGTGTCGCGCGATCGTCTCCATCGCGTCGCGGGCGCTGTCCTCGATCGTCTCGGCAGCGCCCAGCGAGCGGACGTACGCCTCGTCCCCGGGCCTGGCAGTGGCGATCACCGACACGCCGGCCTCGACGAGGAGGGGTACGAGCACGATCCCCACCCGACCGTTCGTCCCGATGACCAGGGCCGTCTGGCCCGGCTGGACGCCGGCGGCGCGGACGATCGTCTTCGCGGCCAGGCCGCCCTCGACGACTGCGGCCGCCGCTTCCGGTTCCAGCGCGTCTGGCCGGATCTCGACGTGCGGTCCGTCGGCGGTCAGCACGTACGGTGTCCACGGTGTGCCCCGGGGCCTGAGCCTGCCGAACACCTCGTCGCCGACCGCGAAGCGGGTCACGCCCTCGCCGATCGCGATGACCGTGCCGGCGTCGCCGGCGGTCCCGAGGTGCGTCCCGTCCGACGGCAGCCGCCCCGGCCCCGCGGTGCCGGTGACGAGCGCGAGATGCACGCCGCTCAGCGCCAGCGTCCGCCGGCGAACGACGAGCTCGCCGGGGCCCGGCGTCGGGGGCGGCGCCTGCTCGAGGCGGGTGCGCTGGTGCGGGACATCCCGGACAGCGGCGAGTCGTCCCCTGCCGGCCGGGCGCTTCTCGCCCGGCTTCGACACCACGTTACGCACAGCATCCATCTGGCGGCTCCTGGAATTCGAAGGACAAGTCCTCGTTCCGATGGTGCGCCCGCCGGTGAACCCTGTCCAACGCCGCGTTCTGATCGGATTGAGCATCTGCCAAGATGAGTCAGGCCGATGGAGCTTCGCCAGCTTGAGTACTTCCTGGCGGTTGCCGAGGAGCGGCACTTCACCCGCGCCGCGCAGCGCGTGCACATCGTCCAGTCGGGCCTGTCGGCGTCGGTGCACGCGCTCGAGCGCGAGCTCGGCGCACCGCTGTTCCTCCGCACGACGCGGCACGTCGAGCTCACCGAAGAGGGCCGGGCCCTCGTCGGCGAGGCTCGCGCGGTCCTGGCCGCCGTCGAGAGCGCGCGCGACGCCGTCGCCGGGGTTCGCGGCCTGCTGCGCGGGCGCCTGTCAGTGGGCACCATCCAGGCGCTTCCCGTCATCGATCTCCCCGAGATGCTGGGACGCTTCTGCAGGTGCCATCCGGACGTCGAGCTGAGCGTGCGCCAGGGGCCCGCAGCGGGACTGGTCGACGAGGTGCGCAACGGCCGGCTCGACCTCGCGTTCGTGACCCACCCGGTCGCCTCGCTGCGCGGGGTGGCACACACGCAGGTGGCGGCCGAGCGGGTGCTCATGGTCTGCCCGCCCGGGCATCCGCTCGCCGCCCGCAAGCACGTGCGCCTCGCGGAGCTGGCCGACGAGACGTTCGTCGAGTTCCAGCCCGACTGGGCCACGCGCATCATCGTCGACGACGCGTTCGCCGCCGTGGGCATCGAGCGCCGCATCGCCTGCGAGGTCAACGACGTGCCCACGCTGCTGGACCTCGTCGTCCACCGGCTCGGCATCACGATCGTGCCGCGGGTGCTGGTGGTCGGCCGGACCGACCTGTGCTTCGTGGCGCTAAGGGGCGAGGCTCCCATCTGGGAGGTCTCGCTGATCACGCCGCCCGGCGGCCCGGCGGGCGCCGCCGCCCGCGCGTTCGTTGAGATGCTGCGCCTCTGAGCACCACCACTGCGCCGGACCGCGCAAGTTTCTGATTGCCCTCGCGTTGCGTGCCATCAGGTACCAAGGGAGGAGTCGGGATGGGTCTTCGCGGTGGTGTGGTGCGGATGGGGCTGGGTGCGCTGGTGGCGGCGCTGGGCCTTGCGGGGACGCCGGGGCAGGCGCGGGCGGCGTTCGATCCGGTGGTGGAGGCCAAGAACTTCTCGAAGGTCTACGAGCGCCAGCGGATCTACGACACGCCCGAGTACCAGGCCCGGCTGCGGACGATCAGCGCGCAGAACCTGACCGCGGCGCTGGCCATGCAGGCGACCGATCCCAAGCGGCAGTTCACGAGCGACCTGTGCTGGAACGGCGGCGATGGCTGCGCCGGAGACGTCCGTCTCTACGACTGGCAGGCCAAGGGCTACGGGATCGTGCAGCCGGTGCTCTTCACCGCCCGCAACGGCGCGACGCTGTCCGGGCACGTCTGGGCGACCAAGGCCGGACCGGAGAAGCGACCGGGGATCGTCATCACCAACGGCTCGGTGCAGGCCGACGAGCAGATGTACTGGTTCGCCGCGCAGGCGCTGGCCAAAGCGGGCTACGTCGTGCTGACCTTCGATCCCCAGGGCCAAGGCCAGTCCGATACGCGCGGCGAGGCGCCCGACCAGGACGAGGGCGTCCCGGCGCAGACCGATGGCCGGCCGTTCTTCGACGGCACCGAGGACGCGCTGAACTTCTTCTTCTCCACCCCGCAGCAGCCGTACGTCCCGGTGACGTCGTGCTCGACCGGGACGAGCCACGCCGCCAAGCAGGCGCGGCGCGTCAAGGCCGGTCTCGACGCCGCCTACAACCCGTTCTGGCGGCTGTTCGACGGCCGGCGCGCCGGGCTCGCCGGGCATTCCTACGGCGCGGCGGGCGTCTCCTACATCGGCCAGTGGGACCCGCGGGTGGATGCGATCGTGGCCTGGGACAACCTCAGCCGCCCGTCGCCGGGAACCGGGGGCAACATGAGCTTCCCGCCCGGCGAGGCCGGATGCCCGGCCCATCCCGAGGATCGCGTCGACCTCACCGGCACGTTCGCCGGCGCCGGCAAGCCGGCGCTCGGGATGTCCGCCGACTACTTCCTCCCGCCGACGCCGAACACCTCCGAGCCGCGGACCCCGAGCCAGTGCCGCGACGTGGAGGCTGCCTACGAGAACTCGGGCACGATGCCGAGCCAGGCCGAGGGCGTCGACTGCAAGTCCCTCGTCTCCGATCAGTACTCGAAGCACGGCATCGACAGCGGCGAGATCGTGATCCGCGGCGGCTCGCACCTGGACTTCTCGTTCATCCCCAACCACGCGTTCGGCGCGACGCTGCGCGGCGCGGACCTCATCGCGTGGTACACGACGGCGTGGTTCGACAAGTACGTCAAGGGTGACCCGACGGCGGACCGGCGACTCCTGACCGACCGCTGGCGCCACGACATCCAGGAGGGCGAGATCGACCCCGGCGGCGATCCCGACATGTTCTCCTTCTACCACCCCTCGCGCCTGGACTTCACGCTGTCCGACGGCACGAAGGCCGACTGCGAAGACCTGCGCGCCGGATGCCCGGCCCTGACCGCCGACGACGGCTACCCCGGCGACTACTCCTACGCGGTCCTCGCCCGCTCACCGGACACCGCGTCGAGCCGGGTGCAGGCGCCCGGCCTCGTCAGGGCGTGCACGGGCCGCCGGACGATCACCGTGCGCCCGACCGCACGGGGCGCCCGGATCAGGCGCGTGACCGCCTACGTCGGCAGGCGGCCCGTCGGGCGCGCCCGCCGCGGGAGGCTGCGCGTGAACCTGGTCGGCTTCGCCACACGGAAGGTGCGCGTGAAGCTCGTCATCGACGAGACCCGGCACGGGCACCCGGTCCGGCGACGCGAGTACCGCAGCTATCGCGCCTGCGCACCCGCGAAGGGCTGACGCCGCCGCGGACGACCGCCCGGAGCCGGCGGCGGCCGCTCGGTCGTCTGAGCCTCGCGAGCGCGAGGTAAGGTCGGAGGTGTGACAGCGGAGCGCGCGTTCCACGGCGTCGCCCTTGTCGTCCATCCGACGCGCGCGATCGATGGCGCGCTGGAGACGCTCAGGCGCTGGACGAAGGAGCGCGGACTCGAGCTCGCGCAGCTCGCGATCGACGGTGACGCCGACCGCGAGGTGGCCGCGCGAGGGACGGTCGCCGCGTCCGACCTCGTGGTGGCGCTGGGCGGCGACGGCACGGTGCTGGCCGCACTGCGGGCGGCGGCGCCGACGGGCACCCCGGTGCTCGGTGTCGCCTGCGGAAGCCTCGGCGCGCTGAGCGCCGTCCCCGCCGACCAGCTCATCGACGGGCTCGACCGCTTCATGGCCGGCGACTGGACGCCGCGTTCGCTCCCGGCCCTGGCGATCGCGGGCTCGGACGGCGCCGACGACTGGGCGATCAACGACTTCGTCGTCGTCCGGCGCGGGGCGGGTCAGCTCGCCGCCGACATCACCGTGGACGGGGAGCTCTACGTGCGCCTGGCCGGCGACGGGGTCATCGTCGCGACCCCCGTCGGGTCCAGCGCGTATTCCATGGCGGCCGGAGGGCCGATCCTGGCGGCCGGGACGCCGGCGTTCGTCTGCACGCCCCTGGCGATGCACGGCGGCAGCGCCCCGCCCGTCGTCGTCCCGACCGACGCGACGGTGACGATCGACCTGCACCCCGGCTTCGCCGGCTTCGACGTCGAGGTCGACGGCCATCAGCGCCCGCTCGATGCCACGCGCTTCCGGCTGTCCCTGCACGAGGGCAAGGTCACCCTCGTCACCTTCGACCCGCAGAGCAGGGGCCTCACCGGGCTGCGCCAGCGGCGGCTCATCACGGACAGCCCCCGCATCTTCGCGCGCGACGGCCGCGCCGCGCCGGCG
>JAOPZW010000236.1 GCA_025963905.1 Solirubrobacterales bacterium | reverse complement strand
AGGCGCTGTACGGGACCGGCTTCCTGCCGGACACCGAGCAGCAGATCTACCACCTGCCCGCCGACGACCTGTACCTCACGGGCACGAGCGAGGTGGCGCTCGCATCGCTGCACGCCGGCGAGATCCTGGACGCGGCCGGGCTCCCGCTGCGCTACGCCGGCTTCTCGCCCTGCTTCCGGCGCGAGGCCGGCGCCGCCGGCAAGGACACGCGGGGCATCTTCCGCGTGCACCAGTTCGACAAGGTCGAGATGTTCAGCTTCGTCGAGCCGGGCGCCTCCGCCGGGGAGCACGAGCGCCTGCTGGCGATCGAGGAGGAGATCCTGCAGGACCTCCGTGTCCCCTATCGGGTCGTGAACATCGCGGTCGGCGACCTCGGGGCCTCGGCGGCCAAGAAGTTCGACCTGGAGGCCTGGCTGCCGGGGCAGGGGCGCTACCGCGAGCTCACGTCCTGCTCGAACACGACCGACTACCAGGCGCGGCGCCTGGACATCCGCTACCGCCCCGCCGGTGCCAGGAAGCCCGAGACGTTGCACACGCTCAACGGCACCGCCGTCGCGGTCGGGCGCACGATCATCGCGCTGCTGGAGAACGGCCAGCGCGAGGACGGCAGCGTCGAGCTGCCAGAGGTGCTCGTGCCCTACGGCGCGCCGGCGGTGCTGCCGCCCGCCGGCTGACGCCGGCGCTGCACCAGCGAGAGCGCCTCGTCGCGGTCGGCGGCGATGTCGAAGGTCGAGTCCAGGCGCGTGATCTGGAACAGGCGCAGAACCGTCGGGTTCGTGACGATGAGCGCCATACGCCCGTGGGCGCGCGTGACGCGCCGCAGCCCGTTGAGCAGCACGCTCAGACCGGTCGAGTCGATGAACTCGGTGCCGGAGAGGTCCAGGACGACGGCGGTCTTGCCTCGGCCGATGGCGTCGTTCAGCCGCTGGCTGAACTCGGGGGCGGTCGAGACGTGGATCTCGCCGGACACTGCTATGAGGTGCGTGCGCTCGTCGAGCTCTTCTTCTGAGAGCTCGAACCAGGGCTCGGCGAAGGCCAAGGCTACGACTCCGGCGGTGGGGATCTGGGGGAGTGTCCTGCCTACCGCAGTGGGACCGCCCGTGTCAAACCGGTACGGCGAACGCGCTGCCTTCCCACGTCCGGCGGGGAAGACGACGAAGGCCCGCCGGATGGCGGGCCCTCGGTCCTGCGAAGCGTTCCGGGCGTGAGCCTAGATCGTCGTCACGTTGACGGCGTTGGGGCCCTTGGGACCCGACTCGGCCTCATACGAGACCTTGGCGCCCTCGGCCAGCGACTTGAAGCCCTGGGCGTTGATCGCGCTGTGATGCACGAACAGGTCCTTGCCCTGGTCGTCCGGCGTGATGAAGCCGAAGCCCTTGTCGTCGTTGAACCACTTGACGGTTCCTGTAGCCATGTTTTGTCCTCCACGGCGAATGTGCACTGCGAACGCGGAGGAAGCTTTGTTGCAACGACTGCGGGCGCTGGGCACTGCTTTGCCGGGCCTTCTGGCCCGACCTGATCCGTGGAGGCTAGCAACATCTACGCCTTGCGTAGGGTTGTGTCATGGTCCAGACCTCGACGAGCCCGCCCGTCCGCCGCGTTCGCATCCTCGGCGCAGGGGGCACGATCGCCATGTCCGGTCGTGGCGGGGCGACCGTCGAGCTCGACGCCGCCGGGCTTCTGGCGGTGGTCCGCGAGCTCACCGAGGTCGTCGACATCGAGACCGAGACGATCGTCAGCCTGCCCAGCGCGCACCTCACCCTGGAGGACCAGCTGCGCGTCTGCCGTGCCGCTCGCGACGCCGCCAGGCGGGGCATCGGCGTCGTCGTCACGCACGGCACCGACGCGCTGGAGGAGACCGCGCTCCTGTGCGATGTCATCCACGACGCCGCCGCGCCGATCGTCTTCACCGGCGCGATCCGCCCCGCGTCGGCCCCGGGGGCCGACGGCCCGGCCAACCTGCTCGACGCCGTGAGCGTCGCGCGCAGCGAGGAGGCCGCGGGGATGGGGGTGCTCGTCGTGTTCGGCGGCGAGATCCACCACGCGCGGTGCGCCCGCAAGACGGACACGACGTCCCTGACCGCGTTCTCCAGCCCCCAGACGGGACCGCTGGGGCGCGTCACCGAGGGTCACCCCACGTTCTGGTCGCGCCTGCCGCGCAACCCGCCCCTGGATCCCGTCGCGCTGGACCGGCGCGTGCTGATCGTCCCGACCGCGTCCGGGGACGACGGCACGCTCGCCCGCGCCGCGCTGGGCACCGACCCCGACGGCGTCGTCATCGGAACGCTGGGCGCGGGGCATCTGCACCCCGACCTGCTCGAGCTCTGGGCGCACGCGGCCGAGCACATTCCGGTGGTCGCCTACTGCCGGCCCGAGCGCGGCGTCGTCCTCAGCGGCACCTACGGCTATCCCGGCTCGGAGCAGGACCTGCGCGAGACGGCGATCATCCCGGTCGGATTCCTCAGCCCACAGGCCGCGCGCATGAAGCTCCTGGCGTGCGTGGCCAGCGGCCTGAGCATCGAGGAGATCCGCTGGGCGTTCCGCCAGGACGACGGCTGATTGACGGGGTTCCCGCCGGCAGCCCGCGACGGACTTCGTGAGATCGGCCACTTAGTTGACTCGGCAAGCATCCTCGTGGACACTGGAGGCAGCTCGAGCGCCTCATATGGGGACCGGACCCAGCCCCGCGCGTTCGGGCTTTGCATCGCAACAGAACCGGGACCGCTGCCCACCTCTCCTCCGGGCGGCGGTCCCTTCTTTTGTTGGGCGGCGGGGCTACGCCGCGTCGGTCGCGGCGGCGGGGCGCGGAGGCCGCGACGGCTCGACGCGCAGCAGCCGCGCGGGCCTCTCGGGCAGCACCCAGTTCCAGCGCCCGAAGAGCGACACGACCGCGGGCACGAGCAGCGCGCGGATGATCGTCGCGTCCAGCAGGATGCCCGCCGCGAGGCCCGTGGCCAGGACCTTGATGTCGGTCTCGGGCCCCGAGGCGAGCGAGACGAACGCGAGGAACAGGATGAGCGCGGCGCTGGTGACCAGTCGTCCCGTGCGCCCGATGCCGCGCACCACGGCCTCGTCGGTGGAGCCGGTCGTGTCGTACTCCTCGCGCATGCGGGCGAGGATGAAGACCTCGTAGTCCATCGACAGGCCGAACAGGAACGCGAACACCATCAGCGGGATCCACGCCGTCACCGACCCGGTGGCGGCGATGCCCCAGATCGCGTGCGAGCCGTGGCCCTGCTGCCAGACGAGCTCGAGGACGCCCCATGCCGCGGCGACGCTCACGACGTTGAGCAGCACCGCCTTGGCGGGAAGCAGCAGCGAGCGGAAGGCCCGGGCGAGCAGGATGAACGTGATGATCCCGATCAGCGCGATCATCAGCGGGAAGTTCGAGTAGACGGCCTTGATGAAGTCGTCGTTCTGGGACTGGATGCCGCCCACGCGAACGCCGGGCCCCTGGTCGTGGGCGACCGCGCGCACGCGCCCGACGAGGTCGCGCCCCGCCTGGGAGGAGCCGTCGGGCGTCGGGAAGACCTCGACGATCGCGGTCCCGGCCGCGCGCCACGCCGGCGGAGCCGTCGCGCCGTGGATCCCCGGCACCGTTGCCACCGCACGCGCGACGCCGTCGGGGGAGGAGCCGCGGACGAGCACCTCGTCGGGCAGCAGGGCGCCGGAGCCGACGCCCGAGCGCTCGAGCGCGACGAGCCCGGCCTTGGCGTCGCCCGCCTTGGCGATCGTGTCGGCGTTCGAGAGGCCGGGATGGAGGTTGGTCGCGGCCAGGAGGAGCGCCGCCAGGACGAGGCAGGCGCCGGCCGCCGCCACCCAGCGGCGGCGCACGACGCCCTCGGCCCAGCGCGTCCACGCGCGCGACGCCCGGTCGTCCGTGCGCCGGTGCGGCCAGTCCAGCCGGTTGCCCAGCGAATGCAGGACGACGGGCAGCAGCGTGAGGGCGACGGCGACGCTGATCAGCGGGATGAGCATGCCGCCGTAGCCCACGCTGCGCAGGAACGGCAGCGGCAGCGCGACGAGCGCGAGCAGGCCGATCGCCACGGTCGTGCCCGAGAAGACGACCGCGCGCCCCGCGGTCTCCATCGCCCGGACGATCGCCTCGTCGCCCTCGCGGCCATGGGCGCGCTCCTCGCGCCAGCGGACGACGATGAGCAGCGAGTAGTCGATCGCCACGCCCAGGCCGATGAGCGCGATGAGGAACTGCACGATGGGGGAGACGTCGGTGACCGTCGTCAGCGCGTAGACGGCCAGGAACGTGGTCATGATCGCCGTGACGGCCATCACGAGCGGGACGAGCGCCAGCAGCGAGCCGAACACGAAGCCGAGCACGAGCAGGGCGCCGAAGCCGCCGAGCAGCGCCTCGACGAGCACGCCGGGCCCGTTGGAGCCGCCGCCGCTCTGGTTGCTGAGGGCGTCGAAGCCCGAGAGGTGCACGGGCGCCCCGGCGACCGTCATGCCGCGTAGCGCGGCGCGCGCCTTCTTCTCGGCCTTGGGGTTGTCGCCGAAGGGCTGACTGGGATCCGGCGGCGGATAGGCGACCACGAAGGTCGTGCGCCCGTCGGCCGACAGGAAGCTCTTGTCGCCGGTGGACCCGTAGCCCGCCACGCGCGACCCGGGCAGTGCCTGGGTGATCCGTCGCTCGATGTCGCGCAGGCCCGCGCGGACCTGTGGATCGGAGGCCGGGCGCCCGGCGGGCAGCGTGACGACCGGGACGAGCGGCGCGCCGTTGCCGCCGGTGCCGTGGTAGGCGCGGGCGATCGCCTGGTTGGTCTCCCAGCCCTCGCGGCCGGGGACCGAGAACTTCTGCTTCATCGCCTTGGTCGCCGCGCCGGACGTCCCGATCCCGACGACGGTCAGCACGATCCAGAAGCCGACGACGAGGCGGCGGTGGGCCAGGACCCAGCGGGTGACGGTGCTCATAGAATCGTTTGTATCACGAACGATTCGTTGCGCGTATTATTTGTGTGAAGATGCTTGGTGGCGACCGCCCGCCGGAGGCCCTGGGTCAATACACGGGCTTCCTCCTGAACTGGGTCGGCGCGCGCTCGCGCGCGCGCTTCGGCGCGGTGCTTGCGGATATCGGCCTGCACCCGCGCGAGTTCGGCGTCCTGACGATCATCGCCGAGCGGCCCGGGATCACGCAGCAGGAGATCGTCGACGCGACGCAGGTCGACTCGAGCACCATGGTGGCGACGCTCGACGCCTTCGAGGAGCGCGGCCTCGCCACGCGCCGGGTGCACCCCGAGGACCGGCGCAAGCGCACGGTGCACCTCACCCCCCAGGGTCAGAAGCTCCTCGCACGCGCCAAGGAGCTCGCCGGTGCCGTGGGTGACGAGACCTTCGCGCCGCTCACGGGGGCCGAGCGCCGGCAGCTCCGCGCCCTGCTGCGCAAGCTCGCCGGGCTGGACTAGGACACTCCACGCCCGAGACGGAGTACCTTCCGGCCATGGAAGACGCCGAGATCCGGAACCTGCTCCTGAGGCTCGGTCGCCCGGACAAGACGGGCAACCGGGTGATCGAGCGGGCCGCGCTGCGCGCCGAGGGCTCGGACCTCGCCGCCGTCGAGGCCTGGATCCTCGGCCACGGAGGGCGGCCCGAGGCCGTGGCCGCCCCCGTCGCCGGCCGGGGCCTGCACGCCGCCCGCGAGCATGCGGCCCGGCCCGATGCGGCGACGGCACGCTACGTGCTCCCGGGCGCGGCGCTCGAGGGAGACGCGCCCGAAGCGCATCAGGCGTAGTACAGGGCGTCCTCGGTGTCGCCCTCGGCGTGGAGGACGGCGTCGCAGGTCGGGCAGTAGCTGCGGACCTCCAGCGCGGTGCCGCAGGCCGCATGGCGCGGCCCCGCCTCGGGGTGGCCCCCGGCGTGGCGGGCGCCCCAGTCCGCGAGCAGGCGCACCGGCCCGGACAGCTCCTGCCCCAGCGCGGTGAGCTCGTAGAGGAAGCGCGGCGGGCGCCGGCTGTAGGGCTCGGCCACCAGGACGCCCAGCTGCTCGAGCGAGCGCAGACGCGCGCTGAGGATGTTGGGGGCGATCCCCGGCAGGCGCTGCTGCAGCTCGCCGAAGCGCCCGGGCCGGTCGAGGAGGGCCGCGACGAGCATCAGCGACCAGCGGTCCCCGAGCGCGGCCAGCGCGCCGTCGAGGGCCGCCAGGTCACCGGCGCGTGACTCCTCCTGGAGGGCGAGAGCAGCGGGCATCGCGGCTGTGACTATACTTGCTTGCAAGACGCAAGTCACTCGTTATGGATCAGGACATCGTCAAGCGCTTGGCCCAGCAGATCGGGGGCTCCGTGATCGGACTGGGGTCCGGTGCGCGCGGAGGCTCCGGCGTGGTCGTCGAGACCGATCGGGTCCTGACGCTCGCGCGCAACCTGCACGCGGCGGCCGTCGAGGTCCGCTTCGGCGGCGACCGGCGCGCAGACGGCGACGTGCTCGGCACCGACTGGGACGTCGACCTCGCCGTCGTCGCCGTCTCGACCGAGGGCGCGCAGCCCGTCGCGTGGGCACCGGACGGCGCCGAGCTCGTCATCGGCTCACCGGTGATCGCGCTCGGGGACCCGGCCGGGCAGGGCCTGCGTGTCACCGCCGGCGCGCTGTCGGCCGCGCCGCGATCGGTGCGGGGCCCCCGCGGCCGCCTCATCGACGGTGTCCTCGAGCACACCGCCCCGCTGCCGCGTGGCGCGGGCGGCGGCCCGCTCGTCGACACCGAGGGACGGCTCCTGGGGCTCAACGCCGTGCGCCAGCGCGGCGGCCTGCTGCTCGCCTGGCCGGCGTCGGCGCTGCGCGAGCGCGCCCGGGCCCTCATCGCCGGACAGGCGACGGCGCCCCCGCGGCTGGGCGTCGTGCTGGCGCCCCCGCGGCTGGCGCGCCGCCTGCGGGCATCGGTCGGACTGCCCGAGCACGACGGCCTGCTCGTCCGGGCGGTCGACGACGCCGGCGCGGCCCAGTCCGCGGGGCTGCTGCGCGGCGACCTGATCGTCGAAGCGGGGGGCGATCCCGTGCGCTCGGTCGACGACCTCTACGCGGCGCTCGACGCCGCCGGCGCGTCCAAGGCCCTGACGCTCACCGTCCTGCGCGGCACCGACCGCCGCGAGCTGAGTGTGTCGTTCGACGCCGGTCAGGAAGGGTCGTGATGGCACAGACGCTCGATCGCGACGCCGAGGCCCTGGACGCCTACTCGCGCGCGGTCGTCGACGTGGCCGAGGCGCTCGCCCCGTCGGTCGGCAGCCTGCGGGTGATGCGCCGCGTCCAGCGCGGCGAGGTGCCCTCGGGCGCCGGCAGCGCGGTCGTCCTGACCCCCGACGGGTTCCTGCTCACCTCGGCCCATGTCGTCACCGGGCGCCGGGGCGCCGGCAATGGCGGCCGCGCCTCGTTCACGGACGGTCGCGAGCTCGCCTTCACCGTCGTCGGCAGCGACCGCCTGAGCGATCTGGCGATCCTGCGCACCGAGGACGGAGGGCTGACCGCGGCGCGGCTGGGCGACGCGCAACGCCTGCGCGTGGGGCAGCTCGTGATCGCGATCGGCAACCCGCACGGCTTCGCGGGCTCGGTGACCGCGGGCGTGGTGTCGGCGCTCGGGCGCTCGCTGCCGGCCCGGGCGGGGACCACGCTGCGGACGATCGACAACGTCATCCAGACCGACGCCGCACTGAATCCGGGCAACTCGGGCGGGGCGCTGGCGGACTCCGCCGGCTTCGTCGTCGGGGTCAACACCGCCGTGGCCGGCGTCGGGCTCGGCCTCGCCGTCCCGATCAACAGCGCGACGCGCCGCGTCATCGGCGCGCTCATGACCGAAGGCCGCGTGCGCCGGGGGTACCTGGGCATCGCCGGTGCTCCCAGGCCGCTCGGACCACGTGCCCGCGAGCAGTGGGGCGACGACGCGTCCGTCGAGGTGACCGAGGTCGTCCCGGACAGCCCGGCCGAGCTCGCGGGGTTGCGGGCGGGCGACCTGCTGATCGAGCTCGACGGGCGGCGCCTCACCGGCGTTCAGGACGTCCAGCGCCTCATGGAGGACGAGATCATCGACACCCGCGTCGTGATCACGCTCCTGCGCGGCGGCCTCGAGCGCAAGCTCACCATCGTGCCGCGCGAGCTCGCGGGCTGACCCGGCCGTCGGGAACGGACAGCTCCCGCTCGTGCCCGGCGGTCGTCGGGTATCGGTCCTCCATGTTCCACGCCAACGTCGCCCCGGGAGTCCACCGGATCGAGGATGCGCACACTACCTGGTACCCGATGGAGGCAGAGGGGCGGCTGACCGTCGTGGACGCCGGCGTGCCCGCGTCCTGGGAGTCCCTGCTCGACGCGCTGCGCCGCCTCGGGCGCGGGCAGGCCGACGTCGCCGCCGTCGTGCTCACGCACGCCCACTTCGACCACGTGGGGTTCGCCGAGCGCGCCCGAGCCGAGCTGGACGTGCCGGTCTACGTGCACGAGAACGACGTGCCGCTCACGCGCCATCCCATGCAGTACTCGCACGAGCGGCCACGGTCGTACTACCTGGCGACGCAGCCCGGCGCGCTGCCGATCGTGGCCGCGTTCGTGCGCGCGCGGGCGTTCTGGCCGCGGCCGGTGCGCTCGGTCATCCGCTACACGGACGGCGTGCTGCCGATCCCCGGCTCGCCGCGGGTCGTCTTCATGCCGGGCCACACGCTCGGAAGCTGCGGGCTTCACCTCGCCGATCGCGACACCGTCATCGCGGGCGACGCGGTCGTCACGCTCGACCCGTACACGGGCCGCACGGGTCCGCGTCTCGTGGCCCGGGCGGCGACGGCGGACAGCGAGCGCAACCTGCGCTCGCTCGACGCGCTCGCCGCCACCGGCGCGCGCACGGTGCTCGTCGGCCACGGCGAGCCGTGGACCGACGGCGCCGAGGCGATCGTCGCCCGGGCGCGCGTGGCAGGCGCGGCCTAGGCGCCGGCGGCGGCAACCGCCGCCGCGATGCTCTCGAGATGCGACCGCATCGCGGCGGCCGCTCCGGGCGGATCGCGCCGGATCACGCGGTCGACGAGCGCCTCGAGCTCCCCGAGCGTGGCCTGGCGCGTGGCCGGGTCTGCGGCGGTCCGAAGGCGCGAGAGGCGCAGCATCTGGTCGAGGTCCCGCAGGCACCCGATCAGCACCCGGTTGCGAGACGCGGTCGCGAGGTGCCGATGCAGATCGAGATCGAGATCCGCGAAGCGGGCGGCGTCGCCTACGCGCGCGCGCAGGGCATCGAGGAGGTCGCTCAGCGCCCGCAGATCCTCGTCCGAGCTGCGCCCTGCTGCGAGCGACGCCGCGAGCGGCTCGAGCTGCAGTCGGACCTCGGTCAGCTCTGACAGGTCGACCTCCGCGAGGTACGTGCCGGCGCCGAGCCGCGGCTTGACCACGCCGAGGTCGATGAGCCGGCGCGTCGCCTCGCGCAGCGCGGGTCGCGAGACGCCGAGGAGCTCGGCGAACCTGCGCTCGGCCGGCAGGCGGTCTCCGGGGCGCAGCCCATGCTCGAGCGCATAGGCGGCGACACGGCCGGCCAGCTCGCCTCCGGCAATCGCGCTCACGACACGCAGGATATATTGGTCTGACCACTTTCGGGAGACCGCATGCGACTGACCACGCTGGACATCCAGGGCTCGCCCCACCTCGCCGTCGCCGAGGGCGACGGCCTTCGCCTGCTCGCCGGCGGCGCCGGCTCGGACGTCGGCAGCGTCGCGGGGAGCACCCTCGACGACCTGCGCCGCGCGGCCGCCGACGGCGAGCCCGCGCCCCCGGGCGCGCGGGTGCTGGCGCCGTTGCGCCCCGCGACGATCGTCGCCATCGGCCTGAACTACCTCGACCACATCCGCGAGACCGGCATGGAGCGTCCGGTGCGGCCCCTGGTCTTCAGCAAGCTGCGCTCGTCGGTCATCGGCCACGACGACGCGATCCGGATCGACCGCGAGATCACCGAGCAGGTCGACTGGGAGGTCGAGCTCGGCGTGGTCATCGGACGGCGCGCGTCGCGGGTGTCGGCGGCGGACGCGCTCGGCGCGGTCTTCGGCTACACGGTGGCCAACGACGTGTCGGCGCGCGACGTCCAGTTCGGCGACGGCCAGTGGGTCCGCGGCAAGAGCCTCGACACGTTCTGCCCGCTGGGGCCCGTCGTTGTGACCGCCGACGAGATCGGCGACCCGCAGAGCCTGGCGCTGCGGACGCGGGTCAACGGCGAGGTCGTGCAGGACTCGAGCACCGCGGAGATGATCTTCGGCGTCGCGGAGCTGATCTCGTTCTGCTCGCACAGCTTCACGCTCGAGCCGGGCGACATCATGCTGACGGGCACGCCGTGGGGATGCGGGGCGTTCATGGATCCCCCGCGCTTCCTGGCGCCGGGCGACGTCGTGGAGACCGAGGTCGAGGGCATCGGCACGCT